>DASYGJ010000248.1:0-29362 GCA_035999915.1 Leifsonia sp.
CATCTCCCGCGGCGCGGCCATGATCGAGTACTGGCACTGGCACACCTTGCCGTACGGCGCAGAAACGTACTGGGGAGGAGTGCTCCCGCACAGCCTCGTGCCCGGCCGGGTCTACGCGGAAGTCAGCGAGATCGGCGCGCAACTCACGGAATTGGGCTCGTCACTCGACGGCTTCGTCCCCGACGCCGAGGTCGTCATCCTCTGGTCGAACCCGAGCCGGTACGCACTGCAGTTCATGCCGCCGTTCGCTCTCGGCGACGCCGACGACTCGTATGAGCACCTCGTGGATGCGTTCTACCGCGGGGCGCTCGACGCGGGACGACAGGTCCGCATCCTGCATGTCGAGCAGGCACGGGAGGCGGGAGCCCGTGAGCTCGCCCGGCGGTTCCCGGTTCTCATCGCCGCCGGGATGTACATCAGCACCGACGACGACCTGGCTCTGCTCCGCGAGTACGCAGCAGCCGGCGGCCACCTCCTGCTGGGCCCCCGCACGGCATACGCCGACGACGAGGCCCGCGCGCGGGTGGAGGTCGCTCCGGCCTGGCTGGCAGAGGCCGCGGGGGTGATGTACGAGGAGTTCTCCACCCTCGACGCGCCCGTCGACATTGACTCCGACCCCGCATCCGGGATCCCTGCGGACGCTCAGGGCACACTGTGGGCCGACGGACTTGTCTCGACCGGTGCTGAGTCGGTTGCTCGCTATGCGCATCCACGATTCGGCGACTTCGCGTCCGTCACGAGCAACGTTCACGGCGAGGGGCGCATCACCGTCGTCGGAACTGTGCCCGACGCCGCCCTCGCGGCGAGCGTGCTCACCACTGCTGTGGCCACGCCTCCGCTGTCGCCGTTCCTGAACGCGCCACACCAGGTGACGGTGTCGTCCGGGACCGCGCAGGGAGCCCGCATCTGGTTCGTCTTCAACTGGGGCTGGGAGCGGCGAACGCTCGTCGTCTCGTCGGCTGTCACGGATGCCGTCAGCGGTGCGGAGATCAGCGGTGGCGACGAGTTGGAGTTGAACGCGTGGGACGTCCGTGTCCTTCGCGAGGAGTTCGAGGAGGAACGCGCATGACGGCCATTCAGGAAGAGCGACGTAGCGGCATCGCAGCCACTGCCCGGACCACACCGCGGAAGGCGAGAAGGGAGTGGGCCGGCTGGCAGTTCACGGCGCCCTTCGCCGCCGTCTTCGTCCTGGTGTTCATCGCTCCCCTGGGGTACGCGCTGTATCTGAGCCTGTTCCAGAACAAGCTCATCGGCGGGAACGCCTTCGTCGGGCTGGAGAACTACGTCCTCGCGTTGAGCGATCCGCAGTTCTGGGACGGGTTCGGCCACGTCCTGCTGTTCCTCGTCGTCCAGGTGCCGATCATGCTGATCCTGGCCCTGGTGGCCGCGCTCGCGATCGACGGGGCGCGCCTGTACGCAAGCGGCGTGTTCCGGATGCTGATCTTCCTTCCGTATGCCGTTCCGGCCGTCGTCGCCGTCCTGCTGTGGGGCTTCATGTACGGCAACAACTTCGGCCTGACGGCCAACATCAACCACTTCCTGGGCAGCGAGGTGCTGCAACCGCTCAGCGGGCAGTGGATCCTCGCCTCGATCGGCAACATCGTCACCTGGGAGTTCGTGGGCTATAACATGCTCATCTTCTACTCGGCGCTGAAGACCATCCCCGCCGAGCTCTACGAAGCCGCCGAGATCGATGGCGCGCGCCGGTTCCAAGTGATCCGCGCGATCAAGCTGCCGGCGGCGCGCGGAGCGATCGCGATCGCGACGATCTTCTCGATCATCGGAAGCTTCCAGCTGTTCAACGAGCCCAACGTGCTGAAGCCGCTGGCGAACAACGCGATCTCGTCGTACTTCACGCCGAATCTGTACGCCTACAACCTGTCGTTCGCCGGGCAGCAGTTCAACTACGCGGCGACCGTCGCCATTGTGATGGGCGTCATCACTGCGGTGATCGCCTACGTCGTGCAGTTGCGCGGCACCCGGAAGGAAGATCGATGACCTCCACGATCCGCACCATCTCCCCGAAGGCGCGAAAGCCATACTCGTTCGCGCGCCCCCGTAAATCGATCGTCCTGACGATCATCATGCTGCTGTTCCTCATCTACGCCCTGGTCCCGCTGATCTGGCTGGTGATCAACGCGGGCAAGACCCAGGCCGATCTGTTCAGCACGTTCGGTCTCAGCTTCGGCAGCAAGTTCGCGCTCTGGGACAACATCGTCGAGACGTTCACGTACAAGGACGGCATCTTCCTGCGCTGGCTGGGCAACACCCTGCTCTATGTCGTGGTCGGCGCAGGCGGAGCGACGCTGCTCGCGACACTCGCGGGATACGGGCTCGCGAAATACAAGTTCCCCGGCAAGAAGGCGTACTTCGCCGTCGTGCTCGGCGCTGTCGCCGTCCCCGGAACCGCTCTGGCCGTTCCGACATTCCTGCTCTTCAGCCAGATGGGCCTGACCAACACGCCGTGGTCGATCATCATCCCGTCGTTGATCACCCCCTTCGGGCTCTATTTGATCTGGGTATACACGATCGACTCCGTTCCGACGGAGCTGCTGGAGGCAGCACGCCTCGACGGCGCCAGCGAGATACGCACCTTCTTCACGATCTCGCTCAAGCTCCTCACTCCGGGAGTGGTCACCGTGGCGCTGTTCTCCATCGTCGCTACCTGGAACAACTACTTCCTCCCCCTGATCATGCTCAGCGATCCCACCTGGTACCCGCTCACGGTGGGCCTGAATCAGTGGAGCACTCAGGCCAGAGGCGTCGGCGCCGAGCCGATCTACAACCTCGTCATCACGGGATCGCTGATCACCATCATCCCGATCGTCCTGGTCTTCCTCTTCTTGCAGCGCTACTGGCAGTCCGGCCTCAGCGCTGGAAGCGTCAAGCAGTGACCCGAGAACACTGCCCGACGCCGCACTGATCCTTCTCGAACAGCGAGGGACCTGCCCCTCCACAACGAAGTGAAAGGAAACACATGTTCAACATCCGGAAAGGCACGCGCCGCGGCCGTGCTCTCACAGCACTCGCCGTCGCTGCGCTGTCGGCGATCGCCCTGTCTGCTTGCAGTGCCGGTTCCACCAGCGCCGGCGGCGGGTCCGCATCCGAACTCGATGCAGCCCTCAAGAAGGGCGGCGAGCTGACGTACTGGACCTGGACGCCGTCTGGCCAAGCCCAGGCCGACGCGTTCATGAAGCAGTACCCCAGCGTGAAGGTGAAGGTCGTCAACGCCGGCACCGCGACTGACGAGTACACGAAACTCCAGAACGCGATCAAGGCCGGCAGTGGGGCGCCCGACGTGGCGCAGGTCGAGTACTACGCTCTCCAGCAGTTCGCCCTCTCCGGCGGGCTTCGCGACCTGAACTCGTACGGGCTCGGCAGCCTGCAGAACAAGTACACCGCCTCCACCTGGAGCGCCGTCAACATCGACAAGGGGCTCTACGGTCTGCCGCAGGACTCCGGGCCCATGGTCCTGCTTTACAACAAGGCGATCTTCGACCAGTACGGTCTCACCGTCCCCAAGACGTGGGACGAGTACATCGCCGACGCTGCCAAGCTCCACCAGGCCGACCCGTCGAAGTTCATCACGAACGACGCGGGCGACCCCGGCTACGCGCAGCCGCTGATCTGGCAGGCGGGCGGACATCCGTACAAGACCAACGGCTCCAACGTCACGATCAACCTCCAGGATCCCGGCACCAAGAAGTGGGCCGACACCTGGAACAAGCTCGTGGAGCCGGGCCTCGTCTCGCCGATTCCGACCTGGAGCGACGACTGGTTCAAGGCGCTCAACAACGGCACGCTCTCAACGATCGTCACCGGAGCCTGGATGCCCGGCATTCTCGAAGGCTCCGTGAAGGATGGAGCCGGCAAGTGGAGAGTAGCCCCGCTGCCCAGCTACGACGGTTCACCGGTCACCTCTGAGAACGGCGGAAGCGCCCAGTCCGTGACCAAGCAGTCTAAGAACCCCGCGCTCGCCGCAGCCTTCCTCCGGTGGCTGAACAGCTCCGACTCCAGCATCGACGTGTTCCTGAAGAGCGGCGGTTTCCCGTCGACGACGGCGCAGCTCAACGCGAGCAGCTTCCTGAACGAGGCTCCCTCATACTTCGGTGGCCAGCAGATCAACAAGGTCCTCGTGGACGCGTCCAAGAACGTCGCGAAGGGCTGGGAGTATCTGCCGTTCCAGGTCTACGCCAACAGCGTCTTCGCGGACACGGTCGGCAAGGCGTACGCCGCCAAGAGCGACCTCAACGCCGGGCTGAAGGCGTGGCAGGACAACCTCGACTCCTACGGCAGCAGCCAGGGATTCACGATCCACAAGTAACTCCGGGTGAGCGCTGGGGACCACACCCCGGCGCTCACCTCGCACTCCGAATTCCCGAGCACGAAGGAACTCTCATGGCCGACAGCCGGCACGACCCACGTTGGATCGCCACCCCCACGGGCGGACCCAGGCTCCTTTTCGGCGCGGACTACAACCCCGACCAGTGGGAACACGAGGTCTGGCTGGAGGACGTACGCCTGATGCGGCAAGCCCGGGTCAACATCGTCTCGGTCGCAATCTTCTCGTGGTCTCAGCTCCAGCCGGCCGAGGACGAATGGAGTTTCGAGTGGCTCGACGACGTCCTCGACCTGCTCCAGGAGAATGGCATCTCGGTGGACCTCGCGACCGCCACCGCGTCGCCGCCACCGTGGCTCACGGCCAAGCATCCCGAGATCCTCCCCGTGACGGAGCGGGGCGAGATCCTCTCGCCCGGAGGCCGCCAGCACTGGCGTCCCACCTCCCCGATCTTTCGAGAGTATGCGCTCGAACTCGTCGCCAGGCTCGCGCAGCGGTACTCCTCCCATCCCGCCGTCGTGGCCTGGCATGTCAGCAATGAAATCGGCTGCCACAACGCCTGGGATCACTCCGCCGACGCCACTAACGCATTCCGGCGTTGGCTCCGCGAACGCTACGGCGACATCCAGACCCTCAACCACGCCTGGGGCACCGCCTTCTGGTCGCAGCGCTACTCTGGCTTCGACGAGATCCTCACCCCGAGACTGGCTGCCGCGCATCCCAACCCCAGTCAGCAGCTCGACTTCAAACGGTTCTCCTCGGACGCGCTGAAGGATCATCTCCGCGCCGAACGCGCGGTCCTCCGCCAGTGGAGCCCGGACATCCCCGTTACCACGAACTTCATGGTCATGGAAGACATCAAGGCCATGAACTATGCCGACTGGGCGGCGGACGTCGACTTCGTCTCGAACGACCACTACGCCACGGCAAAACCCACCTCGCGCGACGAACTCTCCTTCTCCGCCAATCTGACGAGCGGTCTGGCCGGCGGCGCGCCGTGGTTCCTGATGGAACACTCCACCAGCGCGGTGAACTGGCAGCCGGTCAACCGCGCGAAAGCGGACGGCGCTCTGGCTGCCGACGCTCTTACCCACGTGGCTCACGGCGCCGACGCTGTCTGCTATTTCCAGTGGCGGCAGTCGCGCGCAGGAGCCGAGAAGTTCCACTCGGCGATGGTGCCGCACGGTGGAGAGGACACCGAGATCTTCCGCGATGTCACGCGGCTCGGTGAGACGCTCGCCGCACTCGACAGCCTCGCCGGAACCCGCCGCAAGCCGGCCCCCGTGGCCGTCCTCTTCGACTGGGAATCCTGGTGGGCGAGCGAGCAGGACTCCCATCACACGACCCGCTTCCGCTACCGGGACGAGGTGCAGGCCTGGCACCGCGCGGTGCTGGACGCCGGTCATCGCGTCGACCTGCTCCCCGCAGCGAGTTCGTTCGCGGACTACCAGGTGCTCATCACGCCCGCCCTGCACGTCATGCCTCACGCGCTCGCGCAACGCCTGATCGAGTTCGCCGCGGCCGGCGGTCACCTGCTGGTCACATTCAACTCCGGCATCGTCGACGAGAACGACCACGTCTGGCTCGGCGGCTACCCCGGGCTGCTCCGCGACTTGCTCGGTATTCGTGTTCAGGAGATCCGGCCGCTGCTCGAGGGCGAACGCACGCTCCTGGACGACGGTTCGCACGCGACAGTCTGGACGGAGCAGGTGGATGTCACCGATCCGACGGTGAACGTGCTCGCCCGTTACAGCGAGGGCCACCTGACGGGCCATCCCGCCGTCACCCGGCGTGCGGTCTCGGCAGGCACTGCCTCGTACGTCTCCGCAGACCTGGACGAGCGCGGCCGTGCACGGTTGATCGAGCGTCTCACGCGAGACGGCGGCATCGAGAGCGAGCTGCCGCGCGAACTCCGCGGCGATGTCGAGCTGACGGTGCGCACGGATGGCGTCACCGAGACGGCGTTCCTCATCAACCGATCGTCCCGGCCGGTGGACATCAGTGCGTACGGCCGGCCGCACACCATCGCCGGCTCGACCGCCGGCCAGTTGAGCTCCGTCATCCCATCGCCGGGAGTCGGACTCGTGTCGACGAGCGCGCAGCTCGCCCACCTGACGACCGAGGAAGGCGATCGACGAGCCGTACCTGCCTAGCACCACCACCACCGCCGAGAAGGCACGAGAAAGGAACAACGATGTTCATTCCGAGTAAGTCACTGAGGGCGGCGATCGTCGTAGCCACGACGGCGGCCGTCCTCGCCCTGGGAACCATAGGGGCGCCGGCGACCGCACAGACCAGCGCTCCGACGACGGTGTTCGCACCGAGCGGTTCAGGATACGAAGCGCCCGGCACCCTCTACCCGCGGGAAATAACACTCCACCACAACGGTGACGCCAACGGGACCATTCTGGCGACCTGGGAGAACTACACGACAAGCACTCCGTACTTCCCCATCTACCAGAGCACCAACGGCGGCGCGTCGTGGTCGTCGCTCTCGCAGGTGAGCGACACCGTGAACGGCTATGGGATGCGGTGGGAACCGTTCCTCTACGAACTGCCGGCGGCGGTCGGCACTCTTCCCGCAGGGACGATCCTCGCAGCGGGGTTGTCCGTCCCGTCGAACAAGGCCTCTACGGAGATCCTCCTGTTCGACAGCACCGACCGCGGTGCGACCTGGTCGTTCCTGAGCTCGGTCGCCAAGGGCGGAGCCGGACTGACCGACGATCCGAACACCCCGGTCTGGGAACCGTTCATCATGTACTACCAAGGTCAGATCGTGGTCTACTTCTCCGACCAGCGGCAGAACGCCACCCACTCGCAGCTTCTCGATCACGAGACCTCGACGGACGGAATCACCTGGTCGGCGCCGGTCGATGACGTGGTCTACCCCTCCCAAACCGCCCGCCCGGGGATGACAACGGTGGCTGCCATGAGCAACGGCAAGTGGATCATGACGTACGAACTCTGCCAGACCACGGGCGGTAGCTGTCCCGTCTACGACAAGATCGGCACTGATCCGCTGAACTTCAACTCCATCACTGGGCAGCAGATCCTGCCGACCGACGGATCCCACCCCTGCTGTCAGCCGTACGTGACGTGGACGCCGAGCGGCGGAACGAACGGCACGATCATCGTCAGCGCCGGCGGGCAGACGCCACTGCTGATCAACACGGCGGGCGGAGCCGCCAGCTCCTGGCAGTCCGAGGCGTCGAACGCCCCCTACGGCTACAGCCGGTCGCTGATGGTGACCCCGGACGGCGGGACGGTGATGACGATGAGCGGTGGGTCCCACGACAGCAGCACCCTCAACAGCGTCCAGTATGCGCTCGATAACGTCGCACCCGCCGTGTCGGTCGGGGCGACGTACACGCTGGCCAACGCCATTTCGCACCTCGACTTGGCCATCGGTGGCGCGTCGACCGCGGATGGCGCGCAGGCCATCCAATGGCCGGCCACCGGGGGAGCGGAACAGAACTGGCGGTTCGACCGGCAGCCCGACTCGTACTTCACGCTGACGAACGTCAACAGCGGAAAGGTTCTGGCGGTCGCCGGCGCGTCCACGAGCAACGGGGCGCTCATGCAGCAGCAGGCGCGGGTCGCGGGCTCCGCGGCCCAAGAGTGGGCTGTCGTGCAAGGCACCGATGGAACATTCACGATCACCAACCGCAAGAGCAATCTGCCTCTCGAGGATCCCTCCTTCTCGACCGCCAACGGCACGGGGATGGACCAGTGGACGGACAACGGAGGCGCGAACCAGCACTGGACGCTGACGCAGACTGCGCTTCCCGCGCTCACCTCGGGCACGTTCGTTCTCCAAAACGGCCTGAGTAAGTACCTCGAGATCCCCGGCGGTTCGACCGCGGCGGGCACGCAGGCGGATCAGTACTGGTACAGCAACCAGTCCTGGCACGCTTGGACTTTCACCGCGGTGACGGGCGGATACGAAATCGTGAACGCGAACTCCGGCCTCGCCCTGACTGACGAGTACACGGGCGGCAGCAGCGTTGTGGTCGATCAGCAGCCGGCCACCGGGTCCGCGAAGCAGCTCTGGACGGTGGTCCCAAGCGGGTCGGCATATCTGATCAAGAACACCGGCACCGGTCGTTACCTGGCGACAGCGGGTGCGTCGACCGCGGACGGTGCCCCGACCGTCTCCTGGACGGCCACCGGCGGCCCGGAGCAGGCCTGGACGGTGCGACGCATCGACTAGTGCGGACGGCGCCGGGCACCAACTATCGCTGGAGCCCGGCGCCATCAGCGGGCGGTCGCCATCAGGCTCGGTCGTCAGGGCTGACGACCGGGTTTCCCGGGGCTGGTGATGCTGTGGGTGCCCTGGCTCGGCGGCGCAGTCGCACGGTCCGCTGGTACCACGAGGATCGTCTTTGACGTCCGGGTCGTCAAACCGACGTTGTTGACGGCCTTGACGGTCAGGATTCGCTCGCCGGGCCGCCTCAGCGACAGGTTTCCCGTCGCAGGCACGGTTTTGCCGTCGAGCGTGACGGTCACACTTGCCACACCGCTTTCGGGATCGTTCGCAGTGATCGCGAGGTGCAAACCATCGGCCTGGTTGACGACGTCGCCGGGAAGCCCCGACAACTGTGGGCCGGTGGTGTCGGAGACAAAGTTGTGCAGCGCATCGTGAACGGCGAAGTAGGCGGGCTTGGGGTTGAAGTTCTCATCGAACATCAACGGCTTAGCTCCGGGCAGCCAGGTGTAAGCGTGCTCGTCGGTGAAGCCCCAGGTGTTGATGTCTTTGACCCCGGCTTTGAGCGCTTCCGAAACGATGTCACCGTAGATCTGCGCCTGGCTGACGGGGTCGTATGTGTGCACATCGAGTTCCGTGATCGCGACATCCAGGCCGAGCGCTTTGTATGAGTTGACGATGTTCGTGATCACGCCCGGATCCGGGCCGACCAGGGTCTCGTGCATCTCGAGCCCGACGCCGCTGATGGGCACATGCTGGGCGACGAGGCTGGAGACGAGGTCGTAGAGTTCCTGCTGTTTGGCCGGATACGACTCGACAAGCGACTCGTTGATGAAGAGCTTCGCGTGCGGGTTGGCCGCGTGAGCGATGCGGAACGCGTCAGCGATGTAGTTCGGGCCGAGAACGTTGTAGAAGAAGTTGTGCTCCAGACCGGTGCCTCCCTCGATGGAGAACGGCTCGGTCATGACGTCCCAGCGGTCGATCTTCCCGGCGTACCGCCGCATGAGAGCATCGAAGTGGGTGGTCATCGCCGCCTTGAGCTTCGCCGGGTCGGTGATCTGCTCAAGCCATGGCGGGTTGCAGCAGCCGGAGATCAGGCCATGACCCTTCATCTTCATGTTGTGCTGCTGTGCGAAGTTCACGAGCTTGTCGAGCCGCGAGAAGTCGAAGACTCCCTGCTGGGGTTCGTTGAACTGCCACTTGAGTTCGTTCTCCGGCGACAGGCTGTTGAACTGGTCGGCGAGCACCTGCGAGAACTGAGGCTCGTCCAGGTAGTCCGGGTTGATGGCGCCGGAGCCAATGATGATGCCTTGGTGAGCGGCCTCCTGTCGCAGGGTTGTCGTAGAATCGGCGGCTGCCGGTTGGAGTGCAACCAGCGGCGCTAGCCCAATGGCGAGGGTTGCGAGCGCTGAGATGGCGCGAAGCGATTTCATCGGTTCGTGTCTCACTTTCGTCCTTGATGAATGATGCACGGATGTGATCCGCCCAGGCGGTGGGCTCTGGGCGAGATCAACATGGCATGGCGGCGCGTTCTCGCGCCCGAATGTGCGCAAAAAAAGGCTAAGAGCCGTCAACGATGTGTGTGGAGCCGCGAACGATGAGTTGCGACGGTACTTCGATGCGTTCCGTCGGCATTGCGACGCCCCGCGCAGAGTCGGCGATCAGATTGACTGCGGTGGCTGCAGCCTCACGGAGTGGATACTTGAGCGTCGTCAGAGGCGGCGAGAGAAGGCGTGAGGTCGGCTCATCGTCGAAACCGACAACCTGAACGTCGGTGGGGATCGCCTTCCCGGCTTGCGCGGCTGCGTAGTAGACACCTGTGGCCATGGCATCGTTCGAGGCGAAGATCCCTACCGTCTCGTTCGTCGCCTTCAGCAGGGGCAGGACCGCTTGCATCGCGTGCCAGTGCGACCAGGGGATCTGTATGATCTCGATGGGTGCTTCCGGCCGGTAGCTCGTGATCGCGTCGACGAAGCCCTCCATTCGTGCGCGCCCGAAACGGTACTGAGGTGTGCCGACGAGACCGAAGAATCGCGTCGCCGGTGTCGCAGCAAGATGCTCGCCCGCGTCGAACCCGCCCTGGCGGTCGTCCGTTCCGACCGTCGGGACAGCTTCGCTGGTGTCGGACCGTGGGTCTAGCAAGACGATCGGAATCCGGGATCGGGCAAGCATGCGTAGTTCGTCCGATGTGGGCCGAATCTGGCAGATGATGGCGCCGGCGACTCCGCGCGATTGGGTGCGACGGACCCAATCGGCGTTCTCATCATCCCGCTCGGTGGTCAGGAGGATGTCGAACCCGAGTGCAGAGGCCGCCTTCCAGGCCCCAGCGATGACTTGGGCGGTCCAGGGGTTGTCGAAGTACAAGAAGGTCAGGTCGATGAGCTTGGGCGGAACGGCGGGCCGGCCTCGGAGCTCGCCATGGCGTTCATATCCGAGCTCGTGCGCAGAGGCAAGGATGTGCGTCCGAGTCTGGGCCGTGACGTCACCTTTGCCGGCCAGCACTCGCGAGACGACGGATGCCGAATAGCCGGAGGCTTGAGCAACATCGACGATTCGGGCGCGGCTGCGTCCGTCAGGGTCTCGCGTCATCGCGTCACGCACCTCTCAAGTATGGATGTTTTTGCGCACAATTTTAGGCGCTGATCCCGCCCAACGGTAGCGTCTGGTGATTGTCGGCAGAGACAAGAACTGCTCTGCGATCACAACTCAAAGATGAGAGGCTCACATGAAGACGAGAAAGGGCATCCGTCGCGGCATCCTTGCGACGATCGCCATGGCCGCGGCGCTACCTCTGGTGGCCGGATGCACGGCCGGCACCTCCAGTAGCACGCCGGCAAACACCACGCTCACGGTGATGACCGGCGCACAGGACCTGTCCAAGGACCAGATCGCCGAATTCCAGAAGCAGAACCCGGGCATCACGGTCAAGGTGATTGCCACCGACACGACCCGCCTGAACACCATGCTGGCCGCGGGGAACCCACCGGACATCGCCATCGGCGCGGCCATCGGCAGCGCCAACATCAATGCACGCGGCCTCGCGACGGATCTGACGCCGTACCTGGCTAAGAGCAAGGTGCTCAAGGAGAGCGACTTGCAGCCGGTCAACAATGGCTTCCGTTGGAACGGTAAGCAGAGCGGCAAAGGCGATATCTACGGCATCGTGAAGGACTGGAGCCAGGACAACACGCTCTGGTACAACACGGCGCTGTTCGACAAGGCCCAGGTCCCGTACCTCAGCGCCACCAAGGCGACCACGTACGATCAGCTTCTCGACATCTCCAAGAAGCTGAGCTCGGCCGACGGCAAGCAATACGGCCTTGGTCTCGAGTGGGCATGGAGCCTCTACGCGCCGATTTCGGCCATGGTGCTTCAGCAGGGCGGACACCTCTTCAACAGCGACCTCACCAAGGTCGACTTCGACTCGACCGAGGCGAAGCGCGCGCTGCAGTGGTACGTCGACTTCGGTCAGGCGAACGTTGGACCGACCTCCCTCAACCCGCTGGCGGATGGCTCCGACTACTCCACATTCGCCGCGAACCGGATGGCCATCACACAGGACGGTTATTGGTTCGGCGGTAATTTCGCCGATCCGAAGGCCATGAAGACGGTGGCGATGGCTCCGGCCCCGGTGATGGGCGACAAGCCTGTGGCAACCACATACTCGGGACAGGGCTGGTGGATTCCGGCCAAGGCCAAGAACAAGGACGCGGCTTGGAAGCTGATCGAGTACTACATGGCCGGTAAGCCCGCGCAGGACCGTGCCTCCAGCGGCTGGGGCATCCCCGCGCTGAAGTCGCTCATGTCCAAGATGCCGCAGACCACGCCCTACCAGAAGCAGGCGTACCAGGTGGCGAAAGACGAGCTCGCTCACGCCGAGCCTCTGCCCGACTCGCCCTACGTGACCACCGATCTGCTGAACACCACGATCGACAAGTACCTCCAGCAGGCGATCAAGAAGCAGCTGACTGTCGACCAGGCGGCCACCGCGATCACGAACGACGTCAACAAGGCCCTCAAGCAGGGCAAGGAACAGATCGGGTAGTTGCAAATGACTCGCAAGTGGACCCGATACCCGAAAAAGGCGTTCTACGCCTTCGTCGGCCCGTGGGCTCTCGGTTTTGTTCTTCTGACCGCTGCACCCATGGTGTACGGGTTGCTCGTGAGCCTGACCAACTTCGACGGCAGTTCACCGTTGTGGAAGTGGGTCGGATTTCAGAACTACGTCGAACTGTTCAGCGACGGCGACGCCTGGGCGGCACTTCTGAGGACGGTGTTGTTCACCATCATCATCGTGCCGCTCAGCGTCGCCGGGTCGCTCGGCCTCGCGGTCGTGATCAACCGGAGGCTGCGCGCCGTCGGCCTCTGGCGGACCGTGTTCTTCCTGCCTTCGGTGGTACCGGTCGTCGCGATGGCGATCATGTGGAAGCTGGTCTTCAACAAGGACGCGGGAATCGTCAACGCGGTCCTCGGAGTCGTCGGTATTCCGCCGGTCTCCTGGCTGATCGACCCGACCGCGTTCTACGCCCTGATCGTCCTGATGCTCTGGGGCGTCGGCGGTGGCATGATCATCATGCTCGCAGCGCTCCAAGGCGTGCCGGTCGAGCTGGAAGAAGCTGCCCGCGTGGACGGCGCCAGCAGGTGGACCGTCTTCCGGCACGTGACCGTGCCGATGATCTCGCCGGTGATCTTCTTCGCCGTCATCACGGGGGTGATCGGCTCTCTGCAGATCCTGGTCCAGCCCCTCCTGCTGACGAGCGCCAGTGGCATCGCTGCGGCCGGCGCCGTCCCAGACAGCAACCGGTTCTACATGGTCCAGGTGTACCAGGAGTTCTTCGTCGACAATCGGTTCGGTTACGGGTCGGCGATGCTGTGGGTCTTCTTCGTCGTCATCCTGGCGCTCACGGTCGTCCTGATGCGGGCGAGCCGGTCATGGATCTACTACGAAGTCGATGCTGACGCCGAACGTGAGGGAGCGACCCGATGACTACCACAGCCCAGCGTCCTGAAAAGCAGGTGTCCCGGGCGGCCACGCCGCCGCGGTGGGTGCGCACGCGAAGGAAGAAGCCGCAGGTCGGCCTCTACATCCTGGTCCTCGCACTCTCAGTGTTCTTCGTCGGCCCGTTCGTCTGGCTGCTGCTGGCCGCGCTCAAGTCGCCGGGCGAGTGGACCGCGCTGCCGGTGCAGATCCTCCCGACCCAGCCGCAGTGGGACAACTTCGTCCATGCGCTGACCGACATGAACTTTCTCGGGTACACAGGCAATTCGCTCATCGTCTCCCTGACCTACTCCATACTCGTCACTCTTTCGAGTGCGGCAGTGGGCTTCGGATTCGCCCGGCTCAGGGCCCCGGGGAAGGGAGTGCTCTTCATCATCCTGCTTTCCACCATGATGATCCCGCAGATCCTGACCCTGTTGCCGACCTACGTGATGTTCTCCCAGATCGGACTCCTGAACACGTACTGGCCGTGGGTGTTGTGGGGACTTGCGTCTTCTGCCTACCTGGTGTTTCTCTTTCGACAATTCTTCGCGGCGATGCCCCGTGAACTCGAGGACGCAGCGATCATCGACGGCGCCGGCTGGGCTCGGATCTTCTTCCAGATCTTCCTTCCGCTGTCCCGACCCGTGCTGATCACGTCGTTCCTGCTGTCGTTCGTAGCGTCCTGGGGCGACTACATCGCCCCGTCGCTCTTCCTCGACCTCGACCGCACGACCCTCGCTGTCGCCATCACCGCGTGGTATCAGGACCCGCACGGCAATGTCATCCCGACCGTTCAGGCGGCCGCCGCCGCGCTCTACGTCGTGCCGGTGCTCCTGATCTTCCTCTTCGCGCAGCGGTACTTCATCCGGTCCGCTCTCGGTTCCGGCATCAAGGGCTGACGCGGGCGATCGCAGCCTTCCACACTCGCCACAACAAACAGAAGTAAGGACAGTGCAAGTGAGCTCTGACCACCTCCCATACCGCGACCCGGCCTTGCCTGTAGATGATCGCGTCACCGACCTTCTCAGCCGCATGACTCTGGTCGAGAAGGCGGCGCAACTCGCTTCGCCGTTCGGTGCCGTCGTCGACGTGCACAACCCGCCGGAGACGGGTTGGGGGACCGCCGTCGCTGCGCTGTCGTCTCTGGATGCCCGGCCGCGCGATGCGGGGAGGGCGGCCAACGAGCTGCAACGCAAGCACGTCGAAGAGACGCGGCTCGGCATTCCTATCCTGTTGGGAGAGGAGGCACTCCTCGGCTTCAAGGTCCGCGACGCCGTGGTCTTCCCCGATGCGATTGCTCAGGCCGCCACCTGGCAGCCTGAGCTGATCGAGGAGATGGCCGAGACGATCGGCCGGCAGATGGCATCGCTGGGAGTACGTCAGGCCCTCTCACCGCTGGCCGACACCGCTCGGGATCCGCGCTGGGGCCGTGCGGAGGAAACCTACGGTGAGGACCCGTACCTGGTCGGGGCGATGGCCACGGCTTTCGTGCGCGGGCTGCAGGATGCCGATCCCGATAAACCCGTCATCGCCACCCTGAAGCACTTCATCGGATACGGCGCCAGCGAGGGAGGCCGCAACACCGAGGCAGCGCAGCTGGGCGAACGCGAGCTCCGCGAGGTTCACTCGGTGCCCTTCGAGATGGCGATTCGCACCGGGGGCGCCCGGGGAATCATGCCGTCGTACAACACTGTCGACGGCGTCCCGGTGACCGGATCCGCGGAACTACTGCAGGACCTGTTGCGCGGCGAACTGGGTTTCGACGGAATCGTGATGTCGGACTTGAACGCCATCGCCCAGTTGGCGACGAAGCACGGAGTCGCAGCCGACCAGCGGCATGCGGTCGCTCTGGCGATCCGGGCAGGGCTCCACCAAGACCTCGACAACCGGGTGTCGACGGCTGAGATCGTCGATTCCGTCACCGATGGGGTCCTCGCAGAGGCAGACCTCGATGGCGCAGTCTCCACACTGCTCCGCGCGAAGTTCGCGCTCGGGCTCTTCGAGAACCCCTACATCGAGGTGGATGCGATCCCCGAGACATTCGATGGCGAGATCGAGCGCGCACTTTCGCGCCGAATCGCAGAGCGCTCGACGATCTTGCTGAAGAACGACTCGGTCGGGGGGAGGCCGTTGCTCCCTCTCGACCCAGGAGTCGGCCGCATCGCGGTCATCGGGCCCAACGCCGATCGGCTGATGGGCCAGCTCGGCAACTACAGCTACCAGGTGCTCGACAGCGTCACCCGCCAGTTCGCCCACGCTGCCAACCCGCAGGCGACCGCCGACGAACTCGCGGAGCTCGTCGGCCGCATGGGGCCCGATGACGCGCGCCTGATGGTCAGTTCCGTTCCGGTCGTCACCTTCCTCGACGGAATCCGCCAGCGAGTCAGTTCCGCCACTCAGGTCGTCCATGCCCAGGGATGCGCCATCGCCGGGGAGGACACGCGGAACTTTCACTCAGCGGTCGCCGCGGCGGCCGGCGCAGACGTCGCCGTCGTCGTCGTGGGAGACCAGGCCGGGATCAACGGCTTCGGCACCGTCGGAGAAGGACTCGACAGCACCGATTGCGAGTTGCCCGGAGTGCAGCGTGAACTGGTCGAGGCCGTCCTCGCCACCGGAACACCCACGGTCGTCGTGCTGAGTCACGGACGTCCCTTCGTACTCGGTTGGATGGCAGAGACAGTTCCCGCGATCGTCAGCTCCTTCTTCGGCGGGGAGGAAGCGGGCAACGCCGTGGCCGCGGTGCTGTTCGGCGACGTGAACCCCGCAGGCCGACTGCCGATGAGCATGCTGAAGTCGGCCGGGTCGGCACCGTCGCCGTATGGTCGAGCGGTGCAGAGCCGGGCCTATGTGAACGGTGATGGCGGCGTTGTCTACCCGTTCGGACATGGTCTGAGTTATACCCGCTTCGAATACCGCGACCTCGCAGTGGACTCCGAAGCGACGACCGACGGAACGATTCGTCTTGCGTTCACGGTCGTCAACGTCGGCGATCGCGAGGGCGATGAAGTCGTGCAAGTCTATGGACACGACGTGGTCGCCCGGACCGCTCGACGCGGTCGCACCCTGCTCGCCTTCCAGCGCATCCCCCTTGCGGCGGGCGCCGGGGCACGTGTCGGTGTCGAGATCCCGGCCAGCATGCTCGCCCTGTGGGACAGGAACGAGGGATGGGTCGTCGAACCCGGCGTGATCAAACTCTTCGTCGGCGCCTCCTCCGCGGCCATCCGGCTTCGCGGCGAAGTCACGCTGACCGGTCACGATCACCTCACCGGCGCGGCCCGTGATCTCTTCAGTCGGGTGACGGTCAGCGACGTGCCCAGGAGCGCGCTTTCGGCTGCGATTGCGTATGCCGGTTAGCGGACGCCTCGGATGCGCCAGGTCGTGATCGCCGTCCCTGCGGCGAGGATCGCACCGGCGATGAAAAGAACGGGGTAGTTGCCACCGCCACCGATCGCGAGAATCAGGGGGGCGATGATCGGCGCGACGACCCCCGGGATGCCGGAGGACAGGTAGTAGATCCCCATGTACTTGCCCGCCTTGTCCTTCTCAGGGAGCAACTCAGTCGCCACGGCGAGGTCCACCGAGGTGAAGGCGCCCGTCCCGGCGGCGAGGATTGTTCCGCCGACCACGAAGAGGGTGAAGTTCGGCGCAGCTGCGGTCACGACCAGTCCGGTCGCCACCAGCGCGGAGGCGAGATAGATGAACAGCTTGCGGCGGCGAAGCCTGTCGGACAGGAAGCCGCCGAGAACTGCGAAGCCCATCATCGCCAGCAGGCTGACACCGCCCGCCGCCGCCAAGCTCTGGCCGGCCTGCTCGGCCGTGAATCCGAGTCGCTCGAGGAGGAAGTACAGCTGGTATGTGCTGAAAAAGGTGAACCCGAACTGGAGGAGGAACTTACCGAGGAAAACGAGTGCGAAGTCCGGGTAGCGGCGCGGATTGAAGGAGAAGCTCTTGACGATGCTGGAGACCGGTTGCCGACGCTCGTCCCTCGATGCGGGGTGGTCCTTGATGATCAGGACGATGATGAGCGCGCCCAAGGCGAAAACCATCGGGGGCAGAAGGAATAGCAGAACGAGGTTGCCGGTCAGAAAGCTTCCGAAGAGGCTCGCACCGACGCCGGCGATCGAGGCGGCCACCCCTCCAAGTGCGCCCACCTTGCCGCGTTGTGCCGACGGAACCTGCTCAGCGAGGATCGGGTTGAACCCTGCACTGATGGTTGCGACGGCGAACTGGCAGACCGCCCAGCCGACGATCATCATCGGGATGCTCGGCGAGAGAGCGACCATGACTCCGCCCAGCGCGGACAGGACGAGGCCGCCGATGATCCAGGGCCGGCGTCGGCCCCAACGGAGGCGCGTGCCGTCGCTCAATACACCGGCAATGGGCCCGAAGACGAGACCGAGGATGCTGCCGAGGCCGACGACCAGGCCGAGGCTGGTGTCCTTGTTGTGCGGATCGACCAGCTCGACCTTGTACGCGAGGCTGAAGAGGGCCGGCATCAGCATGACGAGGTTCAGGCCGAAGTACGCGAACATGTAGGCCGCGATGAAACCGGCCTTCACGCGAGGGGGCTCGGGCTTCTGCGATGCTTCCGCCGAGTGCTGCTCTCCGAGCGCGTAGTCCGCAACGGACTCCGACGCATCGGTCAAGGCTTGCGCGGGTGAGATTTCGGTGTTGTGAGGCACGGTGGCTCCGTTGGCATCCAGTAATGCAATGCGGGTACTCTGGCGGACCTCCGGCTGCTTGATCTCAACCGAGACGAGGTTCCGTGTGGTACTTGACGGGAGAAGTTTACGATGGCGCGAAGAGCAGCGCCTCTTGGTCCGACCGTCGTCATCAAATCGCGAGGCGGGGTCCCCATGTTGGCCCCTTCGCCTCGGATGAACGTTTTCCCTGACCGGCTGGTGCGGTTTGCTCCTTCGCCGCCTTTTTGCGCACTTTTGCACAGGCGCGTTGACTCTCAAGTGTTGGAAATGCTTGAGTGCTGACCTGAGACGCCTGCGTCGCTACAGACACAGACACCCTACCGGGACGGATACCAGCATGCCCTTGAACCGACACACTGCCCCCGACGGCTTCTCGTACCGTGACTTGAACGGCAACGGCCGGCTCGATCCATATGAGGACTCCCGGCTCTCGGCCGACGAACGCGTGTCCGACCTCCTGCCACGCCTCAGTTTGGAGGAAAAGGCGGGGCTGATGTTCCAGACCGTCATAGAGGTCGGTCAGGATGGATCTCTACTGGAAGCACCGGGTGCCATCTCCAAGTCACCGACCTCGGCGGTCGTTCTCGCCAAGGGGATGAGTCACTTCAACGTGCATCATCTGCCGGAGCCTCGCCTTGCTGCGAGATGGAGCAACGCGCTTCAGGAGCTCGCGGAAACCACTCCCCACGGTATCCCAGTGACGTTGTCGAGTGACCCGAGGCACGCGTTCGTGGAGAATTCCGGCGTCTCCTTCTCGGCCGCGCACCTTTCGCAATGGCCGGAACCCCTCGGCCTCGGTGCGATCGGAGACCCGCAGGTGGTTCGGGAGTTCGGCGACATCGTCAGGCAGGAATATGCCGCTCTCGGAGTCCGGGCGGCATTGCATCCGACTGTGGATCTTGCCACGGAGCCGAGGTGGGCGCGGCTGCCAGGGACGCTTGGCGCGAATCCCGAACTCGTCGCCGCCCTGACGGTCGCCTACCTCGATGGCCTTCAAGACACAGAGGTCGGACCGGACTCTGTCGCGTGCACGACAAAGCACTTTCCCGGGGGCGGACCCCAGAAGGACGGTGAGGACGCGCACTTCCCGTACGGTCGCGAGCAGACCTACACGGCAGGGCATTTCGAGGATCATCTCGAGCCTTTCCGCGTGGCCATCGCAAAGAAGACCAGCGCGATCATGCCGTACTACGGAATGCCCGTCGGACTGGATATCGACGGCAAGGCCATCGAGGCCGTGGGATTCGGATTCAACAAACAGATCGTCACCGGACTCCTGCGGGAAGAACTCGGATTCGACGGCGTCGTTGTCACGGACTGGGAGTTGGTGAACGACAACCACGTCGGCGATCAGGTCTTGCCCGCGCGAGCGTGGGGAGTCGAAGAACTGGACGCTGAGGAACGGATGCTTCGCATTCTCGACGCTGGCGCCGACCAGTTCGGCGGAGAGGAATGCGTCGAGCTACTGATCGGTCTGGTGCGATCCGACCGCGTGGCCGAGGAACGCATCGATGCGTCAGCGAGGCGGCTCCTCAAGGTGAAGTTCCAACTCGGGCTCTTCGATGATCCGTTCGTAGATGAGGATGCCGCAGCCGATTTGGTCGGAAACCCGGCATTCCGTACAGCGGGCCACTCCGCTCAGGCTGAGTCCGTCACCGTTCTGACGAACAAGGGCGGCGCTCTTCCGTTGGCCGCGCCTGGTCGCATCTATCTTGACGGTATGCACTTGGAAGATGCGGCGGGGTTCGATGTCGTGGCCTCGCCCGCCCAAGCGGACGTTGCGATCGTCCGCGTCAACGCCCCCTGGGAGGAACGAGACGAACTCTTCTTGGAGTCCTGGTTCCACCAGGGGTCTTTGGAGTTCTCAGAAGAACAGATCGCGAAGATCGAGGCGATCGCACGCGTGACGCGCGTAGTCCTCGTCGTCAACTTGGATCGGGCCGCAATCCTCACGCCGTTCATCGCCATGCCGAACCTGGTGTCGCTGGTAGGAGTATTCGGAGCGAGTGACGCCGCTCTCTTCGATGCGTTGACAGGGAGAATCCCTCCGCGCGGCCGGCTGCCGCTCGAGTTGCCGTCCTCGATGGAGGCGGTGCGCGAACATGCCCCCGACCTGCCGGGCGGATCGGCGAACGCGTTGTTCTCAATCGGGCACGGCATCGCGATCTGATACCTCGATCTATCGACGTTTCACGGTCGACCGCTAGCGAACCTTAGGCTTCAGGTGAGCGATCGCGTTTGCGATGATCGCCGTAGCCTGCGCTACGTCCGATCGGCTGGGGCGGGAACCGGCCACCACGACATCGCCGATCGCGATCGCGTCATCGAGCCGCTCGAGCGACACGGCACTGAACTTCGTACGATCGGTGGAGCGAGCCGAGGCGAGCACTGCCGTCAACGCGGTCCGGTCGGCATCCGTCGTCGCGAGCGATGCTGCACTTACGAGGCTAACGTCGTCGAGAACGCCCCACGCACCTGAAGTGAGCGCAAACGACGCCGAAATGTCCACGACCCCGTCCGCCCCGACGGTGATCCCCGAGACGGAGGCGGTGTGGAACTGGCTCCAGGACGTGAACGCCAACGGCGTGCTGAACATGCCCGCAGATGTCGTTGCGCTGAGAGTCCTGGTGTCGGACTCCGGGCTGTTCGTGCCCTGCGTTGTCGCGCGAAGCACGTACGTCCCCGCCGGAACGCCGGTGAGATGCTGCGACGCGGAGGCGTTGTACGCCGTCCCGTTCCAGAACGTCACGGCGTAGGAGCCGGTGTGCGCATCCGAAGTCTGTTGGCGCGCAGCCGGGCTGGTCAGCTTCCACGCGCTCATGTCTGCGTTCTCGAACCCGCCGTTGGTGACGTAGTCATGAGCCACCACCGACACTGTTGCCGATGTCGCCTGCTTGCTCGTCGTGTCACCCGGGATCGTGTAGGTGCCCGGTCCTCGGATCCAGTCCGCCGCCTTCGACCACTTCACGTTCGGGTGCTCGACGGTGCCGTCGTTGTATGTGACTGCCACCGTCCTCGGTAGCGTGACGGCCGACCCGTCCGCAAACGTCAGCGCCGGCTTCTCGACAGAGACCACCGCGCGTGGTGCGACGGCGCCTGTTCGCGCATACGCGAACGTGCTCAGTGACTCCAGCGGGGTGCCGTTCCAGTCGAACAGGGACTGGTTGTCCCACGACGATCCGCCGTACCACTGACCGACGTTCGCCGGGTCATAGGCACTGGCAGCACTTGACGCCCAGCCGGAGCCGTACTTCTCCCACAGCGCACGGTTCGCATCAAGTGCGGAAGGCGGTCCGACGGGCAGCCATGCCGGTTCCCAGTAGTACACCCCGATACCGGCCGAGCCGACTGCAGCGACGGCGGCGATCACGTCGCGAAGCTCGGTCGCCTGTCCCTGGACGCTGATCGGGTACTCCGTCGCCTGGCTGGCCTGCCCGATCGAGTTCGCGAACCCGTCGCCGTCGTCGAGCGTCCGGACCCAACTGGTCTCGGCGACCATGACCTTCTTGCCGTAGGTCGTTGCGATCTGCGACAGCACGGCGGTGAGGTTCTGGGTGGTGCCATGCCAATACGGATAGTAGGAGCTGGCGAACACGTCATAGTCGACGCCGAATTCCTTCAGACCGGCAGCGTAGGTCGCGTAACGTCCGGGTGTCTCGGGATTCGTGAAGTGGACGGCCACAAGCGCTTTCGGCAGCACCTGGCGGACAGCCGATGATCCGGCCTCGAGCAACGCTGCGAACGGGGCATCGATCGCCGTCCCGGGGCGGGTGTATCCGGCGATCCCGTTGTTGGTCTCGTTCCCGATCTGCACAAGCTTCACGGTGACGCCCGCGTTCTTGAAGCTTTCCAGCGCCGAGACGGTGAAGTCGTGAAGTGCTGCCGCCTTCTGGTCGATCGCGAGGCCCTGCCACGCCTTCGGCGCGAGTTGACGGCCGGGGTCCGCCCAGAAGTCCGAGTAGTGGAAGTCCACGGCGACGCTCAGGCCGGCAGCAGCGGCGCGCTTGCCGATCTCGACGGCACGGGTCACATCCACATCGCCGCCTCCATAGCCTTGGCCGGTGCTGTCGTTGTATGGGTCGTTCCACACGCGGATCCGCACTGAATTCACTCCGTGATGCGCGAGCACGGCAAAGATGTCCGCGGGCCTCCCTGCGTCATCGCGGAAGACGACCCCGCTCTCTTCCAACGACAGCACGGATGAGACATCCACGCCCAGGGCGAAGTCGGGAGACAGCCCGTCCACTTTGTTCACCGTGATGCCGGCCCTCACCGGGGCGGTGTTCGCTGCCTGGGCCGCTGCGGTACCTCCCAGGGTCGCCGTTATTGTCGTCATTGCAAGGGTCGCGGCGAGCGCGATCTTCCGGCCTCTGAACGCTCGTCGTCTTTGCACGAACAGCTCCTTTCGTTGGGATCGGCCCGGCTTGGGCCTGAGTCAAGCTGGGATCGCGCACCGTACTGTGGCGACGACGCGTACGCCGTTGGCCGGAACGACCAGCGATCCGGCGACGACCTCCCCGGTGAGGAGTTCCTCGCCACGCGCGTCCAGCTCGATGTCCTCGTCGGTGTGGTTGATCAGGACACGGAACACTTCCTGATCGGTCGAGCGCTCAACGACCTCGAGCCCGGTGGGTGTGATGTCGTACGGGATGGCAGCCTCGCCGAGGACCTTACGGAGCAGTGCCCGATGCGTATCCGCGTCAGGGTTGGTCGCCACGTACCACGCGGTCCCCAACCCGAACTCGTTCCGGGTCACGGCCGGCATCCCGGCGGCGCGCCCCTCGGTGAAGGACAAAACCGTCGTGGCGGACCCGAGCCGGATGTCGTCGGCCCACATGCTTCCGGTACCTCCGGAATCGAGAGCCGCTCGCTCGCCGGCGGAGAAGGGTAGCAACTCGTCGATGGTGAGCCCGAGGGGGGCGCCCAGGGGTCCGGGGAACCCGCCGGGGTGGACGGCGTCGTTCTCGTCGACCAGCCCGCTGCCGAACGAGACCAGCAGGTGGCCTCCTTCCTCCACGTAGCGCGTGATCGAGCGGCCGCCGGCATTGGTGACGAGGTAGAGACTGGGCGCGACCACGACGTCATACGGCGACAGGTTGGATTCGGGGTGTGCAAAATCGACGGCGACGCCCATCTGCCAGAGA
The DNA here is from genome assembly GCA_035999915.1 of Leifsonia sp. Taxonomy (GTDB): domain Bacteria; phylum Actinomycetota; class Actinomycetes; order Actinomycetales; family Microbacteriaceae; genus Leifsonia. The sequence goes on from DASYGJ010000248.1 coordinate 23,372, forward strand.
GCGGAGTAGTAAGCCTCGATCCGCTCGCGGTGGCGGAGGTCGACCGTCGGCCGCCATTCCAGGTCGTGCGCCCAGAACGACTCCCAGTCCCAGAGGATGGCGACGCGGGCCTTTACGGTGCTGCCCCGGACGCGCCCGAGGGTGACGAGGTCGTCGCCCAGCTTCTCCACCTCGCGCCATACCCGTGTCTCCGTGCCGGCGTGGGGGAGCATCGCGGAGTGGAACTTCTCCGCACCGGACCGGGAGGCGCGGAATTGGAAAAACATAATGGCGTCGGCGCCGCGCGCCAAGTGGCTCAGGCTATTGCGTGCCATCTCGCCAGGTCGCTTCGCGAGGTTGCGCGGCTGCCAGTTGACAGCCGACGTGGAGTGCTCCATCAGCATCCAGGGGCGGCCGCCTGCGAGGGACCGGGTGAGGTCGGCGTCAAGTGCGAGGAGGATGTGGCTGTCCGGTCGCTCGGCCGTGAGGTAGTGGTCGTTCGCGACGACATCCACCTCGCGGGCCCACTTCCAGTAGTCCATCGATGGGCAGCTGGACGCCATGAAGTTGGTTGTGACGGCGAGCTGCGGGGTGTGGGCCTTGATGATGTCCCGCTCGGCGATGAAGCACGCGAGCAGCGCGTCTGAGGTGAATCGGGCGAAGTCGAGGCGCTGGGCCGGATTGGTGACGGTCGCAGCCGCACGGGGCGCATCGATCTCGCCCCACTGCTGGTACTTCTGGCCCCAGAAGGCAGTGCCCCAGGCGGCGTTGAGCCGGTCGAGTGAGCCGTAGCGGTTCTCAAGCCATGCGCCGAATGCCCTGACCGAGTGGTCGTCGTATGACTCGCTGACTGGCGCGCCGTACTCGTTGTGGACGTGCCACATCGCGAGGGCCGGATGGTTCGAGTACCGGCGCGCCAGCTGCTCGGTGATCGCCGCAGCAACGCGCCGATAGTCCGGAGAACTCGGGGACGCCATTCCGCGGGACCCGAAGCCGAGCGGAATGCCCTCCCGGGTGACGGGGCGCGATTCGGGGTAGTTCTTCCAGAACCACGCCGGCGGGGATGCGGTGGGTGTGCCCAGATCGACATCGATGCCGGCTCCGGCCAGCAGGTCGAGGATCTCGTCGAGCTGGGAGAAGTCGTATTCGCCTTCGCGCGGCTCGAGCAGGCCCCAGGAAAAGATCGCGACGCTGACCAGGTTCACCCGCGCGCGCTTCATCAGCTCGACGTCTTCGAGCCACGTCTCTCGGCTCCACTGCTCCGGGTTGTAGTCGCCGCCGTAGCGAAGCTCCGTTGTGCCGCGCGGCCAGCGAACGCTTTCGCCTGCAGCGTCCGGCCTGTGGACCGCTCCCATCGAGGCGGGGTCGAAGCTCGGGAAGGTGAGGTTCTGGGGTGACTGCGGCATTGCCTTTTCTCCTGACTGTGTGCGCTCCCAGGTATAGCACACCAGCGCTGCGGCGGTGCGAACCGATAGTGCCTATTTGACAGGGCCAGATCGGCCGTGTAGAACTGGTACCGCTCACAGCCGCACTCAACGAGGAGAGATTCTTGCGCACATCACTACGGGTCGGAGCTGTCGTCGCGGCAGCTGCCCTGGCTCTCACCACAGCCGCCTGCAGTTCCGGCGGAACCAACACCGACAGCGGTCCCGTCAAGCTGACCTATTGGGCCTGGGCGCCCAACATGGACAAGGTCGCCGCGATCTGGAACGCGTCGCACAAAGACATCCAGGTCGTCGTCAACAAGCAGGACGGTGGCGACGCGGCCGTCACGAAGCTCCTCACCGCAGTCAAAGCAGGCAGCGGCGCCCCCGACATCATGCAGGCGGAATATCAGAAGATCCCGACCCTTGTGTCGGCCAACGCACTCGTGGACTTGAAGGACCAGGGAGCCGCCGACCTCAAGAGCGAATTCACCCCGGGGACCTGGAACGCGGTGACCTTGGGAGGCAGCAGCGTGTACGCCATCCCGCAGGACAGCGGTCCGATGATGTTCTACTACCGCAGGGACGTCTTTCAGGAACTCGGCCTCACGGCTCCGAAAACCTGGGACGAATACGCGGCGGACGCGCGCACCATCGCGCAGAAGAAGCCCGGTTCGTTCCTCGGCACCTTCTCGTCCGGTGACCCGGGCTGGTTCGCTGGGCTCGCCCAGCAGGCCGGCGCCTCGTGGTGGGGGATCGATGGCAAGGCCTGGACGGTCAATATCGACAGCGCCGCGACCAAAAAGGTCGCCGACTACTGGGGCGGCCTGGTGAAGGAGGGTGCGATAGACAACACGCCGATGTACACCCCCGCCTGGAACACCGCGCTCAACAACGGAACGCAGGTCGGCTGGGTCAGCTCGGTCTGGGGTCCCGGAGTCCTCGCCGGAAACGCCGCGAACACCCAGGGCAAATGGGCCGCCGCTCAACTGCCGAACTGGGACGCCTCGAAGCCGTCCAACGGAAACTGGGGCGGCTCGTCGACCGCAGTGACGGCGCAGTCGAAGCACGCGAAACAGGCCATGGAATTCATCAAGTGGCTGAACACCGATCCCAAGGCGGTCAAAGCCCTGGCGCAGATCGCCAACATCTACCCGGCTGACGTGAACGCACCGAAGGTCGCGCTGGATACCCCGCCGGCGTTCTTCGCAGATCAGTCCGACTTCTATGCAGTCGCAGCCAAGGCGTCGAAGAACGTCTCGAACTTCACCTACGGGCCGAACGTGAACGTCGCGTACAGCGCATACACGGACGCATTCGCGAAGGCGGCCGAGGCGAAGGACCCGGCGCAGTTCGATGCAGCGCTCACCACCATGCAGGACACGACGAAGAGCGATCTCGTCAAGGCAGGATTCACCGTCAAGTGAGGACCGGGCGGCGGGCGGACTCATTTCCCGGCCGCCGCCCGAACCTCCCGACTGAAGGGCACCCATCGTGACCACGCTGACCGCCGACGAGGCGAAGACCGCCGCGTCGCCCGCGAGTCCCGGCCGGAGCGGCAGAGGAGATCGCCGTGGCGCAATGAAGCGAGCAGGCATCCCCTACGCGATGCTCGCTCCCGCCATCGTGCTGTTCGCGCTTTTCATGGCGGCACCGATCCTGTACACCGTGGTGATGTCTTTTCAGACGGTGAAGGTGGAAGGCCTCGGCCTCGGCGCCGACAGCAAGAAGCTGCAGTTCGCAGGCTTCGCCAACTACGTGAATGCGCTCATCGACCCCGAGTTCGTCGGCAGTGTGGTGCGGGTACTCCTGTACGGCGCCATTCTCATCCCGGTGATGCTCGGACTCGCCCTGGTGTTCGCGCTGCTGCTCGACTCCCGCCGCTCCCGCGCGGTTCGATTCAGCAGGGTCTCGATCTTCCTGCCATATGCGGTGCCCGCCGTCATCAGTTCGCTTCTGTGGGGATTCCTGTACCTCCCGTCGGTGAGCCCGCTGGCTTACCTTCTCAAAGGGCTGGGTATGGCGGTCCCGGATGTGCTCGCCTCGGGCTCTGTGATCTTTGCGGTGGCCAACATCGCCCTGTGGGGTGGCGTCGGCTTCAACATGATCGTCATCTACACCTCGCTGCGTGCCATCCCCAGTGACATCTACGAGGCAGCGCGCATCGATGGTGCGAGCGAAGTGCAGATCGCCTGGCGGATCAAAATCCCCATCGTGATGCCCTCGCTGATCATGACCGGCTTGTTCTCGATCATTGCGACCCTGCAGGTGTTCGCGGAACCGACCACTCTGAAGCCGTTGACGAACTCGATCTCCAGCAGCTGGACGCCCCTGATGAAGGTCTACCGGGACGCCTTCATCCGCGGGGACGTCTATTCGGCAGCGGCGACCAGTGTACTCATCGCGCTCGGTACCTTCGCACTGTCGTTCATCTTCTTGCGGGTCGTTCAGCGACGCGCCTTCGGTCAGGAGGACTGACGATGACCGCAACACTTACCCGAGCTCCGGCTGTTCCGTCCCTGCGACGCAGACGCGAGGGCGCGGAACGCCCCAGCGCGTTCGGTACCGCCGTGCTCCTTCTCGGCGCCGTGTACTGCCTCCTCCCCGTGTTCTGGGTACTCACCGCATCGACGAAGGACGGCTCCGAGCTGTTCTCGACGTTCACTCTGTCGCCCAGCACACATCTGTGGGACAACATCGTCGCGCTAACCACATATCGCGACGGGCTGTTCTGGCGATGGATGCTGAACACCGCGCTCTACGCCGGTGTCGGTGCGCTCATCTCCACCTACGTCTCGGCGCTGTCCGGATACGTGCTGGCCAAGTTCGACTTCCCCGGCAAGGCCAAAGTCTTCGCCATCCTCCTGATGGGCGTCCTCGTCCCCGGCGTTATCCTCGCGATCCCGCAGTACTTCTTGCTCGCGCAGATCGGCCTGACGAACACGTACTGGTCGGTATTGCTTCCGCAGCTGATCAGCCCGTACGGGATCTACCTCGCCCGAATCTACGCCGCCGCCGCGGTGCCCACCGATGTCGTCGAGGCAGCGCGCACGGAGGGGGCCGGTGAGATGCGCATCTTCAGACGCATCGCCCTCCCGATGTTGGCGCCGGGGCTGGTGACGATCTTCCTATTCCAGTTCGTCGCTATCTGGAACAACTTCATGCTCCCCTACATCATGCTCGGCAACGACCAGCTCTTTCCGGTGACGGTCGGGCTGTCGGGCCTGCTGAACCAAGGGGCGACGGTGCCCGCGATGTATACCCTGGTGATCACGGGAGCGCTGCTGTCGATCATTCCGCTGATCATCCTCTTCCTGCTGCTTCAGCGGTTCTGGCGGGTCGACCTGGCAGCCGGTGCGGTCAAGGCGTAGGCGTCCCTAAGATTCAGCTATGGCCAACGACTCGACCAAGCGCCGCCCCACCATCAACGACGTCGCCGATGCGGCGGGGGTCTCGCGCGGCACGGTGTCCCGGGTGCTCAACGGCGGTCACTGGGTCAGTCCGGACGCGCACGCCGCCGTCAGTGCAGCGATCAAATCCACCGGCTACCGGATGAACGCGGCCGCGCGCAGCCTGGCGACCTCGCGGGCGCACACCGTTGCCTTCCTGCTGACCGAACCGCACCACCTGCTGTTCGAGGACCCGAACTTCTCGATCCTCATGCGCGGCGCAGCCGACGCGCTGGCCGAAAAGGATGTGTCGCTCGTGCTCGTCATGGCGTCGACGCAGGACGAACAACGACGGGCGCTCGACTTCATCGCGGCCGGATCGGTCGACGGCGTGCTCATCGTGTCGTCGCACAGCGGCGGGCAAAAGTTCGTGCGGGACATCATGACCCTCGGTCTGCCGGTCATCGCCTGCGGCATCCCCTTGGGCTTCGAACGCCGGATGGGCTTCGTAGCCGCCGATGACGAAGACGGCGCACGCCAGATCGTCGAATATCTCCGTTCGATCGGGCGCACCCGCATCGCGACGATCGCCGGCCCGCAAGACACGTCCGGGGGCCGGCTGCGGCTCCAGGGATATCGCTCCGTGCTCGGCGACGACTTCGACGAGGAGTACGTCGAATACGGGGACTATGGCAGGGCGAGCGGCGCGGAGGCCATGCGTGCGCTCCTGAACCGGCATCCCGACCTCGATGCGGTCTTCGCGGCGAACGACCGGATGGCCGCCGCGGCCATCGGTGTACTTCAGGAGGGCGGTCGTCGCGTGCCGGACGACGTCGCGGTCGCGGGTTTCGACGACTCGCCTGCGGCATTGCAGTCGAACCCGACCATTACGACCATGCGACAACCATTCGAGCGGATCAGCCGAGACATGGTCCGGATGCTTCTCGAACAGATCGAGGACGGATACTACGCGTCGATCGTGGTGCCGACCGAACTGGTGAGGCGAGAATCCGCCTGACTCCGCGAGCTTGACCATTGTGGAGGTCGATTCAGTCGGCGTCCACCAGCCGCTGCACGGTTTGCGCGATCCACCTTTTGGACTGCTGGGCGTCGCCGAGGTCGTCTCGTAGCGCACGGTAGCGGGTGGTGACGCCCAGAATGAATGCGTCGATCGCTCGAGCCCGCAGGTCGGCCTCGAT
>DASYGJ010000293.1:0-4968 GCA_035999915.1 Leifsonia sp.
ATCGGGACACACCACCCACGAGGGGCCGGACGGCAAGGCCGAACGCACCCTGGAGATCCCGGATCACACCGCGGGCTTCCGCGCGATGCTCGACGCGTTCGAGGCGAACGGTCCGAGCCTGGCCGAATTCCCACCGGTCGCGGTCGGGCATCGCGTGGTGCACGGCGGCAAGAGGTTCTTCGAACCGACCGTCGTGACCCCCCTCGTCGAGATCAACATCGAAGACCTCGCCGACCTGGCGCCGCTGCACAATCCGGCGAATCTGGAGGGCATCCGTGCGGCCGAGAAAGCTTTTCCGCACGTGCCGCACGTTGCAGTGTTCGACACCGCCTTCCACCAGACGCTCGCCCCCGAGGCGTACACCTACGCGATCGACGCCGAGCTGGCAGAGAAGTACCGCGTTCGCCGTTACGGATTCCACGGCACCTCCCACAAGTACGTGTCGCAGACCGCCGCGCAGTTCCTCGGCAGGCCGCTCGGCGAGCTCAAGCAGATCGTGTTGCATCTCGGCAATGGGGCATCCGCCTGCGCCATCGACGGCGGTCGCTCGGTCGACGTCTCGATGGGCATGACGCCGCTCGAGGGGCTCGTGATGGGCACGCGCTCCGGCGACATCGACCCCGCCGTGCTCTTCCACCTCGCCCGGCGCGCCAACCTCGACACCGATGCGCTGGACGAGCTGCTCAACCGCAAGAGTGGGCTGCTCGGCCTTTCCGGGCACGGCGACATGCGAGACGTGCAGAACGCGGCCGACTCGGGCGACCCGGATGCGCGGCTTGCGCTCGACACGTATCTCCACCGCCTGAAGCACTACATCGGCGCATACCTCGCCATCCTCGGCGGCCTGCACGTGCTGACCTTCACAGCGGGTGTGGGCGAGAACTCCGCGGCGGTGCGCGCGGGTGCGCTCGCCGGGCTGGAGGCACTGGGCATCCGTCTCGACGCTGCGCGCAACGCCGAGCGGGGGAGAGGGGCTCGCGTGATCTCCACCGATGGTTCGCCGGTCACTGTGCTGGTCGTCCCCACCGACGAGGAGCTGGAGATCGCGCGGCAGACACTGTCGGCGATCGGCGCCGGGTGACCACCGGACGCGAGGGATGACAGGGACGTCATGCGGTGGCGACGGGATGCGCGACGAGCGGGGATCCGCGTCGGCCGCATGCGGGCGGTCGGCCTCCTCGCCGCGAGCCTGATCTCGCTGGCCGGATGCGCGGCTCCCGGTTCGCCGGGAACCTCGGTCGGCCCGCACTTCGTGACCCCGCCGCTCATCCACTACACGTCGGTGCTCTGGCCGGTGCCGTTGCAGCTGGTCGGTGCGGAGCCCGGCAGTCGGCTGCGCCTCGTCGCCACGATGCCGACGCCGCAGGGGGAGTGGTCGTCGGGGGCGACGTACACCGTGCCGGCCTCGGGCGTCCTCGACCTCGCAAGCGCCAGACCGCAGCTCGCAGCGTTCTCCCGGCCGGACTCGGCCGGACTGTTCTGGTCCCTGCAGGGGCCCCGGCTCGGTATCGCTCAGCAGATCGGCCTGTGGGCGCACTCCGTGGCCGGCGTGACCATCGACGCGTGGCAGGGTGCTCGGATCGTGGCCAGCCGGTTGTTCCGTCTGGATGGTCTGGGACTCGCCTCCCGCCCCTCGGCCGTCTTCGCGAGCGACCTGGTGGGCGCTGCGAAGTCCGCTGGCGATCGGGCACCTCAGCTTGCGGCGTCCGATCCGCTGTCGTTCGGCACTCGAGCGGACGCCACGGTGGGCGACTTCTACAGCGCCAGCTCGCCGGAACGGCCTCGTACCCCCGCAGTGCTCGTGTTCGACGATGACTCCATGGGCGCATCCTCCGACTTCATCGCTCCGCTTCTGGTGGAGTTCGGCGCCTCGGTGCTTGTGCTGCCGTCCGGTGGGGCCGCCACCGGGGCGCAAACGGTGAGCGTCATCGACGCTTCCGCCGTTTCGGCCGCGCTGGACTGGCTGGCGTCACGCCCCGACATCGACCGCCGCGACATCTTCTTCTACGGCACCGGACAGGCCGAGCAGTTCGCGTTGTGGTCGGCCGTGCGGTATCGCGACCGCGTCGCCGGGGCGTTCGGAGCGGGCGGATCGACAACGTTGCTCTGTCTCCCCGATGGCAACGTGTCGGCCGCCTTCGAGGGCGGGGTCGGCGTTCCGTGCCAGGCCGATGCCGGCGTGGTGCGTCAGGCGGCGGTGTTCGCGCTCAACGAAGTGCGCGGACCGCTTGTCCTCGGCTGCGGGGGTCATGACGAGGTCCTCTTCAACGCGTGCCGCTGGCTCGACGCCGCGGTCTCCGCGCGAGGCGCGCGTGCCGGGGACAGCATCGTGCGCGCATCCGCGGCCGCGCATCCGATCTCCGTGCCGCCGGGACTTCCGATCGACCTCGGTGACCCGGCGACGGCCGAGGCGACCGAACAGGCCCGGATCGCGTTCTGGAACGCGGTGGCACGGATCCTGTTGACGGCGGCGACCTCATGAGACGGCAGCATGCCGTCAGGCCTCCGGGGCGTCGCGTGACACGGGCTCTTGCCGCGCTCGCCGCCGTCTTGTTGAGTGTCGGTACGGTCTCGGGATGCGCGGCCGACTCCGCCCACGCCCTCGGCCCGCGTTTCGTCGTGGACGCCAACCCGACTCCGGTGTGGGTGCCGCTGGACATCCGCCTGCGCTCCCTCCCGCCCGGCCAACTCGTCACCGTGACCGCCACAGCCCACGTCGGATCCGTTTGGTCGTCGCAGGCGGTCTACGCCGTTCCCGCCGACGGTGAGGTCGACTTCGTGACCCAGGCCCCTGTGCACGCACCGTTCACCGGGCCTGATGGCATGGGCCTCTTCTGGTCCCTCAGCGCCGGGTCGGGTGACCAGGCCGTTTCCGATGCGCTGTGGGGCGAGTCCAGCGTCACGGTCGACCTCACAGCCGCGGTCGGCGCCCGAATCGTCGCGCGAACGGCCGTGAGCCGGATCGGTCTGACAGACGCCGTCCCCTCCCGGGCGGTGTTCGACGACGGCGTTGTCGGCTCGTACTTCGAACCGACGGTCGCTTCGAACCGCCTGCGCCCGGCAGTGCTGCTCTTCGACAACACTGACGGCGGCGATCCCACAGGCGGGCTGATCGCGTCGTGGCTCGCGGCGCTCGGCTATCCGACGCTCGCCCTCTCCACCTACGGCTCCGCCGGTCAGCTCAGGCCCGCCCGCACCTTCGAAGCAGAGACGTTCCTTTCTGCCGTTGCGTGGCTGCGTTCCCAGCCGGGAGTCGATCGCACCCGGATCTTCACCTTCGGCAGCTCGCGCGGCGCGCAGCTCGCGCTCTGGGCCGCCGCAACGTATCCCGGCTCCGTCCACGGCGCAATCGCGCCGGGCGGGACCACCGCCCTGATCTGCAACTCGCCGGTGCAGAGCCCGGCGGTCACAGTGGGTGGCAGCTGGGTGCCTTGTGCCATGGGGACCGACCGCGTCGGCTCCTCCGCGATGCTTTCGCTGGGGCAGATCGAAGGGCCGATCGTGCTCGGCTGCGCTGGCCACGACGAGCAATTGGCCAACGCTTGCGACTGGCTCGCCGCGGGAAAGCGGGTCAGGGGCTCTCGTTCCGGCGACGCGTTCGTGGTGGCTCCCGAAGCCACCCACCTGTTCTACCTGCCGCCGTACACCCCGGTCTCCCTGCCGGCCGGCGGTCGTGCGCAGGCGACGGAGGATGCGCGGGTCGCCTTCTGGGAGGCCGTCGCATCCGCGCTCTCCGCGCCGTCGACGCCGCTCGCGGCACCCGGAGGCTGACCGCGATGTCAGCGGCGGGAACTACGATAAGGGGGTGGTTACCGCACTGTACCGCCGCTATCGGCCAGACACCTTCGCCGAGATGATCGGGCAGTCACAGGTGACCGAACCGCTCATGACGGCGCTCCGCACCAACCGGGTGAACCACGCCTACCTCTTCAGTGGCCCGCGAGGCTGCGGAAAGACCACATCCGCGCGTATCCTCGCCCGCTGTCTCAACTGCTCGGAGGGGCCCACCGACACTCCGTGCGGAAAATGCTCGAGCTGTATCGAGCTCAGCCGCGACGGAAGCGGATCGCTCGACGTGGTCGAGATCGACGCGGCCAGCCACAACGGTGTCGACGACGCCCGGGACATCCGTGAACGCGCCATTTTCGCTCCGGCGCGCGATCGCTACAAGATCTTCATCCTCGACGAGGCGCACATGGTGACGCCGCAGGGCTTCAACGCGCTGCTGAAGATCGTGGAGGAGCCGCCGGAGCACGTGAAGTTCATCTTCGCGACCACCGAGCCCGAGAAGGTCATCGGCACGATCCGCTCACGCACGCACCACTATCCGTTCCGGCTCGTGCCGCCCGCGCAGATGCTCGAGTATGTGCAGAGCCTCTGCGACACCGAAGGGGTCACGGTCGCGCCCGGAGTGCTCCCGCTCGTCGTGCGGGCCGGCGGAGGCTCGCCACGCGACACCCTGTCGCTGCTCGACCAGCTGATGGCCGGATCCGACAACGACACGGTCGACTACGAGCGGGCGGTCGCCCTGCTCGGTTACACGCACGCCGCGCTGCTCGACGAGGTCATCGACGCCATCGCTGCCCGCGATGCGGCGGGCGCCTTCAACGCCGTAGACCGGGTCGTGCAGACGGGCCAAGATCCTCGTCGCTTCGTCGAAGATCTTCTCGAGCGGCTCCGCGATCTCATCGTGGTCGCCGCGACAAGCGCAGAGGGCGCCGCCGCAGTGCTGCGCGGCATCCCGCAAGACGAGCTCGATCGGATGAGCGTGCAGGCCGCCAAATTCGGTGCCGCCGAACTCTCCCGCTCTGCCGACATCGTGAACGCCGCGCTCACCGAGATGACCGGTGCCACGTCGCCGCGACTGCACCTCGAACTGATGATCGCCCGCGTTCTCGTGCCGTCGAGCGACGAGACGGAGCGCGGCGCACTCGCCCGCGTCGAAAGGCTCGAGCGCCGCGTCGGCGT
>DASYGJ010000324.1:0-18912 GCA_035999915.1 Leifsonia sp.
CGGGTCATCGATGCCGTGGAGTTCGTCGACGCCGAGGTTCTTCCGCGACTCCCGGTCGGGAAGAAGATCCCCTCGGTCACGCTGCATCCCACCTGCTCCTCCGTGCATTTGGGCCTGGAGGACGCGCTCAGGCGGGTAAGCGAGGCAGCCGCTGAGGAGGTGATCGTGCCGGATGATTGGGGTTGCTGCGCCTTCGCCGGTGACCGTGGCATGCTCCATCCCGAGCTGACCGCCTCCGCCACCGCGAGACAGGCGGCGCAGGCGGTCCATGCGGACACCGCGGCCTACGCATCCCTCAACCGAACCTGCGAACTCGGCATGACTCGCGCGACAGGACGCGAGTACGAGCACATCCTCCAGACGTTGGCCCGTTCGTTGTCGGCCGAATCTGCAAGAGTGTCGCTCTCTTAGTTGCGCAAAAGTCCCCGGGCCCCTAGGAGATAGGGCCACCCATCCGCATACTTGAAGCTCGGTTGGGCGGCCCACTCCCTGGCGGTCCGACCAACCGCGCAGCGCCCGCGCTGTCTCCGCGGGCGCTGCGCACCGCACTCCTACCATCGAAGAAGCTGGAGCACACATGAAGCGTACGCTGTTCGCCGCCGCCGCTATGGCCGCGGTTCTCGTGATGAGTCCCCTCGCGCCGGCCGCCACCGCCGACACCCCACCGCCCAACTGCGTGGCGAAAACCGCTGGTGCCCCCGTATCCGTGGACGCGACGTGTGTAGATCCGACCTACGCAACCCCGGTGATCGACAGTCAGTCCGACGTGACGCAGCCTGCAACCGCGCATCTGGTTCAGGGTCACTTCGACGGCACATCGGTCTCCTTCCGCATCTACCTGCCGCCGAAGAACGCGTGGCACAACAGGTTCTTCCAGTTCACCTACCCACTCGACGGTCAGGAGCCCGTCGACAGCGTGGCCTTTGCGACAACTCACGGTGGCTACAGCGTGCAGACGAGTGGGATCGCCGGCTACCGCCATGCTGCGGCAGCGGCCAAGTTCGCCCGTACGGTGGCCGCCAACTTCTATGGAGTCAACGGCGCCGGCATCTTCGGCTATCTGTACGGCTGGAGCGGCGGCGCTTTCCAGGTCGACGGCGCACTCGAGTACACCTCGGGGGTGTGGCAGGGCGCCGTTCCAATCGTGCAGGGGTCGCCGCTCTCGGTGATCCACAACTTCTCGGTTCGTGCGCTCGCCACCTTCGTGCTCAAGGACAAGAAGGATCAGCTGGAGGCGGCCGAGCGCCCGGGAGGAAGCGGAAACCCGTATGCCGGTCTCTCGCCCATGGAGAGCTCCGTTCTGAAGGAGGCCACTCGTATGGGCATTCCGCTGAAGGCGTGGGAGGACTTCGACTACCTGGCCACGACGGTCGCATTCGACGGTTTCGTCGCCCTCGTGCCTCAGATCGACCCGACCTATGTCGCGGACTTCTGGAGCAAGCCCGGCTACCTCGGCACCGAGCAGTCGGCGCTCGGAGACTTCTTCCGGCAGGCCGTTGCGCAGAACCCCTCGCTGCGCGCGCGGCTGGCACTCATGGCCTACCACCGTTACACCATTCCCGCGTCAGGCTTCGATGCCGCCTACGGACAGTTCCGGAACGCGGATGGGACGCCGCTGTACCCCCAGCGTGCGACCAACGTCGCACGTATCATCTCGTCGAGCATCACCGGCGGGTCCACTTTCAGCGGCGCCATCGACGTCAAGGTCATCGCCGTCAACAGCACCGTCGATGCGGACGCGTATCCGTGGGAGGGCGCATGGTATGCCGATCAGATCCGGTCTGCCCTGGGGTCGCGCGCCGATGCCCAACTCCGGGTGTGGTACACGGAGAACGCCGATCACAACCCCGAGAACCGCACGGGTGCCGGGGCTGATCGTCTGGTTGGTTATGTCCCGATCGTCTACCGTGCGCTCGACGACTTGTCCTCGTGGGTCGAGCGTGGAACAGTACCGGCGAAATCGAGCTCGTATCGGATCGCGCAGGACAACCAGCTGGTGCTCTCGGACTCCATCAATCGCGGCGGAGTTCAGCCGCTGGTCGATCTGACCATTCAGGGAGCCGGTCATCGGTGCGATGCGCGGACCGGGGAGACCGTTGACTTCAACGCTCGGATCCAGGTGCCGCCGGGTACCGGTTCGATCGTCTCGGTCGAGTGGGACCCGAAAGGGGACGGGAACTTCCAGCCGGTGACGATCCCCTCCGGCCGCACCACGCTGGTCGTCCGCACCTCGTACCGATTCACTGCGGCTGGCACGTACTACCCAACCATCCGGGTCGGGTCGCAGCGTGACGGGGACAGCACGCAGACGCTCACAACGGTTCAGAATCTGGATCGTACGAACGTCGTCGTGAAGTAGACCAGATCGGGGTGCCGCGTCCCATCGGATGCGGCACCCCCCGACCTTTCTCCACCAGTGCTGCACAGATTGGACCAGTAGTGCTCTCCTGGGCGCCCCGCTTCATCGCTCCCGACGGCGATTCCGACCCTGCCCGCGTCGTACGGATGCGCGCGGCTCTCGCCCCAGCGATCAGCGGCGACACGATCGTCAGCGCGGTGCTTCGACTGACGGCGTTGGGGGTGGTCGAGGCGCGGCTTGACGGCGCCCGGATCGGTTCCTCGGTCCTTACACCGGGGTGGTCGAGTTACCAATGGCGGCTCCGATACGCCGAGCACGACCTCGACCCGCACCTGTTGAACGCCGGCTCCGTCCTCGAGCTGGACCTCGGAGCAGGCTGGTACGCCGGACGGCTCGGCTTCTATGGAAGCCGTGGACTGTACGGCGAACGAGCAGCAGCGGCGGCCGAGTTGACCATCACCTACGCTGACGGATCAACTCGGGTGGTGGTGACCGACGAATCCTGGGAGTGGGCTCCGTCCCCCAGCATCCGCGCGGACCTCTACGACGGTCAGGACATCGACGCCCGGGTCGGCGATCCGGCGACCTGGCGGGCGGTGACGACGGTTCCGACCCCTGCCGCAAGCATCGAGCCCTACGTCGGACCGCCGATCGAACGCCAGGAGTACCTCGAACCGCTGCGCATCTGGTATTCCCCTTCAGGACGATTGCTCATCGACTTCGGGCAAAATCTCGTCGGCTGGCTTCGTCTCAGCGTCCACGGTTCCCGTGGCTCGACGATCGTCGCACGCCATGCTGAGGTGCTCGAGGGCGGTGAGCTCGCCGTCAGGCCTTTGCGTACCGCCCGCGCCACGGACACGTTCATCTTGTCCGGCGGTCCGGATGTCTTCGAGCCGACCTTCACCTTCCACGGCTTCCGTTATGCCGAGATCACCGGCTGGACCGGCTCCACCGCAGAGCTCCACGATGCGCTGCGAGCCGTGGTCATCGGGTCTTCGATGCGGCGAATCGGACGGTTCTCGTCCTCCCACCCCCAACTCAACCGGTTCCACGAGAACGTCGTGTGGGGCATGCGAGGCAACTTCGTCGACGTGCCGACGGACTGCCCGCAGCGAGACGAGCGGCTCGGCTGGACCGGTGATCTGGCCGTGTTCGCGCCGACCGCCGTTTTCCTTTTCGACGCCCAAGATTTCCTCACCGATTGGATGCTGGACCTCACCGCAGAGACGGAGCACACCGGAGGTGTCGTACCCTTCGTGGTCCCGAACATGTTCGCGTTGGAGCGCGGGGCCGAGAGCGACCCGGTGCTCGGGTCCCCATTCCCCACCGCAGTCTGGGGGGACGCCGCAGTCTGGGTGCCGTGGGCGCTCTTCCAACACGACGGAGACAAAGCGAGGCTGGGTCGCCTGTACCGTGCGATGACCTTGCACGGCGAGGCGGTCGCCCGCGTGCTGTCGGCGGACGGGGTCTGGGACCGTGGGTTCCAGTTCGGAGACTGGCTCGACCCGCTCGCGCCACCGGACGACCCCGCGGCCTCCCGCACACCCCCCACCCTCGTCGCCACAGCAAGCGGGTATCGGACATTCGGCATACTCGCCAGTGCGGCGGACATCCTTGGCCACGAGGCTGACGCCGAGCGGTGGCGTAGCATCGCCACGCGGGTGCGCGCGGGGTTCCGATCCCATTACGTTCACAACGGAGCGCTGCAGATCGAGACGGAGACTGCGTACGCGCTCGCCATCGTGTTCGGTCTCCTCACCGAAGGTGAGCGTGACACCGCGGGAGCCCGGCTGGCTGCACTGGTTCGTGCCAATGGCCACCGGATCAGCACCGGGTTCGCCGGCACGGCGTATCTGACGGAGGCGCTTTCTGAGTCCGGCTACGTCGATGATGCGTACGCTCTCCTGTTGCAGACGGAGTGCCCTTCCTGGCTGTATCAGGTGGAGATGGGCGCGACGACCGTTTGGGAGCGTTGGGATTCGATGCTCCCGGACGGCTCGGTGAACCCGGGGGAGATGACTTCCTTCAATCACTATGCGCTGGGGTCGGTCGCGGACTGGATGCATCGCACAGTTGGTGGGATCGCGCCGCTTGAACCGGGCTATCGACGGGTTCTGATCGCACCGCGCCCGGGTCCCGGGCTGGAATGGTGCGAGACCTCGATTGAGCTGCCATCAGGGCCTGTCCGCGTTCGCTGGAGGGTCGTGGGGGACCTGGTGGCGCTTACGGTCGACACGGCAGCTCCGGCAGTCGTCCGATGGCGGGACCTCGCCGACATCGAACTTCCTCCTGGACACCATGAGCTGACGCTCAGTCGTTGATCCAAGACTCTCGGGGAGGCAGAAGCTCCTCGAGCGCCTCCCACGTCTCGTCCGGAATCTCTACTTCGAGCAGGGCGAGGTTCGCATCGATCCTCTCCGGGCTGGACGCTCCAACCAGCGTCGAGTGGATGCGCGCGTCGCGCAGCGAGAACTGGAGGGCCGCCGCGGCAAGCGGGATGCCCGCCCGGGCGCACAGGCCGTGCATGGCGGTTGCGGCCACGACCTGCTCCACCGTTCCCGAGCCGTAGGCATAGCGATCGCCCGATTGTGGTGTCCGGGCGAGGACACCTCCGCCGAATGGAGCCGCGTTGAGCAGGCCCATCCCGCGTGCTGTCGCCTCCTCGATCAAGCGATCCGCCGTTCGGTCGACGAGGGTGAAGCGATTGTGGGTCAAGAGCACATCGAAGCACTCCGAGGCGACATATCGGGACATCTCCGCGGTTCGTCCACCGGCGATCCCGATCGCCCGGACCCGGCCCGAATCCCGAAGCTCGATCAGGCCGGCCACAGCTCCGCCCGGACCGAGGGCCTGTGTTGCGCTGACGTACATTTCCGGGTCGTGAAGCTGCAGGAGATCGACCGAATCGACGCCCAGCCGCGACAGGCTCTCGTCGAAGGATCGGAGCACCCGATCGCGGTCGAACCGTCCTGTGCCCGGCTCGGCGTCGACTTTGGTGGCCAGCACGAACCCTGCGGGCACCCCGCCTGAGAGGGCGATGGCCTCGCCGATGCGTAGCTCGCTGCGTCCTTCACCATAGTTGTTGGACGTGTCCAGAAGGTTTACCGGACTGGAGAACACACGCTGGACGGTGCGAATCGCGGACTCCCTGGTGGTGTCGTGACCGTAGAGCGCCGCGGAGCCGCCCATCGGACTTCCGCCGATCCCCAACGCCGTCACAACAAGTCCGCTCGCCCCGAGGGGTCGCCGCTCAAGACGAGCCGGTTCGTGGGGTCGTCGCAGAGATGCCAAGTCGATCGTCCTCGTCCTCAGATCGGGAGTGGTGGGTGGAAACGCAGTGCAATCCTCGTACGCCGGAGTCGAGATCAGGCGGTTTTGCGCAACGATGGCCGGGCAATAGGCTGCACCTGGCACTCTGGTTTCGATCATCACCTCCCGGTTCCGCCCGGAAATCGTTTCCCGTGACCGGAGCCCAAGTGACCTCAGCTGCCCAGTCCATCAGCTCTTCGCCTCGCGTGCCCACGCGGCTTGTGGTCGTCCTTGGACTTCTCGCCGTGCTGGGTCCGCTGACGATCGATCTCTACCTGCCTGCCTTCCCTCAGATGCAGAGCGATCTGGATACGACACCGACCCAGATCCAGCTCACCGTGAGCGCGGCGACTCTCGGATTCGCCCTCGGCCAGCTTGTGGTCGGACCGTGGAGCGACAGCGTCGGACGACGGATACCGCTCTTGATCGCTACCGCGACTCATGTGGGCGCCAGCATCGCGATCGCGTTGGCTCCCGAGATCACCTGGATCCTCGCGCTGAGGGTGGTTCAGGGCGCTGGCGCGGCCGGAGGCGGGGTCGTGGCTCTCGCAATGATCCGTGATGTGGCGGACGGACGTCAGCTCATCAGGGGACTGGCGCGGGTGGCGCTCTTCACGGGTATCGCCCCCGTCGTGGCACCGTTCCTTGGGGCGGAACTCATGCAGCTTTTGGATTGGCGGGGCATCTTTGTGATCGTCGCCGTCTATGGCTCAGTCATGCTTGCTATCTGCGTTCTCTGGCTTCCCGAGACGCTTGCCGAGCAACACCGTTCGGATCGCCGCGACAGAGGAGCCGTCTGGCACTCGTACCGCGTGCTTCTCGGAAACCGGCGGTTCGTCGGTGTCGCACTTATCGGTGGACTGATGGTGTCTTCGGTCTTCGCCTACTTGTCGGCCTCCTCTTTCCTGTTCCAGCAGAAGGTCGGATTGTCGCCGCAAGGGTACGGGCTGATTTCCGCAGGCAACGCTGTCGCCTTCGTCACCGGCACCCAGGTCTCCGCCATGTGCGCTCAGCGCAGATCGCCGGTTGCGGTGCTCTCAGTCGTGCTGCCGACGATGGCATTGACGAGTCTCGGGCTGAGCGTACTTCCGTCGCTTCTGCCAGGGTTGCCTCCCATCGTCGTGATCATGCTGCTGTTCTTCGCTCTCGCGGGGGCATGCGGGCCGTGCTTGGGCGCAATCGGTCTGGGCGATCAGGCGGCACGCGCGGGCACCGCAGCAGCCGTGATGGGCGCCGCGAACTTTGGGCTCGCCGGACTGGCCGCGCCCCTTGTCGGCGTCCTCGGGGTCACAACCTTTGGCCCTCTCGGGCTCGTCATGGGATTCGCCATGGCTGTCGCGACACTGCTGCTGTGGCTCATGGTGGCCACGAGGACTGGCGTTGCCCCGAGAGCGACCCGCGCACACTCGGCTGAACGCCGGCACCGGAACCCACGCGAACGACAGGCGAGGACCGGAGGATGAACGTTGGCGGTGCCCACTCCTTCCCCACGATTGTGGCTCTGGGCAGTTCTTTCGCGGCGGGCCCCGGCATCACTCCGGTGGTGAACCGTGCGGCCGGTCGATCCGGCGAAAATGCGGCGCACCTCGTCAGCCGCAAGCTCGGTGGAGGACTCATCGACGCAACGGTCTCCGGCGCGACGACGGCCACCATTTTGCACGACGGACAGCGCGTTGGCCGGCGACGGTTCCTTCCGCAGATCGAAAGCGTCCGTCCGGACACGGATCTCGTCCTGCTGACGGCCGGCGGCAACGACCTCCAATACGTGGGTAGCCTGGCCGCACGTGCCCGAGCGAACGGTCTGATCCACCGACCGCTCACTCGATCGCTGGGACGCCGGGCGCTTCGCCGCTCGCCGCTCATCCAACCCAGCGACGAGCAGGTCCAGCTCGCTATTGCGGGGCTCGAGCGAATCGTGATGGAGTGCTCACGTCGAGCGCCACGTGCCCGCATCATCCTGGTGGACTATCTCCCCGTCTTCGACGACGACAGCACGTCCGGGCCGGTTCTCCCCCTGACCGAGAGCGAGATCCGGCACTTCCGAGCAGTCGCCGCACAATTGTCCAGCCTCTTCGTGGTGGCCGCGAAGAGTACGGGCGCGGATCTAGTTCCCGCTTCGGCCTATGAATCCGGGCACGGCGCCGGAAGCGCGCAGCCCTACGTCCTCGGGTCCGAGACTCGGAAGGGCGACGGTGCGCCCTTCCATCCCACACGAGCAGGGATGCGCGCTGCGGCAGATGAAGTGCTG
The DNA here is from genome assembly GCA_035999915.1 of Leifsonia sp. GTDB lineage: Bacteria > Actinomycetota > Actinomycetes > Actinomycetales > Microbacteriaceae > Leifsonia. The sequence continues at coordinate 7,917 of DASYGJ010000324.1, forward strand.
GCGCTCCTCGGTCGGCGTTCGGTCTAGCCGACCGTCCGCCGGCGGGGGTCGAAGTCGTCAGGAAGCGGAGCGGGCCGTTCTACAGTGCTGGCCAGATCGATCCAGCAGCGTTCCTCGGCCGATTCCTGGATGGAGATCATCACGTCAAGCACGTGGTAAGCCAGTGCACCCGACGCTCGCTGCGGTACTCCGCGTCGGATCGCACGGGCCATCTCCACGACCCCTGTCCCGCGGCCGATGCCGGATCCGTCGGCGGCGATCTCTCGCGGTGAGTCGTCGCCGAAGCTCCACAGGTATTGGGTTCCCTCGAAGGCGTTGGGGTCCGAGATCGTGATGGCACCGCTGCTTCCGGTCACCTCGAGCAGAGGCTCGTAGGCGAAAGGCGAGTCGAAGCTGAATTCGGCTTGAGCGGTGACGCCGTTCTCGAACCGCAACAGCGCTGAGTACTGCGTGTCGATCTCCACCCGAATCTCCTCGCCGCGTCGCTCGCCCGAGCCGATCACCCTGGTCGAGCGTGGCCTGGTGGAGGTGGCGCTGACGGCTGCGATGGGCCCGAGCAGCTGCACCAACGCGGTCAGGTAGTAGGGGGCCATGTCGAACAGCGGACCGCCGCCTGCGGCATAGTAGAAATCCGGGCGCGGGTGCCATGGCTCTGGCCCGGGGCTGCGGAAAAAGGCGCGCGCTGTGACCGGCGAACCGATGAGCCCGTCGTTGATCGCGCGTAGTGCGGACTGGATGCCCGGACCGAGGAACGTGTCGGGTGCGCTGGCCACGCGGAGTCCTCTGGCCGCGGCTTCGGCGATGAGTTCTTCTCCCGATCGGCGGTCGAGGGCCAACGGCTTCTCGGACCAGACCGACTTCCCGGCTTCGAGGGCTTGCTTGGCCACCGGGGCGTGCGCTGCGGGAACGGTCAGATTGACCACGATCTCGATCTCATCCGAGTTGAGCAGGTCATCGACGGTGCCCGCATGGGGCACCCCGAAGCGCGATGCTTGGGCGCGCGCCCGGCCTGTGTCGATATCCGCGACGAAGTGGACTTCCACGTCCGGGAATCGGGTGAGGTTTTCGAGGTAGGTGGTGCTGATCGCACCGGCACCGATGATGCCGATACCCACTGGCCTGTTTCGCATCTCGCTCATCTCCGTCCGTCCAGTGCGATGACGACGCCCAGGCCGATCTTGAGGGCGTGGAAGACATCGCCGGCATAGTCGTCGAACTCCAGGACGCGCAGGGCGTGGGGGGCGGCGTCGAGCGCCTCTGAGATCGAAACTTCGCCTGAGCCGACGGGCACCTGACTCTGCGACGGGGGATTCGGCATAACGGCGCCGTCCTTCACATGCATCAGGGCTACGCGTGTGCCCAGCCGCTTGAGCAGCGCGGAGACATCAGCGCCGCCGACCGCTGCCCAATAGATGTCGACCTCGAGGACGACTGCCGGATCAAGCTGCCCGGCGAAACGTTCGAGGGCGGTTTCCTCCGAGGTCCCGAGTTCCCACCAGTGGTTGTGGTATCCGACCTGCAGACCGCGAGCAGCCGCTTCGTGTGCGTGAGCGTTCAGCTGCTGTGCATAGTCGCTGATAGCTGCGGGGTCGTCCCACCCCTCACGCCGGCCGGAATCGATAAGGGTGTGTGTTCCGAGTGTCGCTGCGGCGGCGATGACCTCACTGAGATCGGTCCGTTCGAGGAGCGGGACGTGGGCGGAGGGAACGCTCAAGCCGAGTTGGGAGAGAGTTGCGGCGTGGTTCTCGGCGAGGTCGAAGATGTCGAAGGGCTCGACGGCTGTGAAGCCGGCCGCGCGAAGTCGACGCAATGTCCCGGTCGGGTCCGTCGCGAAATCGGCTCGGACGGACCAGAGCTGCACTGAATAGGTCATCGGTTGGGGACAGTCCTTTCGGGCACGACCGCCGTGGGCGGTGTCGCGCTATATGTGGTGGCGCGGAGGACGCCGGACAGGTGCAGGTTCTGCCGGATGGGGAAGAGGTCGGATTGGGTCTGGTTCACGATCGGCAGGCGGACCCACTCCCCGCCGCCGATCTCGTCGCCGTTCAGTCGTCGTCGCACCGTGAATCCGTCGTCTGCCCGCTCGAGCTCTTCGACGGCCGCCCAGGCTCCGCGCTGGCCTAGGCCGTTCAGGGGGCGGACAGCGAAACCGCGCCCGATGACGACGTAGCTGTCCTTCGTGATGCGCGCAACACAGCCGACGCCGTTCTGGGGCGAGGGGAAGATCTCTGACATGTGCTTCGATGTGACCTCGAGCGAACCGTCGAAGAGTTCACGCGAGGGCTCCTGCGCGGTCAGCGTGAATCCGCGGAGTTCGGCATCGGGATGCTGCGCCAAAACGGTGCCGAGCGCGGCGAGGAGTGCGAAGGCGTCGCGAACCTCGTCATAGTGGGCGTCGTCCTCCCGCATGAGGTCGAAGGCAAAGGGCGCAACGCCGGCCGCGCCCAGCTGGCCGACGGCTCTGAACATCTGCTCCACACCGTTGCGGTTGCACTGCATCTCGGGGATGAACAGGACGCCGCCGATTGCGCGATACGCTTCGGCGATCGTGTCGAAGCTGCCGAAGTAGAGGTCCGGTGCGAGGAAGTCGAGCGACGGGGCGAGTGCACGCCAGATGCTCGCGGTGTGCCGCAGCGGTCCTCCACTGGGGTACTCTCCGGGGCGGACTCCGCCGGCCAGGGCGAAGTCGGTGTCCCCGCCGTCGCTTTCGGCGTTCGCGTCGACCCAGGCGTTCACGAACAGCGGGACGTCGAATTCTTCGCGGCCGGCGCGGGCGACGGTCTCAATGTAGCTCGCGTATGCGCTTGTCATGAACGCTTCTTCCGCCTCGTCCCCAAGCAGGCTCGACCAGTCTGCAGACTTGTGCCGGCTTCCGAGTTGGAGGGCGTCGAAAAGGCGTCCTGAACCGGACGCTGCGATGGCGTCTCGGACCTCGGTCGGTACAGGCTGGTTCCATCTGGACTCGGCGAGCGGGCTACGGTCCCGCGCGTCGCTCAGCACACCGACCTCGTTCTCGACTTGCACCATGAGGATGGTCTTGCCGTCGTCGACACTGGCAAGGTGCCGCATGAGCGCAGCGAACGCATGAGCGTCGGCGTCGCGAGCGAGGTCGGAGAACGGCGTCACTGCCTCGAGGATCAGTCCGTCGGAGTTGAGGATCCGCGGGAAGCGTTGGGGATCGCCCTTCACCCAGATCGGGGCGTAGGTCGACATTCCGTTCTTCCAGGTGCCGAACCACAACGGGATCAGGTGCAGGCCGCGAACCCGGGCGGCGTTAACCAGGGCGTCGACGAGGGAGAAGTCGAATCGTCCTTCCTCGGGTTCGATCGATTCCCAGGCGACGGGCGCGAGCACGGTCTCGACGCCGAGCCGGATTGCCGCGTCGAGCGCGGTTTCGATCGCGGCCGGCGTGCTCGATCCGGAGTTGTGGACTTCCCCGGCGACCAGGAGGAGCGGCCGGCCGTGCAACATGTATCGGCCGTCGATGAAGCAGCGATGCGGTGGGGGCATGAATCTCTCCAAGGGGGTGCGTGAGGTGAAAAGCCGATCGGAGACCGAGCCGACTCAGATTCCGACCACGTGGCTGAGAGCCGACACGATCCGTTGACCGCGGGCCCAATCGCCCATGCGGTTGGTCAGATACGCCACAGCGATACGCGTTTCGGGATCGGCGAACGCGACTTGCCCGCCGGCGCCGTCATGGCCGAACGAACGAGGGGTGAGGTATCGCTCCCAGTCCGAGGGAATCATCACGCCGGCGCCCCATGACTGGTAGGGAGGGGGACTGACCGGGAACCTTCCGGGTCCCGAGCTCCTGGGGCTGCTCAAGGTCGCGATCATCTCGTCGCTGATGGATCGGTAGCCCAGGGTCGGTGTCACTGTCGATGACCAGATGCGGGCCAAACCTGAGGCGGTGGCCACTCCGCCCACTCCCGCGAGCACGTGGTGGAACACTTCCGGGCGGTTCAAGTCGGGGATGCCGATCCCACCGCCGAGTGTCATCGCGCGGTCGTGCCAGTACGCTGCTTCCGGATCGGCGATGGGCTCTTGGTCCGCGAACTGGCTGACTTCTCCTTCCGCGTCGATCCAATGGCTGAGTCGCGTGGACTGTTCATCGCCGAGCCCGAAGAACACCTCGGCTTGCAATGGGCCGGCGAGTTCGGTTTGGAGGAATTGGGAGATCGGCACGCCGGCGGTTCGGGCTACGAGTTGTTCGGTGAAGACGCCGTGTGACAGCGCGTGGTAGTGATGGTTGGTCCCTGGCTCCCACAGGGGCTCCTGCGCGGCGAGGGCATCGGCGAGGGTGGCGCCGTCGAGGACCTGCTCCTGGGTCAGGTCGACCCGGGGTGCGGAGACACCGCCTCGGTGGGCGAGTGCGTCACCGATGGTCAGCGAGTCCTTCCCGTTGGCCGCGAACTCCGGCCAGATCGCGGCCACTGGTGTTTCGAACGACTCGATCAGTCCTCGCTCGACGAGCCGTGCGACCAGCAGGCTGGCGACTCCTTTTGAGCACGAGAAGATCGGTTGCAGGGTGCGCTCGGTGAACGGTTCGCCGGTGCGGTGGTCCGCTATGCCCCCATGGACCTCGATGACCGGTCGGCCCTCGATCCAGACGGACAGGGCGCCGCCGGTCTGACCATCGTCCGGAATAGTCGAGGCGAAAGCGTGGACGACGGACCCGAAGCCTGGTTCGCTCCACCCTCGAACCGCGTTGGCGGCCGTGCCGCCGGAGGGGGTCTCAGTGTTGGCCGTCATGCACGGTCTCTTTCTCTCGTGGTGTTCGTCGACGTGAGCTGTAGTTCGATGTCAACCCGCTGCATAGGTGAAGGAGATCAGTCGCCCACGGGAGATTCCTGCGCCGACGGCCAGCATCCTTCCGGTGAATCCGGCGGCCACTTCAGTCGACAGGTAGCGTCCGTCTAGTCGTCCGAGCTCGTGATCCACACCGTCGTCGTCGACGACGGACAGCACGATGTCGTCGGGACCGGCCAAGCGCAGGGGCTTCGGACGGGGCCGTGGAGCAACGCTCCTGACGCGAAGGACGGTCCGCTCTCCGGCGAGGGGGAAAGATCCGAGCGAATGCTGGATGCCCCCAACCCGTGCGAGAGCTCGGACGACGCCGTCATCGACGGCCAGTCCGTACCAGTGGCTGTCATCGACGCGGAGCTGGAGTCGAGCGGACCCGGTGACGACGGCATCTGCAGTCCATTGCAGATCCCGTACCCGTGTGCACAGCAGGCCACGCGACTCGGGCGAATGCAGCAACTCGAGGCCACCCTCCGACGATGGGCGAACCACGCGTTCCGCTTCGCTTCCCGGCGTCACCCACCTATCAGCCAATCGTGCTGCGCGGAAGTCGTCGAAGAAGGAGTTATCCGATAGGGGGATATCGAACGCCGACTCATTGAATACCGGCCAGCCGTCGACCCAGTCGATACCAGAGAGGAATGTTTCCCGTCCGAGCACATGGAAGCCTGGTGTCGATCCGCGGTTCCGTACGCCGAGATACACCGCGGCCCAGCTCCCGTCGGTGTGTTGGACCAAATCGGCGTGACCGACGTTCTGGACCGGATGCGAGACCACGCTGCGCCGGGAGAAGATGGGGTTTCCGGGGTGGGCTTCGAACGGCCCGCTCGGATGTGGGGCGCGCGCGATGGTCACCGAGTGGCCGCGCTCCGTGCCGCCCTCTGCGAGCATCAGATACCAGGTTCCGTCCACGTGGTACAGGTGCGGTCCTTCGGCTGCGTCCAGCCCGCTTCCCTGCCAGATCGGGTAGGGCTCATCGAGCAGTGCGCCTGATTCGAGGTCGATGCGAGACTGCAGGATGCCCGTCTCGGACATGAAATCCATCGCTTTCCAGCTCAGGAAGCAATTTCCCTCGGTGTCCCAGCAGAGGTCGGGGTCGATGCCGATGGCGTCGCCGACGAAGACGGGTTCCGACCAAGGCCCAGCGGGGTCGGTTGCGGAGACCACGACCTGGCCGGAAGCGAAGTCGCTGACGTTGGTCGTGATGTACCAGAAGCGGCCCTGGTGGTGGCGGAGGGTTCCGGCGTAGATCCCGGTCGATTCGGCACCGTCACCGCGGTGGAACTGAGTTCGCCGAGAAAGTATGTGGCCGATCTGCGACCAGTTGAGCAGGTCTCTGCTGTGAAAGAGCGGAACACCGGGGAAGTACTCGAAACTGGAGGTTGCGAGGTAATAGTCCTCACCGACCCGGCAGATGGTCGGGTCCGGGTAGAAGCCCGGGAGGATGGGTTCGGTGGCGCCGTTGCCAGGTCGACTGGTTGATCGCTGGGTGCGGGGTTCCTCGCGTGTCGGACTGGATAACACAGGCGACCTCCTTGTGGATCGTGTGGAGCGGTCTTCGGATGGTGCAAGACAACGTCCGCCGCCCCGTCCTCTGACGAGGCGGCGGACGCAGAGGGCTGCAACCGATTTACTGGACGCCCTTGTCGTATGCCGCTTGGATCTTGGCGAGGGTGCCGTCGACAGTGTCGTTGCCCAGCAGCATCGACTGGATCGACTGGTTGATGGCCGGCTGGGTGGCCGCGTTCGGCCAGACCGGCAGCTTGGTGAAGGTGCCCGCGTCGATGTACTTCGCGAACTCTTCGAGTGCCGCTGGGGCCTTGTAACCCTTTTGCGGAATCGCAGGGAGGGCGGCGAAGGCGGCGGCGTGCTTTGCGATCTGGTCCGGCTCGGAGAGGAACTCGAGGAATGCCTGGGCAGCGACGGGGTTCTTGGCTTTGGCGTTCACGGCGATCGTGTATCCCAGAAGCGCGGTCGCAAAGGTGTCCTTTGAGTTGTTTGTCGCGGGCATCGGAGCGAAGACGAAGCTGTCTTTCGGTGCTTTTGCCTCGACGGCGCCGATGACAGCCGAGACGTCGACGATACCCAGGGCTTTGCCCGCAGCGACCTCATCGCCACCTTGGTTTCGATCGCGACCGAGCGCGCCCTCACCGAAGCAGCCCTTGTCCTGCATCTTCTTATAGATCTCCAGCTGGTCCTTCCAACCGGATTTTGCGAAGTTGAAAGTGCCGGCCGGAGTCTGCTTGGCTGCATCCGGGTGCGGGCCGTAGACCAGTGAAGCGGTCTGCGCGTATGAAAGCATCTGCGGCCCGGAGAGTGCGTCGCCGAGCCCCTGCGCGTAGGCGTAGACGCCTGCCTTCTTCGCGGCGGCGCAGAGGGTGTAGACCTCGTCGATCGTGGTCGGGATCTTGAGTCCGAGCTTGTCGAGAGTGCTCTGGTTGTAGATGGCGCCCATACCCTGCGCGATGCCGGGGTACGCGTAGGTCTTGCCTTTGTAGTCCACCTCGCTCTTCCACTGGTCAGGGATCGTCTTGGTCCACGCCGAGGAGGAGATGTCGAGGAGCCGACCCTGCGATGCGAGGGTCACGACGTTGGTGCCGCCGCCGGCACCGGGAGTGCCGCCGGGAAATGTGATGAGGAGGTCTGGGGCAGTTCCAGCCTGAAGCTGAGTGCTGAGCACACCGCCCAGGTCTCCGCCCTGGTAGGAGATGTCCATCTTCACTCCGGGATGCTTCTTCTCGAAGGCTTTTGCGATCGGGTCGATCGAGTCCTTGAAAGTCGAGTCCCAGATGCCCGTCACCGTCCCGGTGATCTTTCCGTCGGAGCTTGCGGGGGCGGGGCTGCCGCTGCCGGAGCAGCCGGCAAGGAGGCTGCCGGTCATGACTAGCGCACCGATGGCTAGTCCAGTTCGAATCTTCATCGATCCTGCTTTCTGTGAGTGCTGGTGCTGGTGGTGGTTGGGGGTGATGCCGACCGGTTCGGGACCGGAAGCGCTGGTTGTAGCGGGTCGCGCCAGAGGCGTCAGCCCTTGAGGCCTCCTGCGAAGCCTTGGATGACGTACCGCTGGAAGAGGAGGTAGATCGTCAGCACAGGGACCATCGAAATGATCAGCGCGGCGAAGATGAGCGACCAGTTGGTCGAGTAGGCGCCGACGAACTGGTAGATCGCGACAGGAATGGTGGTGATTCCGCTACCGGCGAGGTAGAGCAGTGGGCTGAAGAAGTCGTTCCAGATGCCGACGCCGATGAGGATGATGAGGGTTCCGAGCACTGGTCGAAGCAGCGGCAGGACGACGTGGAGGAACACTTGCGAGTCACTGCATCCGTCGATCCGTGCCGCTTCCTCGAATTCCAGGGGAACGCTGGAGCGAAGGAAGGTCGTGGTCAGGAAGATCGCGAACGGCATGTTGCCGCCCACGTACAGGACGATGAGTGCCCAGGGGGTGCCGAGCAGGCCCAAGTCGCGCATTGTCAGATAGAGCGGAAGCAGAGCAACCTGCGCCGGCAGGAGCAAGCCGATGAGGAAGAAGTAGAAGGTCGTCGTCGAGAGCTTTGCCGTCGATCGCGCGAGCGGGTACGCCGCCATCGTCGAGATGATCAGGATGGCGAGGCAGGACACGGTCGTGATGAGCATGCTGGTCACGATGGCTGAGGGCAGTCCGGACTGGGCCCAGACTTGGGCGAAGTTGTCACCTGTGGCGTGGATGCTCGGGACGAACGCCGGCGTGAAGTCACCAGCGGGCCGGATCGCCAGGTTGACGAGAAGGTAGACAGGAACCAGGAACAGAAGACTGCTGCCGTAGGAGAAGGCGTAGGCGCCGGCGCGACCGGCCTTGAGGGCGTTCATACGTTTCTCTCCTGACGTCGGAGCACGGCGAATTGCACGAGCGAGAGGATGGCGACACCGATAGCGAGAACGACCGCCAGAGCGGCGGAGAGCCCGTAGTCGCCGAATTGTGAGAAGTATTTGAAGATGAGGGTCGAGATCGTCTCCGTCGAGCCGGCCGGTCCGCCACCTGTGATGGCGAAGATCTGATCGAAGATTTTCAGCCCGCCGATCAACCCGATCATGAGGTTGATGGTCACGGCAGGTGCCAGTAGCGGCAGGGTGATGTGCCGGAACTTCGCCCACGTTCCCGCGCCGTCCAGGGAAGCCGCCTCGAGCAGCTCGGGTGGCACCCCCTGGAGACCTGCGAGGTAGATGATCATCGTCGATCCGGTGAACTGCCACACGACGACCAGAATGATGATCCACAAGGCGGAAGTCGGATTGCCGAGGAAGTCGATCTGCTGCACACCGAACGACTTCAAGGCGACGTTGATCGCGCCGGTTCCCGGGGGCCCGAAGATGTACTTGAAGAGGTATCCGACCACGAGGGGTGACACCACCATCGGCGCGAAGATGATGGTTCGAAGGACGTTTCTTCCTCTGAGACGCCCGTTGAGCACCATCGCCAGGAGAAGTCCGATCACGTTCTGAACGAGGACGGTGGCGACCGCGATGAAGAGCGTTCTCAGGGCCGCGGCGCCGGAATCCCCGTGGAAGAGGGTCACGAAGTTGTCGAATCCGATGAAGTTCGGATCGAGCTTGAAGGCCGACCAATTGGTCAGGGCCATGTAACCGCCCTGGACGGTCGGGATGATGACGATGAGCAGGTAGACGGCGACCGCGGGCAGGGCGAACCACCACAGTGCGCGCCCGACGGAACTGCGTCGGCGGCGTGGCCTGCGCGTCTCGGTCGGGGTCACCGGCACGATGTCGGGAGTCTGGAGCGTCGTCGTCATTGACCTACCTGCTTGGAGCTGTGGGTTCGGGGCTGCGGTGGGATGGGCTGCGTCCGGGGGATCGCGGGTTAGTGGTGTGATCGTACGTCGATGACCTGTAGTGACGCGTAGCGTTTGCGCAATAAGATGTGACTCAGGTCGGGAGGGAGAACGGGCCGATGCAGAACGCCGGACGCGTTTCGATGGCGGATGTCGCGGCCGCAGCAGGTGTGTCCATGTCCACTGTGTCCCGTGCCCTCTCGGGTCGCGGGGACCTGCCTGCGGATACGCGCTCCCGGGTCCAGATCGTGGCTCGAGAGCTCGGGTATCAACGGAGCCCGACACCTCGTGGACGACCGTCGACGACGGACCCGCGCATGATCGAGCTCGTCCTCGGTGTTTTCGATGACCCGTGGACGGATGAAGTTGCCAGCGGAGCTCGGTCCGCTGCCGCCCGACTCGGTTACGACCTCGTCCTCACCTCCGAACGTGACGACCCTGCTGACGACTGGCCTACGCGCGCCGCTGCCCGGAAGTCGGGTGGCATCATCCTCGGTCTGATCCGCCCGACCCAACGTCAGTTGGCGCAGTTGCGCGGCTTCAACATCCCGGTGGTGCTGCTTGACCCGCGCTCTGATGCGCATGGGGAATTGGAGAGCATCGGCACGACGGATGAGGCTGGTGGGTATGACGCCGGCATCCATCTGGCCGAGCTCGGAATCCGACGCTTCATCGTGGTCGTCGGTCATCCGCCGTTCCGGTTCGGTCGAGCTCGTGAGGCCGGCTTCCGGCGCGGTATCGAGGAGCGCGTCCCGGACGCTGAGGTGACGACCGTCAAGGCTTCGTGGACGGACGCCGATCTCGCACCCGCGTTTCGCCCGCTATTGAGCAACGCATCGCTCCCGGTCGGAGTGTTCACCTGCAATGACGCCATGGCAGCCGGGGTGTACCGAGCGGCGAAGACGCTGGGCCTGCGGATCCCGGACGACCTGTCCGTTGTCGGGTTCGACGACACCCCTCTCGCGGTCTCCCTCGTACCGCCGCTCACAACCATTCGTCAGCCGATCCGCCAGATGGCATCGCGGGCGGTCGAGTTCATTCAGGAAGTCCGATCCGGTACTGCCCGGCCGGGTGAGCGCATCGAGCTTCCCACCAAGTTGATCGTGCGTGAATCAACGTGTGCGCCTGGGAGTCGATAGCCCCTGTCCTTGGGGCTGGAGGTGGAGCACCTGTGGAGTGATTGCGAAGAACCTCTCGCCGGCTAGGTGGTGCATCGGTTTCGAGAAGCCCGGCTGGTGCCCCGTATCCTCCGCGGCCCGGCCGCCGGCACTGCGACGCCGGTCACGGACGTTCCGTTCGGTCTAAAACGGAATCACGAGCGTAGGTACTCGAGGAAGGGCGCTACGTGCGCTTCCATGTCGATAGTG
>DASYGJ010000355.1:0-11288 GCA_035999915.1 Leifsonia sp.
TCAATCGGAAATCACCGTCGGAGTATTCCGCGGCGAGACGGTTGGCGGTGGCGACCAGCTCGGCCAGAAGTTCCGGGTCGCCCGCCGCGAGTTCGACGACGTCGCGGTACTGCTGCGTCTTCGGCACGACGAGCAGGTGCACGGGGGCCTTCGGTGCGATATCGCGGAAGGCGATGAGCCGCTCACCGTCGTAGACGATGTCGGCCGGGATCTCCCCCGCGATGATCTGCGTGAAGATGGAGCGCTGATCGGTTTCCATACTCCTCATCTTAAGGCCGCCACCTCACCAACGGCCGAGGATCCCGTTGAGCACGGCCAAGGCGGCTGGTCCAGCCGTGGACGTGCGCAGAACGGTGTCGCCGAGCCGTACGAGCTCGGCACCTGCAGACGTGAAAGCCGACAGCTCTTCGGGCGCGATTCCACCCTCCGGGCCGACGACGAGCACGAGCGGTCGTCCATCCGGGATGACGGCAGAGAGCCGGTTGGTCGCATCCGGCTCGAGCACCAGAAGGCGATGGGTGCTCGCCAGCCCAGCGACGGCCTTCGTACTCGCAAGATCGCCGACCTGCGGCACCCACGCCCGGATCGACTGCTTCGCGGCTTCGCGCACGATGGCCGTCCAGCGTTCGCGGCCCTTCGCGACCTTCGGCCCCTCCCACCGGGAGACGGAGCGGGCTGCAGCCCAGGGCACGACCGCATCCACACCCAACTCGGTAGACGCCTGGATTGCCAGCTCGTCCCTGTCCCCCTTCGCGAGCGCCTGCACGAGCGTCACTTGCGGAGCGGAGACCGTGACATGCTCGACGGCCTCCACATCGATCGTCAGTTCGGACGAAGTCGCCTCGATCACCTCTCCGGTGACCACGAGGCCTCGGCCGTTACCAATCATCACCGACTGACCAGGGCGTGTGCGGTTGACCGTCGCCGCGTGTTTCGCCTCCGCCCCGACGATCGACACGCGGCTGCCGATCGAGGCGTCTTCGAGGTCCTCCCGGAAGTAGATCGAACTCACGGCAGGTCAGACATTGAGGAACCGGTCGCGGAGCTTGGCGAACAAGCCCTGCTGGAAATGCGCGAGCGAGGGTTCGGGATGCTTGTGGCTGACCGCGAACTGCTTGATCAGCTCTCGCTCCCTGTGGTCGAGCTTGATCGGCGTGACCACCTGAATGCCGACACGCAGATCGCCTCGCCCGCTCCCGCGGAGGTGCGTGATCCCGCGATCCTTCACGGTCATGATGTCCGCACTCTGAATGCCGGGCTTCAGCTCGAGGCTGATGTCTCCATCGAGGGCCTTGACGGTGGCGGTCGTACCGAGGATCGCATCCGTCATCGACACCTCGAGCGTGCAGAGCAAGTCGTCGCCGTCGCGACTGAACACGTCGTGGTGCTTCACCTTGACCTCGAGATACAGATCGCCGTTCGGCCCGCCTGCCGGGCCCGCCTCGCCGCTTCCCGGCATCTGCAGGCGCAGCCCGGTGTCGACGCCGGCCGGGATGTCCACGGGAACGGTGCGGCGTGCTCGCACGCGGCCCTGCCCACCGCAGGTGACGCACGGGGTGGCGATCACCGTTCCGTAGCCACGGCAGGTGCCGCACGGGCTCGACGTCATCACGTTGCCGAGCAGGGAGCGCACCGAACGCTGGATGCTTCCGGTGCCGTGGCAGATATCGCAGGTGACCGGCGCGGTTCCCGGCTGACAGCATGACCCGTTGCAGGTCTCGCAGACGATCGCGGTGTCGACCTCGAGATCGCGATGCGTTCCGAAGATGACCTCGTCGAGATCGACCTCCACACGCAGCAGCGCGTCCTGGCCGCGCTCGCGACGCGACTTCGGGCCGCGAGCGTTGCCGCCTCCGCCGAAGAACGTCTCGAAGATGTCACCGAACCCGCCGAAGTCGGCGCCGCCTCCACCGCCGAAACCGGGCTGCGGCCCCAGGTCGTATTGCTGCCGCTGCTGAGGGTCACTCAGAACGTCATAGGCGTGCGTGACGAGCTTGAACCGCTCGGACGCGTCCGTGCTCGGATTCACATCCGGATGCAGTTCGCGAGCGAGCCGGCGGTATGCCTTCTTGATCTCATCGGGACTGGCGTTGCGATCAACACCGAGGACTTCGTAATGGTCGGCCACGTACGGCTTTTCCTTTTCGTTCGATTCTTCTACTCGCCCAGCAGGCGGGAAAGGTAACGGGCGACCGCACGCACGGCGGCCATGTTGTTGGAGTAGTCCATGCGCAGCGGTCCGAGGACCCCGAGCCTGGCGATATCGGAGCCGGATGCGGTGTACCCGCTGGAGAGCACCGAGGTCTCGGCCAGGCCGAACGCCGCGTTCTCCCGGCCGATGCTCACCGCGACACCGTGCTGGTCGGTGGCCATCTCACCGAACAGCTTGAGCAACGTGACCTGCTCCTCGATCGCTTCGAGAACCGGGTAGATGCTGCCGGTGAAATCATGCTCGGTGCGCACAAGATTGGCTGCGCCCGCCATGACCAGTTTCTCCTGCCGGTTGGCGGCGATCTGGTCGATGAGCGCGCTCGCGACGGGCGCCACGTGCATCCGCGTGCGCTCGGTCAGCGCCTCCGGAAGGTCTTTGAGCCGAGCCGTCGCGTCGAAGAGCGACAGGCCTGCGGCAGCGCCATTGATCGCGCCACGGATCTCGGCCACCCCCTCGTCGGAGAGGTCGGCGTCCAGTTCTACCACCCGCTGTTCGACCGCCCCGGTGTCGGTGATCATCACGCAGAGCAGCCGACGCGGCGCCAGCGTCACAAGTTCGATATGCCGGATGCGCGACCGCGACACCGATGGGTACTGCACCAGAGCGACCTGGCTGGTCAGCTGCGAGAGAAGTCGCACCGTGCGCGCGAGCACGTCGTCGAGATCGACCGATTGCCCGAGGAACGTCTCGATGGCTTGGCGCTGTGCCGAAGTGAGAGGCCGCACATCCGAGAGATGGTCGACGAAAAGCCGATACCCCTTGTCGGTCGGCACCCGTCCGGAAGAGGTGTGCGGAGCAGCGATCAACTCCTCCTCTTCGAGCGCGGCCATATCGTTGCGGATGGTCGCCGCTGACACGCCGAACGCATGCCGCTCGACGATGCTTTTCGATCCCACCGGCTCGCGCGAGGCGACATAATCTTGCACGATCACCCGCAGAACCTCGAGGCTCCGGTCTGAAACCATCCGTCTCGCCTCCCGACTCCGATTCGCGCCAGCCCACTGCGTTAGCACTCACTGATCCTGAGTGCTAATCATATCGTCTCAACACGCGCAACATTCATTGCACCGCCGCGAATGTCAGCAGTACCTTATGTGTGCAGCCTCACAAAAGCGCGGGGCGCACTGATCGGCAGGTTCCGGCTTTGCCGAGAGTTTGGATTACCCCGGATCTCGAAGGAAGGGACCCATCATGACCGACTCGAACCAGCCTCCCGCCGACCCGAACAACGGCGTCCCGCCGCAGCAGCCGTATGGAGGAGTGCCTCCCCAGCAGCCGCAGCAGCCCTACGGCGGTGCCGTGCCGCCGCAGCAGCCGCAGCCGGGCTATGCCGCACCCGCGGCGCCTCTCGACCCCGCTCAAGACAAGCAGTGGGCGTCGTTCGCCCACCTCGGCGGCATCCTCTGGATCCTGCCCTCGCTCATCATCTTTCTGGTCTTCAAAGATCGCGGACAGCTCACCCGCCAAGAGTCGAAGGAGGCGCTGAACTGGCAGATCACCTGGCTGATCGTCTGGTTCGTCTCCGTGATCCTCGGCGTCGCCCTGGTGTTCACGCCGGTCGGCTTCCTGTTCAGCCTGCTGGTCCCGTGGGTGCTCTACCTGGTGAACCTGATCTTCTCGATCTTGGGATTCGTTGCGGTGAACGGCGGCGGAACCTACCGCTACCCGGTGAACTTCCGCTTCATCAAGTAGCGCGCCTTCTCGGCTTCTTCCCAGTTCTAAACGGGTGCCCTAGGGTTGGGGACGACAAGTCCCCGACCCGCCTGTTCGGCACTATTGGAGCAACTCATGTCCGCAACTCCCCCGCCTCCGCCCGGTGCGTACGGCGCCGCCCAGCAGCTGAGCCCGGCCGACGAGAAACTCTGGGCCACGCTCGTGCACGTCGGCGGAATCCTCTTCGGATTCATCCCAGCGCTCATCGGCTACCTGGTGCTGAAAGACCGTGGCCCGTTCGTGCGCCAGCACACCGCCACGGCGCTCAACTTCCAGATCACGATGCTGATCGCCTACATCGTCGGCTGGATCCTGACCATCGTCGTGGTCGGGTTCATCATCCTCGCCGCCGTCTGGGCCGTGAACATCATTTTCAGCATCATTGCCGCGGTGAAGGCGAACCAGGGCCAGTTCTACACGTACCCGGTGTCCTTCAAGTTCGTGAGCTGAGTCCGGCCAGCCGAATTGCTGGAGCGGATCAGTCGTCGGCCAATAGTCGCCGCACCACCGCGTCCGCCAGAAGCCGCCCGCGCAGGGTCAGTTCGATCGACCCGCGCAGGGCGGCTTTCGCGTTCACCAGCCCATCGGCGATGAGCCCGGCGACGGCAGTGCGCCCGGCGGACTCGAGCTCACCGATCGCCAGACCCTCCCGAATACGCGTGAGCAGCAGCACCCGCTCGACCCGCTGCGTCTCCGCATCGAGCGTCTCGCGTCCGGCGGCAGGCGACTCGCCGGCCAGAACCCGCCCAGCATAAGCTGCGGGATGCTTGACGTTCCACCACCGCACGCCGCCCACATGGCTGTGCGCTCCCGGGCCGATCCCCCACCAGTCGTGGCCCTGCCAATAGGACAGGTTGTGCCGGGACCGATGCGCGTCATCCCGGGACCAATTGCTCACTTCGTACCAGTCGTAGCCTGCCGCGCCGAGCCGCGCATCCGCCAGTTCGTACATGTCGGCCTGCAGGTCTTCGTCGGGCTCGGCAACCAGGCCGGACTTGATCTGACGGGCGAGCTTCGTGCCCGGCTCCACGATGAGCGAATAGGCCGAGAGATGGTCGGGGTCACAGGCTATCGCCGAGTCGAGCGATCGCGACCAGTCGTCGAGCGACTCGCCCGGCGTGCCGTAGATGAGGTCGAGACTCACCTGAAGACCAGCGGCACGCGCCCACTCGACCACCAGCGGAACGCGGTCCGGATCGTGCGTGCGTTCGAGCGTTGCCAGCACCTCGGGAACGGCGGACTGCATCCCGAACGACACCCGAGTGAAACCAGCGTCTGCCAGCGCCAGCAAGTACTCGGCGTCGACAGAGTCCGGATTGGCTTCGGTCGTGACCTCCGCATCGCGGACGAGCCCCCAGGTATCCCGAACCGCGCCCAGCATCGCCGCCAGGTCACGCACCGGCAGCATCGTCGGTGTGCCGCCGCCGAAGAAAACGGTCGACGCAGAGCGCCGCACGACTCCGCTCCGTTCGAGAACATCGTCGGCGAAGCCCACTTCGCGGATCGCATGGCCGGCATACTCGGTCTGAGACACACCTCGGAGCTCAGTGGCCGTGTATGTGTTGAAGTCGCAGTATCCGCAGCGCACGCGGCAAAATGGCACGTGCAGATACACGCCGAAGCGACGAGCCGTCGCATCCTGGGCCGCCGAATCCGGCAGCAGACCGTCGGCCGGGGCGGGATCGCCCAGCGGAAGCGCGCTGGGCACGTCAGGCCGCCCGGGCGGGCAGGAGCGCGCGAAGGTATTTCGCCGTGTACCGGCGCTGTACAAGCCGAAGGATGGGCGAGACCAGCCGGTAGAACGCGTTCGACGGCTGGGAGAACGCGCGGAGCACGAACCAGACCGACCCATCGTCGCGCAGCTCCACGATGAACGCCTCCTCGCCGCTTTCCGGATGCCCATGCATGGTCCCGTATGCGAAGCCCGCGCGGTTCTTCTCGTCGATGACGTAGACCACACGGATCGGAGCGGAGACCTGGACCGGCCAGAACGGGATCTTGAGCACGGCGGTCATCCCGTTGGCGATGTACGGTGACCCGTCGTCCGCGAAAATCGACTCGGCCGACCGGTGCTCCTGCAGCGTCGACGGTGTGCCGTCGGGGTTGAAGATCACGCCCTCGTACTGAACCCCGGTTCCCTCGTGCGCCTCCGTCACCTTGATGCCGCTCCCGCGCTGCACACCCCACGTCATCAGCGCGGTCACCGCCGATGCGAAGCGCTCCTCCCCGCTCCCGAGCCGCACCTGGCGCTCCAGCGGCCGGTATCCCTTCGGCGGGTAGTACAGCAGATCAGGCGCCTGGGTTCCGCCCACCGCGCCATACGTCACGGGCTGATCGGTGAACGTGGAGCGTCGCATTCGTTCGGTCCTGATCATTTCTCGTGGATAACGTTTCGGGTCGCGTCCAGCCTAGACGGCCGCAGCGCATTCTGTTCTGCGCACAAAGTAACCGCCGAGTCCACAAACTGTCTGCGGGCCCGGCGGCTTTTAGCCGATTTTGAGCGGACTCGGCGGTTGGCTGCGGGGGCGAGGGGGCGAGGGGCGGGAGCGAGGGGCGGGGCTACTTTTTGTAGGTTTTGACGCTCTCGGTGTCGCCGGAGAGGGCTGCGATGAACGCCTCCTGCGGGACCTCGACGCGGCCGACCATCTTCATGCGCTTCTTGCCCTCCTTCTGCTTCTCGAGCAGCTTGCGCTTGCGGGTGATATCACCGCCATAACACTTGGCGAGCACGTCTTTACGCATTGCGCGGATGCTCTCGCGAGCGA
This sequence comes from Leifsonia sp., assembly GCA_035999915.1. Classification (GTDB taxonomy): domain Bacteria; phylum Actinomycetota; class Actinomycetes; order Actinomycetales; family Microbacteriaceae; genus Leifsonia. The sequence continues at coordinate 6,691 of DASYGJ010000355.1, forward strand.
TGATCCGCGCCCCGATCGCCGCCTGGATGGGCACCTCGAACTGCTGCCGCGGGATCAGTTCGCGGAGACGGCCGGTCATCAGCACGCCATACGCGTAAGCCTTGTCGCGGTGCACGATCGCACTGAACGCGTCGACCTGCTCGCCTTGCAAGAGGATGTCGACCTTAACGAGGTCGGCCTCCTGCTCACCGATCGGCTCGTAGTCGAGCGAAGCGTAACCGGCAGTGCGGCTCTTCAGCTGGTCGAAGAAGTCGAACACGATCTCGCCGAGCGGCATGGTGTAGCGGATCTCGACCCTGTCCTCGCCGAGGTAATCCATGCCGAGCAGCGCGCCACGACGGCTTTGGCAGAGCTCCATGATGACGCCGACATAGTCCTTGGGCGCGAGGATCGCGGCCTTCACCATCGGTTCCTCGACCTTGGCGATCTTGCCGCCCGGGAACTCACTCGGGTTCGTGACGGTGATGACCTTCTTGTCCTCGGTCGTCACCTCGTAGATCACTGACGGCGCCGTGGTGATGAGGTCGAGACCGAACTCGCGCTCCAATCGCTCCGTAACGATCTCCAAGTGCAGCAGACCGAGGAATCCGCACCGGAAGCCGAATCCGAGGGCGACGGAGGTCTCCGGCTCGTAGACCAATGCTGCATCCGAGAGCTTCAGCTTGTCCAGGGCCTCTCGGAGTTCGGGGTAGTCGCTGCCGTCGATCGGATACAGTCCCGAGAACACCATCGGCTTCGGCTCGGTGTACCCGGGGAGAGCTTCGGTGGCGGGCTTGCTGGCCGTGGTGACGGTGTCGCCGACCTTCGATTGACGAACATCCTTCACGCCCGTGATCAGATAGCCCACCTCGCCGATGCCCAGGCCCTGGGACGGCGTCGGCTCAGGCGAACTCACGCCGATCTCGAGGATCTCGTGGGTGGCCCTCGTCGACATCATCTGGATACGTTCGCGCGGCGAGAGCTGGCCGTCGATCATCCTCACGTAGGTGACGACGCCGCGATAGCTGTCGTAGACCGAGTCGAAGATCATGGCTCGAGCCGGCGCATCCTTCTTGCCGACAGGCGCGGGGATGAGTTCGACGACGCGGTCGAGGAGCGCATCCACACCGACGCCCGTCTTACCCGACACTCGCAGAACGTCTTCCGGCTTGCCGCCGATGAGCGACGCGAGTTCGGCCGCATACTTCTCCGGGTCGGCGGCCGGCAGGTCGATCTTGTTGAGCACAGGGATGATCGTCAGATCGTTCTCGAGCGCCAGGTAAAGGTTCGCCAGCGTCTGAGCCTCGATGCCCTGAGCCGCGTCGACGAGCAGGATGGCGCCCTCGCAGGCCGCGAGCGAGCGGGACACCTCATAGGTGAAGTCGACGTGACCGGGAGTATCGATCATATTGAGGGCGTACGTGCCCGACTCGCCGGCCCACGGCATCCGCACGGCCTGGCTCTTGATCGTGATGCCGCGCTCGCGCTCGATGTCCATGCGGTCGAGGTATTGGGCGCGCATGTCGCGGTCGGAGACCACGCCTGTGATCTGCAGCATCCGGTCGGCCAGCGTGGACTTGCCGTGGTCGATGTGGGCGATGATGCAGAAGTTACGGATGAACGCCGGATCGGTCGCGGCGGGCTCGAGGGCCTTCAGAGCTCGTGGAGACATTGTGCTGACGATTCTCCCATGCGCCGGGGCCGCAACCCTATTCCGCAGGCTGGCGCCGCCGTTTCGTGCGAAAAGTGTGGTCGCAGGCAGTGGAACCGCACGTTTCGCACGACCGCGCAGGCCGAGCTTTTGGTTCTGGGAGCGGGCGCTGGTAAAGTTGTTTGTTGGCTTGCGTGTGGGTTCGTCCGCACGACTGCCGCAAGGCGCCCTCTCTCGCTGAGCGGCTCATCCGTAACTCACTTCAAACGAAAGTACCCACACGTGGCAAACATCAAGTCGCAGATCAAGCGCATCGGCACGAACAAGAAGGCGCAGGAGCGCAACAAGGCTGTGAAGAGCCAGGTCAAGACCGCCGTTCGCGCCACCCGCGAAGCCGTCGTCGCCGGCGACAAAGACAAGGCCGTCTCGGCTCTGAAGGTCGCGAACAAGAAGCTCGACAAGGCCGCCAGCAAGGGTGTCATCCACAAGAACCAGGCGGCGAACCGCAAGTCGGCCATCGCCAAGCAGGTCGCGAGCCTGTAACCGGACTCCCCCGCCCAGACTTACCGCGGAACAGCCCGCTTACCGCGGACAAGTCCGCGTAACGAAGAGCCCCCGTCACAGCGACGAGGGCTCTTCGCGTTTCTGTCGATTCACACTCGACCGCGAGAGCTGACGATGCGGATCATGCGCTCGAGCGCGAACACCGGGTCGCGGCCACCGCCTTTGACGTTCGCGTCGGTCTCCGCGAGCACCTCGATGCACCGGCCGAGCCCGTCTTCGGTCCAGCCCTGCAGGTCTCGACGTGCCCTGTCGACCTGCCACGGCGCGAGTCCGAACTGTTGCGCGAGCTGACCCGAGCCACCGCGCGCGCCCGACAGCTTCGCCATCGTGCGGATTTTGCTCGCGAACGCGGCGACCATCGGCACGGGGTCGGCGCCCGAGGACAACGCGTGCCGCATCGTGACAAGCGCTTCGCCGTGCCGTCCGGCGATGGCCGCGTCGGCCACCTGGAACGCATTGGTCTCCATCCGGCCGCCATAGTACTTGTCGACGGTTGCTTCGGTGATCTCTGCAGCGGTGTCGGAGATGAGTTGCTGGCAGGCGCCGGCCAGTTCGGCGAGGTCGTCCGCGAACGCTGACGTCACCGCTCGGACGGCCCCGGCGGTGATCTTCTTTCCGGCCGCCTTGAACTCGGCCTGGGCGAAATCGTACTTGTCGGAGTCGCGCTTCAGCTCGGTGCAGACGACCTCGATCGCGCCCCCGGCGCCCGACCGGATGGCGTCGAGCAGCTTCTTGCCGCGCACACCCCCGCCGTGCCGGAGCACCACGACGGTGCCGTCGGCCGGCGACTGCAGATAGTCGAGCATGTCACTGAGGAAGACGTCGTTGGTCTTCTCGACCCCTTCGACCCGAATCAGCCGCGGTTCGCCGAACAGCGACGGGCTGGCCAGGGTCAGCAGTTCTCCTGGCGCGTAGTCGTTCGCGGCGAGGTCGCTGATCTCGAGACTCGGATCGTCAGCCTTGAGCCGATCGCGCAGCGTACGGATCGAACGGTCGGCCAGAAAGCCTTCAGGACCGGAGACCAGAACCACCGGTGCTGTGCGGATCTGATTCCACGCGAGCTGCGGGATGGCGGCCGTCGCGGTGCGCCCCTTGCTCGCGCTGGCCTTGCTGCTTGGTCGTGCCGCCACGTTCCTCCTCGGTCGCTCCCAGCATACGGTCCACGACTGTCATGCGAGCCGGGAACGGATTCGGCTGCATCGACCATCGTGTCGCGCTCGCTCCAGACCCTCACGCTTCCGGGTTCTGCTCCGGGCGACACCAGGAGAAGACCTTGCTGATCGGTGCGCTCGGCCACGGTGCCGTTGTGCGCGAGGATCTCAAGTGCGCGCGGTGTCGGGTGTCCGTAACCGTTCTTGGCACCGACCGAGACCAGCCCCACCACGGCATTCAGCCGTTCGTAGAGGGTGTGGCTCTGATCCGCTGAGCCATGGTGGGCCATCTTGACGACGTCGACGGGTTCGATCGTCCCGGTCGCCAGCAACTGGTTCTGCGCACTCTCTCCGAGGTCGCCCAGATAGAGAGAACGGATGCCCTGACCTTCGAATTCGACCGTCACACTGCCGGGGTTACCGCTCAGCGCAGGCAGGCCGGGCGAGGGCGCGGGCGGCCACACGATGCGCCAGGCGAGCGAGCCGAGCATCCCGCTCATTCCAGCGAACCCCTGGGTGATGGCCGCACCTGTGGCGCGCAGTTCAGCCACGACTCGCTCGTCTTGTGGGCGGCTCGTCTGCCCGATGACGATCGTGCTCGCCATCGACTCCACCGCAGATACTCCCCCTATGTGGTCGACGTCGTAGTGGGTCAGCAGGAGGAGGTCGAGGTGAGTCACTCCGAGGCGTTCCACACACGCCTTGGCGGGTTCCGGATGGCGCCCGACGTCGATCATCGCCACCCGGTCTCCGTCGCGCACGAGCAGGCCGTCTCCCTGACCCACGTCGCATGCGGCGATCTGCCAATCGGCCGGAATCGACAGCACTCGCCCCAGCACTCCCCCGCCGAGGCTGCCTGAGTAGACCCCGACGCCCGCGAGAAGCGCACCGGCGGCGACCGCCACCAGGATGCCCCGTCCGCGGCCACGTCTCGCCAGCGCGAGGATGAGGATCGCCAAGACTGCAGCGGCGCAGATGATCACGCCGAGCGGTCCGTCGAGCCAGGGCAGACTGCTGGCGGGAAGCGAACTCGTCGTCCGGGCGATCTGCGCGATCCATGCCGCCGGTACCCACGCGAGCCAGACCAGGGCTTGTCCGAGCGCGGGCGCGACGGGGAGCGCGAGACACCCGAGGAGGCCCAGGATCGTGCCCGCCGGCGCGGCGGGCTCGGCAAGCAGGTTCGCCATCACGCCGTACAGCGGCAGGCTCGGTGCGAGCATGACGAGAACCGGCTGGCACATCAGCTGCGCCGC
>DASYGJ010000012.1:0-20427 GCA_035999915.1 Leifsonia sp.
CGTCGTCGATCGCGATCGAGTTGATGCTGCGCGCATCGATCTCGCCCATGTTGTCGATGACCCGGCGCAGGCCTTTGTGCTTGTCGCTGCCGAAGTAGAAGCTGTTCAGCCAGTCGACGCGCTCGGCTTCGCCGTCGGCGATCCGGTCGAGGTCGTCTTCCATCTCGGCTGTGAAGTCATACTCGACGAGGTCGCCGAAGTAGTCCTCCAGGAGGCGGACCACCGAGAACGCGACCCAGCTCGGCACGAGCGCCTGCCCGCGCGGCGTCACATATCCGCGGTCGACGATCGTGGAGAGGATGCTCGCGAAGGTCGAGGGTCGTCCGACACCCAGCTCTTCGAGCGTCTTCACCAGGCTTGCCTCCGTGTAGCGCGGGGGTGGCGTGGTCTCGTGTCCGTCGGCGTCGACGTCTTCGACGTTGAGAGTCTGACCGACCTCGAGCGGCGGCAGCTTGGCTTCGCTCGGTTCGGCGTTGGTGTTGCGCTCCTCGTCGCGTCCTTCTTCATAAGCGTTGAGGAATCCGCGGAACGTGATGACCGTTCCACTCGCCGTGAACTCCGCCACGACTCCGTCGTTCGCGCCTTCTGCGATGGCCGCTTCGACGGTGACGGATGCGGTCTGTCCTTTCGCATCCGCCATCTGCGACGCCACAGTGCGCTTCCAGATCAAGTCGTAGAGCTTGAAGTCGTTGCCGCGGAGTATCGAGGAAAGCTCGGACGGCGTGCGGAACACCTCGCCTGACGGGCGGATCGCCTCGTGCGCCTCTTGAGCGTTCTTGTTCTTCGAGGAGTAGAGGCGTGGTTTGTCGGGCACGGTTTCGGGACCGTACAGTTTGGCCGCCTGCGTGCGTGCCGCATTCGTGGCCTGCTGCGACAACGACGCGGAGTCGGTGCGCATATAGGTGATGTACCCGTTCTCGTAAAGCGACTGCGCGACGCTCATGGTCTGTCGTGCCGAGAATCGCAGCTTGCGGGCGGCTTCCTGCTGCATCGTCGACGTGGTGAACGGCGCTGCAGGACGACGGGAGTACGGCTTCGACTCGACTTTACCGACGGTGGTCCGTGTGCTGTCGAGAGCGATGGCTGTGGCCAGGGACCTGGCCGACGCCTCATCGAGTGTCCGAGCCGTCGAGGTGAGTTTTCCATGATCGTCGAAGTCTCGGCCGGTTGCGACGCGTTCGCCGGACAGCCTGGCGAGGCGTGCTTCGAATCCTGTTGCCGCCCCTGCGGCTTCGGCCTCAGGCGCGAAGCGGGCGCTGAGACCCCAGTATGAGGCGGCTACGAAAGCGAGACGTTCGCGCTCCCGGTCCACCACGAGGCGTGTCGCGGCGGACTGCACCCGACCGGCGGACAGGCCGGGTCCGACCTTGCGCCACAGCACCGGTGAGACCTCGTACCCGTAGAGACGGTCGAGGATACGGCGGGTTTCCTGCGCGTCGACCAGCGCCGTGTCGATGTCGCGGGTGTTGTCGCGGGCTTTTTCGATCGCTTCTCGGGTGATCTCGTGGAAGACCATCCGTTTGACCGGAACCTTGGGTTTCAGCACCTCGATCAGGTGCCAGGCGATGGCTTCTCCTTCGCGATCCTCATCCGTTGCGAGGAGGAGCTCGTCGGCATTCTTGAGCGCGCGCTTGAGGTCGGCGACCGTTTTCTTCTTCTGCTCGGAGACGACGTAGTACGGCTCGAAGCCGTTCTCGACGTCGACGGAGAATTTGCCGAGCGAGCCTTTCTTCAGCTCGGGCGGGAGGTTTTTGGGCTCGATGAGGTCGCGGATGTGTCCGACCGAGGCCATGACCTCGTAGCCGTCGCCCAAGTACTGGGCGATGGATTTCACCTTGTTCGGAGACTCGACGATGACGAGCTTCTTCGTGTCAGACACCTGATTCCTCTATATACGCACTGTCTTTCAACAGTTGAACGTCCGATAGCGCGCTCCCCCGAGCGCCGCACTCCGGCGGCGAGCCTGCGCCACACGGCCTGTCAGGCACACCATACACACCCGAGCCGCCTGTCTGCCTAATCCGTCGTCCTCCGTTCGCCGACGGCGCAGCCCTTGCGAACGCGTCCAACGGGAGGAAAATGAGGTCATGGCTACAACTTCAACGACGACGTATACCGCCAAGCTCACCGATGGCCCCCTCGAGGGAAAGACCGTCACAACCGAATTCCTCGACTCGGGCGACCCGCGCCCCCGTATCGAGATCTCCGCCGGCTCCGGCGACAAGCGTTACCTCTATGCTCGCTCCTCCGGCATCGAGTTCGCCTCCGACGACGCTCTCGACCACCGCCCCAGCGCTGTCGAATACCGCTACCTTGAGGCCGTCTTCAACTGAGACCATCAAGGAACAGTTCCGTCAGCTCTCAATCGGCGAGGGGCCCAGCCCGCGCTTGCACCGTGACGGTGAAGCCGAGATAGCCGATCGAGGCGGTGACCGTCGCCACGGTACCCGCCACCGCGCAGGAACTCAGTACGGCCCCATTCGCACCGGCCACACGGGCGGCCTCTTGGCAGGGCGAGCCGGGCAGCCTTCCTGAGGCGACATCCGCCGCCGCAAGGGCTGCCACGTCTGCCGCGCCCGACGCCCGCTGCTTGGCCACGCTCGCGCCTGCGACCGCGACAACCCCGCCGGTCAGGCAGACCAACACTCCGATGATCGCCAGGCAGAGTACCGTGCCGGAACCACGCTCCCCGTCGCCAAAGTCGGATGTTCTGTGTGGCACCCGCCCTCGATCGCGCTTGATCGGGCCGGCGATTCTTCGCCGTGGGGTCATCCCTCCTCCAGATCCCGTTGGTCGACACTGCATGCCTGCGCCGAGGCGTCGATCCCGATCATGCCCGCCGCACCGAGGGGGGAGCGGGCCGAAAGTCTCACACACAACAACCCGTCCTCCGCGCTTGTCTCATAGCCGCTCGCCCCGGAACGTGTGACGACAGCGCCGGGATCGTCACCGCGCCCCAGCAGACGAGCGGCTACCGCGGCAGCGTCGGCGAGGCGCACCTGCTGGGCGATCAGCTGCACGGCACCGACGCAGAGCGCGAGACAAAGAACCACAGCCGGCAATGTCACGGCGAACTCCGCGGTCACGCTTCCACGCTCATCCCGGACGTCAGCCGGCCGTCGACAAGGCACGAATGACCAGCTCGGTCAGGAGGGCGCGAACCTCGTCACCGCGGAGCAGCACGACAAGCAGACCTGCGAATCCGACGGCGGCCATCGTCGCGACAGCGTATTCCGCAGTCGCGCTGCCTCTCTCCTCTTTCATGAATCCGACGATGCGGTGCGCTCTCCCGCGCGCCGAATCACTCTCCGAGTTCAACGACGCCCCCCGCTCGGGTTCCATCCGGCCGATGTCTGACTGCATGCTGTTCCCCCTTCTGTTTTTGGTTCGCCGTTCCCAGAGGACGACTCCCTCTATGGTGTTCGGGCCGCCACGCCAGCAGCGGCTCGAGCAAACTTCGGTGGATAAGACGCCGAGTCTGCACGCTGTGGAGGAGTCGTCGCACTCACAGTGCGCTGATCGTCGAGGAAAGAATCGAGAGGACGACCGGCGCGACGCCCAGCAGCATGAAACTCGGCAGGATGCACACCCCGAGCGGAACCATCAACCGCACCGCGAGCGTCGCAGCCGCCCGCTTGCCGCCCGTGCGCGCATCCCGCCGAGCCTGCCGTGCCGCGCTCCGCAGAAGCTCGACAGCGGGCGCGCCTGCTCTCTGGGCCAGCGCGAGGATATCGTCGAGTTCGGTCGCGCCTGCCTGTTCGATGCCGAAGCGGTTGGACGCCTGCCGGATGAACTCTCTCGCCCGTTCCACGGAAACTCCGCCGGTCAGCGACACGGCAACCAGATCGAGGTCAAGGCCGACTGCCCCCGGGGAGGGCGCCGCGGAACGGGCGAGCAAGCGCGTCCAGAACCGGCCGCCGAGCATCAGCGCGCCACCGAGGACGAGCACTCCCCCACCGACGACGCTTCCGAGCAGCGTGCCGAGGATGTCGACCCCCATCAGCATCCCGAGGCCGAGCCCGGCGACCGGCAACCAGGCGACCAGCCGAGAGGTGGCAAGCGGGCCCACCAGCGCGACCTCGATCTCCCGTTCCGTTTCCGCTCTATCCCCCAATGCGGTCGCGAGTTCACGGAGGCTGGGAGCGAGTGGAGCGCCGGACGCCTCCGCGACGGCCCAAGCGGCGGCCAGCGCACGCCAGGGTTCGGCACCTTTTGCTCGAACGCCCGTGGAAGCCGCAAACGCGTCGATCGGCCGGACGCCCGATGAAACGGTCGACGCCACTTGCGACACGACGGGATGCGCGCTGAACTCGCCCAGGTACATCCACGCGGATTCCGGAGCCACGCCGGCTTCGAGCAGCGTCGCCAGCCGTTCGATGGCGCCGGCCGCCTCGTCTGCTGCCGCGCCGGCGAGCCGCGGATGCCTTCGCTCAGGCCGCCACATCGGAGCGGACCACACCCAGACGCCCGTCGTCGCGCACGAGAAGGCGCGCGAATCCTGCCACCCGACGCATCCCGTCGACGCGTTCGACGTGGACGACCAATCCGATGGCACTGACGGCTTGCCGCGCGAGTGCGCGCTCGCTGAGCCCCGCGAGCGCGCCGAGCGCTTCGAGACGGGCGGGGACGTCGATGAGAGAGTTGGCGTGAAGGGTGCCCGCGCCGCCGTCGTGGCCCGTGTTCAGAGCGGAGAGCAGGTCTTGCACCTCGGCTCCGCGGCATTCGCCGAGGATGAGTCGGTCCGGACGCATCCGCAGGGCTTCCCGAACCAGGCGGCGCAGATCGACTCCGCCCGCACCTTCGAGGTTGGGCTGCCGAGCCTGGAGTCCGACGACGTGAGGATGAACGATCCGGAGCTCGGCGACGTCTTCGATCACGACCAGACGTTCGTGGGGTGGCGCGTGTGAGAGGAGTGCCGCCAGGAGAGTCGTTTTGCCCGCACCCCCGGCACCCGTGACGAGGAGATTCGCGCGAGCGGCGATCGCGCGGAGCAGCACATCCGCCTGCGCAGACGACACCGAGCCGGCCACCACCAGGTCTGGCAAGAGCGGACGGTGGGGGCTCGGGATGCGGACGGAGAGAAGCGTCCCGCCAGTGGAGACCGGTGGCAGCACGGCATGGACGCGCACGCCGCCGTCGAGCCGCACATCCATGAACGGTGTCGCTTCGTCGATGTGACGACCGCCCCGCGCAATGAGTCGCACCGCGAGGTCACGGGTGGCACATTCATCGGCACGCCAGCCGTCGAGGCGGCGCAACCCTCGGGGGCCGCCGTCAGCCCAGAGTTCGCCCGCACCGTTGACGAACAGGTCGGTGATGCCGCCCCGCAAGAGGTACGGCGCAAGCGGGCCGAACGTGAGCCAAGGCGTCGGCGGATCGGGAGGTGCGACGGAGGGCGCCTCTGGCGGAGGAGCGGCCGAATAGTCGGGCGGCTGATGCGATGCGTGCATGCCCCGAGGTTAGGGACGCCCGGTGCGCCGCATCCGTTCTCCGCGAGATCAGTGGACAACTCGCGCACCGCGCCGCCTGTGGAGGACCGTGCCCAGGCCAAAGGTACCTGCGCGGTAGGTACCTTCGCGTTAAAAGAGGGGGGCCGCACCTATTGGGGGGAACAGGTGCGGCCACTACGGCGCATGATTGGGGGGAATCATTTGCGCCGCACGCCAGAATTAATATTCGGCCGTGGCTTAGTTTACGCGTATTCGATGCAAACGCAAGTCTGACTGAACCGACGTCACTGCCACGTTGTAGAGTCAGGCATTGTCGCGCCACGACTCGAACCCCGGCATCGCGAAGGAGCGAACAGACTACCTATGAGCAACACAATCGATAATCTGCTGCATGAGGCCCGACGTTTTCCGCCGACCGAAGAGTTCGCCGCCTCCGCGGTAGCGCAGTCCGACCTCTACGAACGCGCGGCGGCTGATCGGCTCGGCTTCTGGGCGGACCAGGCTCGCGAACTCCTCCACTGGCATAAGCCGTTCACGCGCACGCTCGACTGGACGAATGCGCCGTTCGCCAAATGGTTCGACGATGGAGAGCTCAACGTCGCGTACAACTGTCTCGACCGGCATGTGCTCGCCGGCAACGGCGACCGGGTCGCGATCCACTGGGAGGGTGAGCCCGGCGACAGTCGCTCGATCACCTATGCGGAGTTGACGGCCGACGTGAAGAAGGCCGCCAACCTGCTCACCAGCCTCGGTATCCAGGCCGGCGACCGAGTGGCGATCTATCTGCCGATGATTCCGGAAGCTGTCGTCGCGATGCTCGCTGTCGCGCGGATCGGTGCCGTGCACTCGGTCGTGTTCGGCGGTTTCAGCGCCGAGAGCCTTCGCTCGCGCATCGACGACGCCGAGGCGAAACTTGTCATCACGGCCGACGGCGGATGGCGCAAGGGCAAGGTCTTCCCCCTCAAGAACGCGGTCGACGCGGCGCTCGCGAGCAGCGTATCCACCGTGGAGCACGTGCTCGTCGTCAGGCGCGGCGAGAACGAGGTGGAATGGACCGACGGGCGCGACCTGTGGTGGCACGACGAGATCGCGCAGGTGGACGCCGACCACGTGGCGAAGGCATTCGAGGCCGAGCAGCCGCTGTTCATCCTTTACACGAGCGGGACCACAGGCAAGCCGAAGGGCATCCTGCACACCTCCGGCGGCTACCTCACGCAGGCCGCCTTCACCCACAAGAGCGTGTTCGACGTGCATCCCGAGACCGACGTCTACTGGTGCAGCGCCGACGTGGGCTGGATCACCGGCCACAGCTACGTCGTCTACGGCCCCCTCGCCAACGGCGCCACGCAGGTCCTCTACGAGGGCACCCCTGACACGCCCCACCCCGGACGCTGGTGGGAGATCATCGAGAAGTACAAGGTCTCGATCTTCTACACGGCGCCCACGGCGATCCGTTCGTTCATGAAGCTCGGCCGGCATATCCCGCAGAGCTTCGACCTCTCGAGCCTGCGGGTGCTCGGTTCCGTCGGCGAACCGATCAACCCCGAGGCGTGGATGTGGTACCGCGAGGTCATCGGTGGCGGCGAGACTCCCATCGTCGACACCTGGTGGCAGACGGAGACAGGCGGCATCATGATCTCGGCGCTGCCGGGAGTGACCACGCTCAAACCCGGATCGGCGCAGGTTCCGCTGCCCGGTATCTCGATCGACATCCTCGACGAGACCGGCGTTCCCGTGGACAAAGACCAGGGCGGCCTGCTCGTCGCGACCGAGCCGTGGCCGGCGATGCTGCGCGGAATCTGGGGCGATCCGGAGCGGTTCAAGGAGACGTACTGGGACAAGTTCGGCGACAAGTACTTCGCCGGCGACGGCGCCCGCTACGACAAGGACGGCGACATCTGGCTGATGGGCCGGGTCGACGACGTGATGAACGTGTCGGGGCACCGCCTCTCGACAGCCGAGATCGAGTCGGCGCTGGTCGCGCATCCCCTCACCGCCGAGGCCGCGGTCGTCGGTGCAGCGGATGAGACGACGGGACAAGCCGTGGTGGCGTTCGTCATCATCAAGCAGAGCCAGCTGGCGTCGGCCGATTCGATGGATGTTGCGGCCGAGCTGCGGCGGCACGTCACCGAACAGATCGGCGCGATCGCCCGCCCACGCGAGATCTTCATCGTCAACGAGTTGCCGAAGACGCGGTCGGGCAAGATCATGCGCCGCCTGCTCAAAGACGTTGCCGAAGGCCGCGAGGTCGGCGACACGACAACGCTTGCCGACACGTCGGTGATGAGCTCCATCCAAAGCAAGCTCTCGTAGCGAACGGCCGCAACGCACCCGAACTTATTCGAACGAGAGGATGAGCTCCACCTCGACCGGAGCATCCAGCGGCAGCACCGAGACGCCCACAGCCGAACGGGCATGCACGCCGGCGTCGCCGAAGATCTCGCCGAGCACCTCGCTCGCCCCATTGATGACGCCGGGCTGGCCGGTGAAAGCCGGGTCGGAGGCGACGAAGCCGACCACCTTGACGATCCGGGTGACCCGATCGAGTGAGCCGAGCACGCTCTTGGCCGCGGCGAGCGCATTGAGGGCGCTGGTGCGCGCGTACTCCTTGGCGTCGGCCGCGGGGATCAGGCCGTGGCCATCTCCGACTTTGCCTGTGGCCGGCAGGGCCCCGGAGACCATCGGCAGCTGGCCCGCGGTGTAGACATGATTGCCGTCGATGACGGCGGGGGCATATGCCGCGACCGGCGGCACGACCTCGGGGATCTGGATGCCCAACTCGGCCAGGCGGGCCTCGACGGCGCCCATCAGGCGTCCACCTCTTCGGCCACGGGGCGCTTCAGGTAGGCCACCAGGCCGCCCTCCGGACCGGTGACGATTTGGACGAGTTCCCACCCTTCCGAGCCCCAATTGTTGAGGATAGCGGCGGTGTTGTGGATGATGAGCGGGGTCGTGAGGTATTCCCAGCGCGGCATTTTGCTCCTAGCGTTCGGGGGGTTTATCAGGTTTCTCACCTAACCTTGATCATATGTCTGCCAAAAAACCTCCGGGTAGAGCTGTGTTCGGTGCACTCGGCGCATTCGTCGGGATGAGCGCCATCGCAGGCCTCCTGGTAACGGCCGCCGTGACCCCCGCTATCGCGGTGACCGGCATGGCCGCAAACAGCGGCATCGGTGTTTTCGAGGGGCTCCCCGAGTACCTCGCCGTCGGAACGCTCGCTCAGCCTTCCACCATCTACGCCAAGAAGGGCGACACGGATGTCGCTCTGGCGACGTTCTACTCGCAGAACCGCCTGCCGGTCGGTTTCGACCAGATGTCCCAGGCTGCAAAGGATGCGGCCGTCGCCGGCGAAGACCCCCGCTTCTATACCCACGGTGGTGTGGACATCCAGGGCACCATCCGCGGCGTGCTGTCAACGGTCGGCGGCGGTGGCGTGCAGGGCGGCTCGTCGATCACCCAGCAATATGTGAAGAACGTGCTGCTGCAGCGGTGCGAGGCGATGTCGGTCAAGACGAAAGCCGACAAGACGAAGTACCAGTCGTGCGTGGACGACTCCACCGGCGTCACCCCCGACCGCAAGCTCAAGGAGATGAAGTTCGCCATCGGTCTTGAGAAGAAGTACTCGAAGGACAAGATCCTCGAGGGCTACCTCAACATCGCGGGCTTCGGCGGATCGGTCTACGGTATCGAAGCGGCCGCCAAGTACTACTTCAACGTGTCCGCGGCGCAACTCACGCCCGCGCAGGCCGCCAGCCTGGTCGCCATCGTGAACGAGCCGACCGGCCTCAAACTGGACAACCCGGACAGCAAGACCAACGGTGCCGCCAACGGATACAAGGCCAACAAAGACCGCCGCGACTACATCCTCGGCAAGATGTACCAGTACAAGAAGCTCACCAAAGCTCAGTACGACGAGGCGATGAAGACGCCGATCACTCCGGTCATCACGCCGTCGGTGCGGGGCTGCCAGACGGCCGGCGGAGCGGCATACTTCTGCGACTATGTGCAGAAGATCTTCCTCAACGACCCGTCCTTCGGTCCAGACCAGGACACCCGCCTCGCGACGTTCAACCGCGGCGGATTCAAGATCTACACCACCCTCGACCTCGATCTCCAGGCGACCGCCGAGTCGACGCTCGACAGCTACGTTCCGAAGGCCTACGACAAGGCCGACCTGGGTGGTGCGCTCGTCGGCGTGCAACCGGGCACCGGCCGCGTGCTCTACATGGCGCAGAACAAGGACTACACGCAAGACTCGAGCGTAACCGGCAAGAACTACACCGCAATCAACTACAACACCGACCAGGCGTATGGCGGTTCCTCGGGCTTCCAGGTGGGGTCGACCTATAAGGTCTTCACGCTCGCCGACTGGCTGGAGAATGGTCACTCGCTGAACGAGACGGTGAACGCTAACATCCGCACCTATCCGTCCGGAACTTTCAAGGCGAAGTGCATACCCGGTGGCGTATACGGCCCCACAGAGAACCGTTGGCCGACGAACGATTCCCCCGGCGAAGAGGGGCCCCGCAGCGCGCTCCAGGCCACGGCGCAGTCGATCAACACCGCGTTCGTTTCAATGGCATCGCAGCTCGATCTCTGCGACATCCGAGACAACGCAAAAGCCTTCGATGTGCACACAGCCGGGGGCAGTGAGCTCAACACCAACCCCGCCAGCGTACTCGGCACCAACACGATCGCTCCGCTGACGATGGCAACGGCTTTCGCCGGCATCGCGAACGGCGGGCAGGTGTGCACTCCCATTGCGATCGACAAGATCGTGGACGGCAGCGGCAAGGATGTCGCCGCACCCGCATCGAAGTGCACGCAAGCCGTTGACCCGCAGATTGCGGCCACCATGGCTTACGCCCTGCAGCGTGTCACGATGGGCGGTGGCACGGCCTCCGGTGTCAACAACACAGGCAAAGACATGCTGGCGAAGACCGGAACGACGGACGGCAACGAACAGCTTTGGCTCGTCGCCGCGACAACCAAGGTGGCCGGGGCATACTGGGTCGGCAACGTGACAGGCTTCGCCAACATGCGCTCGATCTACCCGACACACGGCACAACGCCGGCGCTCGCACGCGTTTCGGTGCAGCGCGCGATGATGGGCGCCGCGGTCGCGAAGTACGGCGGAGACAACTTCCCGGCACCGACCCAAAAGCTCCTGCAGGGTGTGCAGGTCGCGGTTCCCGACCTCACGGGCAAGACGCCCGCTGAGGCGCAGAACATCCTCCAGGGCCTCGGCCTCAGCTACGCTGACGGCGGACCACAAGACGGCGTGCAGCCGGCCGGGACCATCTCGTCGTCCAACCCAGCCCCCGGAGCGAGCGTCGGCAAGGGCACGGTCGTCACGATCTACACCAGCAACGGGTCTCTCGTCGCCCTTCCAAACGCCGTCGGGCAGAAGGTGAGCGATGCGCAGACCACGCTGAATGGCTTCACCATCTCCGTCTCCGGTGGTGGAGACGGTAACAGCGTCGTCCAGTCGATGAACCCGGCGGCCGGAACTCCGGTCAAACCGGGCTCACCGGTCGTGCTGACCGTCGCCGCGAGCCCGAAACCCCCGGGCGGCTAAGAGTGACGCGCGGTGTACGTCCGAGCGCGGGGGGCGGTGCTCTCGCCGTGCTCGCTGTTGCAGGTGCCGGCGCCTTCGCATGGGGCTCTCTCATCGAACGTCGGCTGTTCACGCTGCGCCGGGTGAGTGTTCCTGTGCTGCCACCAGGCTCTGCGCCGATCAAAGTCCTGCACGTGTCAGATCTGCACATGGCGCCATGGCAACGCGACAAGCAGGAGTGGCTGCGGTCCCTGGCCGCGCTGAAGCCCGATCTCATCGTCGACACCGGCGACAACCTGGGTCATGAGAGGGGCCTCGAGGGCATCCAGCACGCCTTCGACGCGTTCCGCGGCATCCCGGGTGTCTTCGCCCACGGATCGAATGACTACTACGGCCCACAGGCCAAGAACCCGCTCAAATACTTCGCCGGACCGTCGAAAAAAAGATCGGCGACCGCGGCCCGACTTGACGATGCTGCGCTCACCGACTACTTCCGCAGTCTCAGCTGGCTCGACCTGAACAACGCTGCCGGCGCCGTTGACATCAAGGGAACTCACCTGGAGTTCTTCGGTGTCAACGACCCGCACATCCACTTCGACCGGGTCGAGGCGATTCCCGGCGCGCTCGACGAGTTGCGCGAGAACGATCCGTATTCCGACGACTCCACGTGGCCCCAGGATGCGCCCCGCGCCGAACGCCGAACAGTCACTATCGGCGTGACCCACTCTCCGTACCGCCGGGTGCTCGACGCCTTCGTCACGTATGGGGCGTCGATGATCTTCGCCGGTCACACCCACGGCGGTCAGGTCTGCGTGCCGGGGTTCGGCGCGCTAGTCACCAACTGCGACATCCCACGCAAACAGGTCAAGGGTCTCAGCATCTGGCGACACGCGTTCCGCTCGGCCTTCCTCAACGTGTCCGCGGGCCTGGGAACGTCGATCTACGCGCCGGTTCGCTTCGCCTGCCGTCCGGAGGCCACGCTCGTCACCCTGACCCCCTCCTCCTGAGGTCTGGGACCGGTCCGATGGTCAGCGGGCGCGCTTGGGCTCGTGTATTCTTATGGAGGTCTTCGGGCCACTCGGGGTGTGGCGCAGCTTGGTAGCGCGCTTCGTTCGGGACGAAGAGGTCGCAGGTTCAAATCCTGTCACCCCGACAGTTATGCAGGCAGAAGTC
Source organism: Leifsonia sp. (assembly GCA_035999915.1). Lineage (GTDB taxonomy): Bacteria > Actinomycetota > Actinomycetes > Actinomycetales > Microbacteriaceae > Leifsonia. The sequence continues at coordinate 12,181 of DASYGJ010000012.1, forward strand.
CCCTCCTCCGGGAGGGGACTTCTGCCATTCCATGCGCGGGCATGCGGGAGAACCTACCCCAGTACTTCGCGCACGATCTCGAGCGAGCGGATGCGTCCCACCACGGTTGCCGCGCCAGACGACACCATGAGTTCGTCTGCGCCGGTCGAAGCGAGGAGCGCATCCAGTCGGGCCTTCACCTCGGCCGGAGTCCCGATCGCCTGGCGCGCGTTGCGGGCGGCGATGAACTCTTCTTCGAGCGGCGAGAAATCGTAGGTGAGCGCCTCCTCGATGCTGACAGGCTGCGGCTTCAACCCCTGACGCATCCGCAGAAACGAAAGCTGTCCGGGCAAGGAAAGGGCTCGCACACGTTCCGGGTTCTCGTCGGAGATGACGTTGACCGCGATCATCGAATGAGGTTCGGCGAGGAGATCGCTGGGCTCGAACCGCGACCGGTACAGTTCGAGCGCGGCCTCGGTGTTGTCGCCCGCGAAGTGGTGCGCGAAGGCGAACGACATCCCCAGCGCGGCGGCCACCTGAGCACTGTAGCCGCTGGAGCCGAGCAGCCACAGCTGGGGCGCATCCCCGAGCCCGGGAACAGCGGTGATCGTGTGGAGTGGGTTGGCGTCGCTCATCCCACCGTAGAAGAAGCCGAACAGGTCGAGCAGCTGTTGCGGGAAGTCGTCGACACCGAGGCCCTCCGTGCTGCGGCGGAGGGCCATGGCGGTTGCGCCGTCGGTGCCCGGCGCGCGTCCGATCCCGAGGTCGATGCGATCCCCGAAGAGGGCGCGCAGGGTACCGAACTGCTCGGCGACCACCAGTGGAGCGTGGTTGGGGAGCATCACGCCGCCGCTGCCGACCCGGATGGTCGAGGTCGCGGCGGCGATCCCAGCGATGAGCACTGCCGGAGCGCTGGAGGCGATGGCCGGCATACCGTGGTGCTCCGCGACCCAGAAGCGCTGATAGCCGAGCGACTCTGCCGCCTGCGCGAGACGGATCGTGCCCGCGACAGCATCAGAATTCGTGCCGTCGTATGGGCGGCTGGCCAGGTCGAGAACGTTCACGGGGATGCGGGATACGGTAGTCACCTCAGGGGCAACCACGCACTGTTCCCGATGATTCCACGACGAGACGGCCCTCCAGGGGTTGTGAGAGGGCCGCCCCGACGAGTGAGGGCGCGATCCGGTCAGGGAGTCGCGCGGCGACGGCGAGCCGCCGCCAGGAGTGCGAGCACGAGCAGTCCGAGGACGATCAGTGCTCCGCCGATCCAGACGATGATGGCGGCGATCGTCGATCCGGTCGAGGCGATGGTGTTGCTGGTCGTCGAGATCGTCGCCGTCTTGGCGCCGGCCGGAGCGTCGGCCGGGATCACCGTGACCGTCGCGCCCGAGGCGGCGCTGCTTGTCTCGCCGGTGCCAGTGATCGTATACGCACCGGACGCATTCTTCGGAACAGTGATCTGCAGTACTGCGCTGCCGTCCCCTCCGGCCGATTTGGCTGCGTGCGCGCTACTGGTGCCTGTGCGGTATGAGGCGAGATTCGCGCCGGATCCGTTGTCGCCTGACACCGTGTAGTCGACCGTCTCCGACGACTTGAAGGTACCAGGACTACAGGTGAGCGTCGCCGAGTCGCCCGCGCCGACGGTTGTCGGGCTGATGCTGCAGTAGCCGCCCGACGTATAGGGGGCGGCGTTGGCCGCGACTGGCGCCGACAGTGCGACGGCGGCACCGACAATCAGTGCTGCGAGGTACTTCTTGGCCATTCGGGAGCCTTTCCGACCGCCCGGTTCGAGTCCGGGATCGCCTAATGTGATGAATTCTCACTTTAGTGTCGTGGCGCAATCGAGGGCAATGGTCGACACGCGGGGCGATGCCCCCATATCGGGGGTACCCACTCCGAGCGTCGGAGTGACATCGACGGTCATCGAGGGCGACTTCTGCTTCACATCGAGAAGGTCAACGGTCACGGTCTTCGACTGCCCTGGCGCCAACTCGACGGTGAAGACACTCACCGGCCGGCCCTGATCCGTGCCGGCCACCGTGGGATAGTCGGAGTCCCCGCTCTTCGTCGAGACGAGGAGGCCGTCGGATGCGCCATAGACCGCCACGCGGGTGCGGATATTGCCGGCAGTCACGCCGTAGGAACCCGCACCGGTCACATAGTCGGGAAACATCCTGCCTGCGTCCGCGGGAGCCGTGTTGGTCAGCGTGATGCTGATGCGACTCGTGGGCTTGCCGTCGATTCGGCAGATGGCGCTGCCGGCCTCGACGCGGGTGGCCAAGTAGTAGTCCATCTTCGCGCCGGTCGCATCGTCGAAATACACACCGAGAGCGGCCGAGGATGCGGTCGACTGCGGCAGTCCGCCGGCCAGTGTCGTCGAGGCCAGAACCTTCTGCTCCGACGGATGCGCGCTCCAGATGAACATCCGCCGCTCTTGCCCCACCTCAGTGAGCGCCTTGACCAGAGCTGCTCCGTCGGTCGACCCCGCGGCGACCTTATGGAAAACCGCTCCGGCCGCGGACTCGAAGAACGCGTCCTGCAGGGAGGGATCCGCCCAGCGCGAGTAGACCTGGTTCAGGAGGAGGGGGACGGCATTCTTCGCCGAGAGCAGGTCGCCCGTCGGCAGCGCGACCGGCCCCGTCGCTTTGAGCAAGGTCGCCAGTCCGACCGGGTCCATCGTGAGCACGCCGTCCACGGTCCCGCCGAACTGGGCGGTCCACATAGCAGACGCCGTGCGCGCCGCAGCGGCGAAGTCGGGCGCGAGATTCACATCCTGAACGAGCCGAGCGGTCAGCGGACCATACAGGCCCTGCGTCGCTGCTGAAACGTTGACGATGGGCTCAGTGAGCGGCTTCATGCTGGTTCCCGAGGCCTGCGCCGCGAGAGCGATCTTTCCGTGATCGGCGGTGACGAGGGCGAGCGCTCCGACGAGGCCCCCAGTCGCTCGGAGCTCGGCCGGATTCTGCACCAGCAACAGATAGGTGCGCGGCCCGTCGGATCCGAGCATGCCCGGAAGCAGGGCTGCCGAGTTTCCGACCGCGTCGACGGCCGGCTCCGTGGTGCTCAGTAGTGTTCGTAGCCGTTCGACCGCACTGCGCACCGGTCCGATCGTGGGACCGTCGTCGATGGCGGCAACGGATGCGAACGCCTCGTGGAAGGCCCGTTGGGCGCGGGCGATCGTCGGCTGGGCTTTGCTCAGAGGCGCGAGGTCCACGGCACCGTCGACGGGCTTCAACCGGGCCGGGTCGACCAGCTGAGCCACCCCGGTCAGTGGTTCGACGACTCGCGACGCCACGGTGTCCGTCGCCGCAGCCGAGATGCGCACCGCGCTCAAGTTCGGGCCGATGACCGGGAGGAACTCCGCGGCACGCCACACCGGATCTTCCGTGAGCGCGGCCGCCTGAGCCGCATGGTCGCGCAGTTTGGCCGCCGCCGCCGTGGCAGCGGGGATGTCGCCTGAGGCGAGCGACGACTGAACCGCATTCGCGTATGGCAGCGCGCTCTGGAGGGCGTTCTTGGCGAGGAGAGCGCGGACCCCCACCCATCCGGCGAGGAGGAGCAGCACGAGCACCACTCCGGCAACGCTCCAGCCGACGATTCGGCGCGTTCGCCCGTCAGGTGCCGCCTGGGGCGAGCGCATGGGAGACGAACGGGAAGTGTCAGGAGCCGCCATGCGACTAATCTAACAATTCCTCACTTTTTTGGCGCGACCAATTTCTCCCGAACCGGTCAGCGACCGAGCCCGCTGTACGACCACCCCGCCACCCGCCAGCGCTCCGGCTCGAGGCAGTTGCGGCCGTCGACGATCCGCGCCCCACGGACCAGCTCCGCAATTTCCACCGGATCGAGACCCACGTACTCGGGCCACTCGGTGAGCAGCACCACCACATCCGCACCCCGGAGTGTTTCCTCAGTCGAGCGCGCATACTCCAACTGCGGAGCACGGAGCCGGGCGCTCTCGATGGCCTGCGGATCTGTGGCCACCACCTGCGCGCCCGCTTCGCTCAGTCGCAGCGCCACGTCGAGCGCCGGCGAATCGCGCACATCGTCGGAATGAGGCTTGAAAGCCAGACCCAGCATGGCGACCCGCTTGCCGGCCACGTCGCCGCCCAGCTGCTCCGAGACAAGGTCGACGACCCGACCGCGGCGCCGCAGGTTGATCTTGTCGACCTCATCAAGGAAAGCAATGGCCTCCCCTTTGCCCAGTTCGCGAGCGCGAGCGCTGAAGGCGCGGATGTCCTTCGGCAGACACCCGCCGCCGAAACCGACACCGGCATTCAAGAACCGGCGACCGATGCGGTTGTCGTGGCCGATCGCATCCGCGAGCTTGGTGACATCGGCACCGGTCACTTCGGCGATCTCGGCCATCGCGTTGATGAAAGAGATCTTGGTGGCCAGAAACGCATTGGCCGACACCTTGACCAACTCGGCGGTCGCATAATCGGCGACGATCACGGGGGTTCCGGCCGACACGGCGCTCGCGTAGACGCGGTCGAGGATGCGGGCGGCCCGCTCCCCCGCCTCGCCCTCCGGAACGCCATACACCAGCCGGTCCGGTCCGATCGTGTCTTGCACCGCAAATCCCTCCCGCAGGAACTCGGGATTCCAGACCAGGGTGGCAGCGGGAGCCGAAACGGCCAACAGCTCGGCCAGACGAGCCGCCGTCCCCACCGGCACTGTGCTCTTGCCGACGACGACATCCCCCGCCTTGACGTGTTCGCCCAGGGCGGTGAAGGCCGCGTCGACGAAGCGGAGGTCGGCGGCATCGCCGTCGGAAACCTGTGGGGTGCCCACCGCGACGAAGTGGACCTCGGCATCCGCGACCGCAGCGATGTCCGTCGTGAAGCGGAGTCGGCCGCTGGCGACCGAACTTGCGAGTATCTCTGGAAGTCCGGGCTCGAAGAACGGCGGATGACCGTTCGCGAGTTTGCCGATCTTGACCTCGTCGACGTCGATACCGACCACTTCGTGGCCCAACTCAGCCATCGCTGCAGCGTGGACGGCACCGAGGTAGCCGCATCCGATCACAGAAATTCTCATGGTGTCGCTCCGTAGTCGTGCCACACGAGGTGGCCGGCGGTCGTTCAGGTGAAGTCGGGGTCGGGCTCGGTCACGTAGGCCGCCGCATCGAGCGGCCAGCGGCGGCGTCCGTTGTTGAGCACGCCCCGGCTCTCCTGGAGGTAGCACGCGCCGCAGAGCGACTCGTAGCTCACCGAAGCGCCGTCGATGGCAACCTGGTCGCCGTCGAAGACGAAGACGCCGTCGACCTTGCGCGCGTTGAAGATCGCCTTGCGCCCGCAACGGCAGATCGTCTTCAACTCCTCCAGGCTGTGGGCGATCTCGAGCAGCCGTCGACTGCCAGGAAAGGCGACGGTCTGGAAGTCGGTTCGGATGCCGTATGCCAGCACCGGGATGTTCTCGAGAATGGCGATTCGCAGAAGGTCGTCCACCTGCGCCTCGGTGAGGAACTGGGCTTCATCGACGAGCAGGCAGCTCACGTCGACGTCGTAGCGTTTGATCGTGCGCTCGCGGTGCTGCTGGAAGCGCCCGAACGCATCCGTCTCGGGCGCGATGAGGAAGTCGACATCGCGGGTGACGCCGAGCCGCGACAGAATGCCCATGTCGCCCTTGGTGTCGATGGCGGGCTTCGCGAGCAGCACGCGGTGCCCGCGTTCCTCGTAGTTGTAGGCGGCCTGAAGCATCGCTGTGCTCTTGCCGCTGTTCATCGCGCCGTAGCGGAAATACAGTTTTGCCACGGACCGATCCTACGGGGTGCGTATGACTGGTCAGGTCAGGTAGCCGTCTTCGGCGGCGCGACGGATGAGGTCTGATCGGGAACTCGTCGGCCTGCCTGCTTTGCCGTATTTCTCCCGCACCCGTCGCAAGTACGTTTTCGCCGTCTCGTACTGGACGTTCATCTCGCGCGCCACCTCGGACGTGGTGCGCCCGTCGGCGTAAAGGCTGAGCGCCTGCCGCTCCCCGTCGCTGAGGTGGGGCTTCGCCGCAGCCGGCATGCTCGGTCGCGGACGCCAGGCCGCGACTGTCGACTCTCCGGTCGCGGCGTTCGCTTGCGCTCCCGCGCCTCGTCCCATGGCGGCGAGTGCGGCATCCAGCACGTCGATCATCGGCTGCGTCTTGGTGAGGTAGCCCACCGCGCCCGCGGCGAGTGCCGCATTCCTGTCATCCTCGCTGTCGACGGCGCTCAGAATCAGCACTTTCGCCCCGGCGGCCCGGCAGGTGCGCACCCTGGCGCCGATCGACACGGATTCGCGCAGCTGGAGGTCCATTATCACGAGGTCGGTGGGGAACGCTTCGCTGTGCACCAGTTCGAGCCAGGTGCTGGCGCGCACGACGAGATCGAACTCGGGCGCATTCTTCTCGATCCAGCTGGCGAGGCTGTCGAGGAGGAGTTCGTGGTCGTCGAGCAATGCCAAACGGATCGGCGCGGGCCGCGATGTGGACGGGGATGCGGGGGCAGTGGAGCTGGTACTCATCGGTTCTCCCCTCCAGGGAACAAGAAACGAACGGTCAGCCGGCCGTCGGCGACGCGCATCGAAGCCTTCATCCCCACCGAGCGCAGTGCGCTGAGGAACGGCAGAAGATCGCGGCGAAGCTCCCGGCGGCTCTCGGCGATGCGGCAGGTCAGCTCGAACGTCGGGTGCGCTGGATCGTCCGCCTCGATCCGCACCGAGCCGGCGTCCAGGCCCGGCAGCTTAGCGAGGGTTGCGATGATCGCTCCGACGATCGCACGGTGCTCGTCGCTGAAGATCCGCTCGAGCCGATCCGGATCGGAGACCCGCTCCGGCGTCAGCAGAACCGTCGCGTCCTCGCCCCGCGAGGCGAGCGCCTGTGCGAGCGTCTCCCCCAGCCAGGTGCGGTCCGCGGCGGCCACCGCGGCGTTGCGCAGAGTTGCAGCCAATTCGCGCGCCCGTCGGGCATCCGCCGGCGTCACCTCGCCTCCCTGCAGCAGGCCGGCGAAAAACGGCACGATCTCTCGATTGAGGGTGGTGATGCGCTCCTGGTTCACCATCCGCCTGGCGGTTTCCCTGAGTTCGGGTTCGAGTCTGGCCTGGCCGGCGCGAGCGACCTCCCGCCAGGCGAGCGCCTCGCCCGTCATCGTCCACGCATACCCGCATCCGCCGAGTGCGAGAGCGAGGACCGGCGTGGCCGCGACCGTGAAGTAGACGACCGGGTTCGAGCTGATGGCCAGGAATGGCGCTTCCAGGGCAGCCGTGGTGCCGATCACGACGGCCGCAAGAACCGCGACGACGATCACCTCGGCGACCGGACGGTACGGTGCCATCGCGAGCAGCAGCATGGCAACGGCGATCTGCCCCCAGTCGTCCTGGATGCGCTCGTTGGTTCCCCACACTGACAGCGAGAACATGGTCGCCGCGATCACAGCGGTGCCGACGATCGATACCTGGGACCATAATCCCAATGGCGGACGGCCCGGGTGGGCACGGATCGGGAACACCACGGCCGCGGCCGCGAGCACGCCGACCGCCATCCAGGCGAGTACGGGGTCCCGCAGCTCCTCCCGATGGTTGATCGTTGAGAAGACCGCGTATCCGACAGCGACGACGCTCAGAATCGGCAGGAGCCCCCAACCCGACTGGACGCCGAGCGGGTCGAGTCTCTGCGGAGTGCGTTCGAACGGGACCGAGCGCAACCTGATTATCCTCGCGTCGTCCAAGGTGGTCACAGCGCGATCACTCCTTCGGCCTCTCCGGTCGGGACGGCGATCATGACCGTCGTCCCCACGTTCGGACTCGAGTACACCGTGACGGTTCCACCGACCCGTTCGATCCTCTCGCGCACCGACTGCCGCAACCCAAGCCTGTCGGAGGCGGTGGACGTCGGCGCGAATCCGCGACCTGCGTCCACGACCATCACGGAGACGGCATCGGCCGACGACGAGATCGCCACCTCGGCTGTGGCGCTGCCGGAATGCCGGAGCACGTTGACGAGGCACTGACGCGCGGCGAGCCCGACGGCGCGACGGCGCTCAAGGCTGAGCAGCGCGAGTGCATTCCGATCGCCGGAAAGGTCGACCGCGAGCCCCTCGTCGCGAGCCAGTTCGATCGCCGCGTGGAGTTCGCTGTCGAACCAGCCGTCCCCCGACGACGCGAGCGCAGGTGTACCGAGGGCAGGTGTCGCGAAGGCGGCTGTCGGGAAGGCGGGCGTGGGGAAGGCGGGCGTCGGGTCGCGGCCGAGTTCCCTCAGGTCGGCCTCGAGCCGGTCCCGGAGCTTCGGCGAGAGCACCCC
>DASYGJ010000066.1:0-23660 GCA_035999915.1 Leifsonia sp.
GACGACGGTGACCATGATGCCGAAGGCGCCGGCCCAGCCGTAGGCACGGGGCGCGCGGTTCTTGACGCCCTGCTGGATCATGTCGAAGTCGAGCACGAGCGAGTACGCGCACATGATGACCACCAGAACGCCGATGATCAGACCGAGCGGGATGCCCATCACGTGCACCGAGCCGCGGAGGCCCCACGGGTCGCTGTTGGCGCCGGTGACGATGAGGAGAATGTTGATGACCGAGAACAGCAGGTATCCGATCATCGCGATGAAGAAGACCTTGGTCGCTTTGGCGGAGGCGCGGATCTTGCCACTGGCGAAGAGGGCCAAGGTGACGCCGACGACGACCATCGTGCCGATGACGGCCTGGATCACGACGCCGCTCCACAGGCTCTCGAAGAGTGCCGAGATACCGCCGATGAAAATACCTTCGACGCCGGCGTAAGCCAGCGTCAGGCCGGCCGACGGAAGCTTCTTGCGGTTTCGGAAGATGTTGACGAAGGCGAGCACCAGGCCAACGATCATCGCCGGGACCCACAGCACAGGAACGATCCAGCCGATGACTGCTCCGGCAACGAGAACAGCGAAACTGACCGCGGTCTTGACGATGGTGTCTTCGACGCTCATCCGGTCGGTGTCGAGTGACGTGGCCGACGGCGACTCGTACAACTCCTGCAGTTTGTCTGCGCTCAGCGTCGTGGCGGCCGCCTTGTTCTGGAAGGCCGGGCTCTGGGAAAATGCCGGATTCGACGTAGCCATGGTTCCTCTGCTCGCTCTGTGGGTCTGGGAAGACCGGATTTGTGGTTCTAATCTAGCGAGTTATCTTCTGAGAGTTCTGGCAGATTGCCTTGAAACGGCGATGATCGCGCTCCACTGCGCGATCCACCGCGCGAGCCAGGCCGAGCCGGCGACCACCAGGCTGCTCACCAAGATGGACACCCAATCGACCGAGTAGTCGGGAACCGTCGCCGCGAGGATGAGGCTGGAGACGATCGGCAGCACGAGCACCGCGTACGATGCCAGGGGACGCAACCGCACCAGCAGCCAGGCCGCCAGCGGAACGGCGAAGCACCAGGCGAATCCGGAGCCCCCGAGCATGAGCCAAGTGAACCCGAGGACGGGAACGACCACGGCGACGCGACGTCCGATCGTGCTCGGCATGATCGCCCAGCCTGCCGGCTGCATCAGCGATCCGAGCAGCAGCAGGGGCAGGCTGTACGCGCTCGTCATCAGCACGAAAGCAGTGCCGGCGAGGATCATCGAGAGTCCGACGGCGAGACGCGGCCGATACGAGCCCCAGTGCAGATCGAGCCGGCTCGCGGGTTCGCTCCAGACGAGCCGGTCGAGCGGCTCCGGCGCGGGGGTTTCCGGGGCGGACACGGCACGATTCTGTCACCCGGACGAGCAGGCGAACAGTCCCCCGACCGCGGGCTAGGATCGGTCCATGCACGCGCATACGGCCCCGCTCGTGTTCGGCCATCGGGGTGCCTCCGGGTACCGGCCCGAGCATACGAGCGCGGCTTACGAGCTGGCGTTCGCACTCGGCGCCGACGCGGTCGAACCTGATCTGGTGTCCACGAAGGACGGCGTTCTGGTCTTGCGGCACGAGAACGAGATCTCCGGAACGACTGATGTGGCCGAGCATCCGGAGTTCGCCGATCGCCGCGCGACCAAAGAGATCGACGGGGTCGAACTCACGGGGTGGTTCACCGAGGATTTCACTTGGGCCGAGCTGTCGACACTGCGCGCTCGCGAACGGCTGGGCGCGCTTCGGCAGGCGAACGCCACCTTCGACGGCCGGTACCCGCTGCTCAGGATGCGCGACCTGTTCGACATCGTCGACAGGGCGTCCGAAGATGCCGCCCGGCTGCTCGGAATCGTCGCCGAGCTGAAGCACGCCACCTACTTCGAGTCCATCGGCTTGCCGCTCGATGACCTCGTCTCGAGCGAATTCGCGGACGCCGGCTGGACGGATAACCCCGAGCTGGTCGTCGAAAGCTTCGAGAAGACCGTGCTCGGGCAGCTCCACAAGCGCGGCTATCGCGGCCATCGGGTATACCTGCTCGAAGACGAGGGGGCGCCCGCCGACCGGGTGGCCGCCCTCGGCGCCGCTGCGCCCGGCTACCGGAGCGACCTCACCGCTATGGGTCTTTACGCGCTCGCCTCGGCACCGGCGGCGGAGCGCGTGGACGGGATCAGCGTCGATGCCTCCCTCCTGCTCTCACCGCGTGCGGTCACCGCGGCGCTCGACGACGTCGAGGACGAGGCCGAGCTGACCTCCGATCTGGTGGACGCCGCGCACGCCGCGGGACTCGGCGTCTACTGCTGGACGCTGCGGCCGGAGAACACGTTTCTGCCGGCGGAGTTCCGGCGAGCCACCGGCGATGGCGACGGTGCCCGCTCTGATGCCGCCTGGGGAGATTGGGAGCGGATGTTCGCCGTGGTCATGCGCTCCGGGGTCGACGGCGTGTTCGCGGACCATCCCGATCTCGCGATCGCGGTACGAGACGCCCGCTGAGCCGATGACAGTGGCGGCGGCTAAAATCGTAAGGACATGACGAGCCTCTCCGACCACTCCGCGAACTCCGCCACCCCGATCATCCTCGACGGCCGGCAGGGTCCTGCCCACGATGCGAACGGTGCGTTCTTCGACGGGCTCAACCCGCAGCAGCGCATCGCCGCCGAATACCGCGGCGCCGCACTGTTGATCGTCGCGGGCGCCGGGTCAGGAAAGACGAGCGTGCTGACGCGCCGCATCGCCGGGCTGATCGAGAGCCGCGAGGCGTGGCCGAGCCAGATCCTCGCCATCACCTTCACGAACAAGGCCGCGGCCGAGATGCGCGAGCGGGTCGAGGCACTCCTCGGGGGCAAGGCTCAGGGGATGTGGATCTCGACTTTCCACTCGGCCTGCGTGCGCATCCTGCGCCGCGAGGCCGAGACCATCGGCAAGACGCAGAGTTTCACCATCTACGACTCGGGCGACACCCGCGCGCTGCTCAAGCGCATCATCAAGGGACTCGACGCCGACACCCTCGGCTTCACTGTGGCCGGCACGGCCGGGCGCATCTCGAAGCTGAAGAACGAGCTCACCGACATCGAGACGTATGCGCGCTCGGCCAATCTGAGCGATCCGCAGGAGGTGATGTTCCTCGAGATCTTTCGTCAATACACCAGGGCGCTGCGCTCCGCGAACGCGTTCGACTTCGATGACCTCATCGCCGAGACCGTCTTCCTCTTCCGGGCGTTCCCGAAGGTCGCCGCGCTGTACCAACGGCGCTTCCGGCACATCCTCGTCGACGAATACCAGGACACGAATCACGCGCAATACTCGCTCATCCGGGAATTGACCATGCCGATCGCGCCGGCCGTCGCCGATGAGCTCGAGGCCCAGGGGCACCACGTCGAGTCGATGCGGGATGCGGTGGGCGTCATCCCCGGCGCCTCGCTGACGGTCGTCGGCGACTCCGACCAGTCGATCTATGCGTTCCGTGGGGCGGACATCCGCAACATCGTCGAGTTCGAACGCGATTTTCCGGGCGCGAAGGTGGTGTTGCTGGAACAGAACTACCGGTCGACGCAGAACATCCTCAGCGCCGCGAATGCCGTGATCGCGAACAATTTCGACCGCAAGGACAAGAAGCTGTGGACGGCGGTCGGCGACGGCGACAAGATCATCGGCTTCACCGGATACTCGGGTCACGATGAGGCACAGTTCGTGGCAGACGAGATCGAAAGATTGCACGGCGCCGGCATGGACTACAAGGACATCGCGGTGTTCTACCGTACCAACGCGCAGACTCGGGCGCTGGAGGAGATCTTCATCCGGTCGGCACTCCCGTACCGCATCATGGGCGGCACCAAGTTCTATGAGCGCGCCGAGATCAAAGATTCGATGGCCTACCTCATCGCCGTGGCCAACCCCGACGACACCTTGGCGCTGCGCCGCATCCTCAACACCCCGAAGCGCGGGATCGGGCCGGCCACGGAAACGCAGTTGCAGAGCTACGCCGACGACAACGGCATCGGCTTCCGCCAGGCGATGCGTGACGCCGGATCGCTCGGGCTGGGGCCCAAGGTCACCGCAGCGATCCTGCAGCTCGCCTCCCTGCTCGACGAAGCGACCACGATGGTCGACCCGGCCAACCCGGCGGGCGTCTCTCCGGTCGCGGATGTGCTCACTTTTCTGCTCGACCGGAGCGGGTACCTCGGCGTGCTGCGTAACAGCCGGGATCCGCAAGACGAGGCGCGCGCCGAGAACGTGGACGAGCTCGTCGCGGTGACCCGCGAATTCGCCCGCAACAATCCCGACGGCGGATTGATCGACTTCCTCACCGAAGTCTCGCTTGTGGCGGCGGCGGACGAGATCGACGACTCCAGTGGAACGGTCTCGCTGATGACGCTTCACACGGCGAAGGGCCTCGAGTACGACGCCGTGTTCCTCACCGGAATCGAGGAGGATCTGCTTCCACATCGGATGTCGGCGAGCGAGCCGGGCGGCCCGGCGGAGGAGAGGCGCCTCTTCTACGTCGGGATCACCCGCGCCAAGAAGCGCCTGTTCCTGTCGCTGGCCATGACGCGCGCTCAATTCGGCGAGACCGCGGTCGCCATGCCGAGCCGGTACCTGCAGGAGATCCCTGCCGACCTGATCGATTGGCGGCAATCCCCGGGGATGGCCAACGGTCGCGGCGGAACCCAGTCGCGGGCGCTCAACGCGCGCCGTCCCGGGCTGGGTTCCGGAAGTGCCGGCTCTGCGGGCACGGGTTCCGGCGGCTCGGGGTCCGGTTCGGGTTCGCGCTGGAACGAGATTTTGACGTCGAGCGGTTTCGCGAGCCGTCCGAAGGCCGAGTGGCCGAACCGTGTCACCGGGCAGGTGCGCGACAACGGGGACCTGGAGTTGGTCGCCGGGGACCGCATCCGGCACACAGACTTCGGCGACGGCCGTGTGACCAACGTGACTGGCGAGGGCGCCAAGCGTGTCGCGCATGTGCAGTTCGAGAAGGTGGGCGCGAAGAAGCTGCTCATCAAGATCGCGCCCATCGAAAAACTGTGATGACGGAGCAGATCACCGGCGGTCAGCTCGCGGCGGCCGGCCTGCGGCGGTCGGGTCGCTGTGGTCGGCTCGCGGCGGTCAGCTCGCTTCGGTCAGCTGTGAGCGCAGCCGCTTGAGGTAGACCTCCTTGGGTCGGTGGCGCCACGACGCGGGGATACGCGGATACGCGCGAGCGGTCCAGCGCATCCACCGGTCGTAGTTAGCGGATGTCCGCTCGTCCCACGGCAGGCCGAACTGCGCTCGCAGCTGCGGCGGCAGGAGTCCGGTCGTGACGAGGCGGGCACTGGGAAACAATGTCCGCATCCAGAACGGCACGCCGTGGGGGTAGAGGATCTGCCGGGCCACCGCGCGGGTTGCGTCCGTCGGTCGCAGCGTGGTGAGTGTCTCCTCCCAGTAGGCCGCGAAGGCCACGCGGTCGGCGGGCCATGATTCGGGCGGTACCTGCAGGGCCGTGCCGAGCACCGAGAACTCTTGGTAGACGCGTTCGGCGTCCTCCGCCTTGAGGGGCCCGAAGACCCGGTCGTGTAGCCGCATCATCGTCTCGTAGAGCGTCGCGGCGACCCAGAGCTGCAGGCCGGGGTCGTAGGCGTTGTATGCCGGCTTCGCGTCCTCGGCTTCGCCCCGCACCGGGGCGTGCGCGCGGTTGACCGCTCGTCGCACGACGGCGAGCTCCTCCGGCGTCGCGTAGATGGCGGCATAGACGTAGGTCATGGTCGCATGCAGCCGGTCCATCATCCGGTTTGCGAAGTCGCTGTGCTCCGCCACGCCACGACCCACGGCCGGATGCGCGATCTGCAAGAGGAGCGCCCGTCCACCGCCCGCGAGGTAGAGTGCCTCGGCGCCGATGTCTTGGGCTGTGACCGGACGGGCGGTCGTCGTTCGTTGCACGGCGCCATTCTGCCGCCCGACCCTGCGAGGTCACAGGATGCGCCCGAGTCCCGCTGCGCTCGCCGGTCATCTGCTCGCAGTTCATTTGCTCGCTGCTCGGCGTCGCCGCGACTCCGTGAGGACGAGGCCCGTTCCCGCGGCCAGGATGCCAATCCCGAACCACAACTCACCGGTCCAGCGTCCGTCTGCGTCCGCACCGGTTGCTGCGAGTATCTGCGGCGCAGCTTGCGGTGCCTCTTCGGGTTCGAGCGCGCGGGTTACCTCGGAAGCGGCGCCGAAGGCGGACTGCCAGGGCAGCATCCGCGACCCGCCCTCGTCAGCCGGGGTTCTGGCGGGGTCGATGCGCTCCACCCAGACGTAATATCCGGCCGACGGCAGGATGCATTCCGGAGTGTCGTAGTCGCCGGGACCGGAGACGACGAGTTCGACCGTGCACACGATCGGCGCACTGTCGGGCACTGTCGCGGCCGGTGCGATCGCCTCGCTGAACGGCCCAAGGAGCGAGCTCTCTACGACCGCTTCGACCGGGACCAGTTCACCCTCGCCTGATTCCGCCCGTCCCGCTCGCAGCCCCCAGTGGGGGAGCAGGCCGTCTGTTTGATCGACGCTGACGACGAGGTGATCGAAGATGGCTTCGCCAGGCTGCGCGAGCGGCTCGCTCGTGACCGTTTCGACTCGTGGCTGGAACGGCAGCGGGGAGACCCCGCTGCGCCCGTCGCCCGCTTGGGCGGCTGCACTTGCCGGAACGGCGACCAGCAGAGCCTGCGCGTCGTCATGCGGGACGGCCACCCGGATGCGATCGCCGTATGGCAATCCGGTGAAAGTTGCGGTCGCCGACACCGACACCGACGGTTCGTCTCCGGTCGGGATGATCGCAACTTCGACACCGTTGGCGATTGCGGCGGAGGTCGACCCGTCCTCGAATCGGGCGCCAACGAGGTCGAGGTGTCCCGTGTGACTCGACGGCGGCAGCACCCGCGGCCCGGAGAGCCGGTCGACGATGAGCTCGACGCGCACCGTTCCGGTGCCGCGCGGAGTGAGAAGCACTTCGGCCTCGGCCGTCACCCCGCGCGACGATTCCCGCTCCGCTTCGGCGATCATGTCGTGGGCCCGGGCGAGAACAGCGGGCCCATCCGTGCCTGCCCGCTCCGCGTAGAACTCGGGAGTCCTGTCGTTGAGGCCCGCGATTATCCAGGTGGCCAGCTGACCGGCGGCCGCCGTCGTGCGGTCATCGGTGCCGGCCCAGTTACGCGAGACGTACGCGAGTTGCGCCGCTTGGTCGGAGGTGAACCAGCCGAGTGTGTCTCCGTCGACGAGGTCGGAGGGGTGGCCGAGGGGGCTGGGCCGCCCCGCCTGCAGACAGAAGCCACGAGACCCGTCGTCGAGCGTGTACGAGCCGAGCCACCAGCCGGTGCTCGACAGGTAACCGGGGCCGTGACCGTTCGCAGCGAGGGCTCGCGCGGCCGGCGCTCCGAAGAGAAGAGTGAGGAAGAACAGAAGGCCGCCCATGGCGGCCGCCAACGTGAAGGTGGTGAGGCGATGTGTCATGTCATCCACGGTCGCCGAGGCTCCCGGACCGCGGGGGGCATGAAGCGAATCAGTGGAGAAGTCGACGGCGTCGCGAGGTTGTGGAGGAGCGTCGAGCGACGTCATCGTGGCGTCGTCGTTCAGCCGAACGCGCTAGAGTTCTCTCTGGCGAATTTATCTCGGCGTCGAGCTATATTGAGCGTCGGAACCGCCCAGGAAAACCCACGAGGTTGCGTTACGAGCGCGCCCGGCACCAGCGGATTGGATAACCGTGGATCTATACGAGTATCAGGCCAGAGACCTGTTTGAGAAGTACGGCGTCCCGGTTCTCCCCGGCATCGTCGCGGACACCCCCGAGGAGGTGCGCGCAGCAGCCGAGAAACTCGGTGGAGTGGTCGTCGTCAAGGCACAGGTGAAGGTCGGTGGCCGCGGAAAGGCCGGCGGCGTCAAGGTTGCCAAGACACCGGACGAGGCGGAAGAGGCGGCTCGCTCCATCCTCGGTCTCGACATCAAGGGTCACACCGTGCGGCGCGTGATGGTCGCGGGTGGCGCCCGCATCGCGGAGGAGTTCTACTTCTCCGTGCTGCTCGACCGGGCCAACCGGTCGTACCTGTCGCTGACGAGTGTCGAGGGCGGAATGGAGATCGAGCAGCTCGCGGTCGAGAAGCCCGAGGCGCTCGCGCGCATCGAGGTCGACCCGATCGTCGGCGTCGACAAGGCGAAGGCCACCGAGATCGCTGAGGCCGCCGGATTCCGGGACGAGTTGGTCGAGAAGGTCGCCGATGTCTTCGTGAAGCTCTACGAGGTGTACAAGGGCGAGGACGCGACGCTCGTCGAGGTCAACCCGCTGGTTCTCACGGAGGAGGGCGACATCATCGCCCTCGACGGCAAGGTCACGCTCGACGAGAACGCGGGCTTCCGCCACCTCTATCACGAGGCTCTCGAAGACAAAGCTGCCGCCGATCCGCTCGAGGCGAAGGCCAAGGCCAGCGACCTCAACTACGTCAAGCTCGACGGCGAGGTCGGCATCATCGGCAACGGCGCGGGGCTCGTCATGAGCACGCTCGATGTCGTTGCATACGCCGGAGAGAAGCACCAGGGCGTCAAGCCGGCCAACTTCCTCGACATCGGCGGTGGAGCATCCGCCGAGGTGATGGCGGCCGGCCTCGACGTCATTCTCAACGACCCGCAGGTCAAGAGCGTTTTCGTCAACGTCTTCGGCGGAATCACCGCGTGCGACGCCGTTGCGAACGGAATCGTCAAGGCGCTCGAGATCCTCGGCGACGAGGCGAACAAGCCGCTCGTGGTGCGCCTCGACGGCAACAACGTCGACGAGGGTCGCCGCATCCTCGCCGAAGCCGCGCACCCGTTGGTGACGCTGGCGCTCACCATGGACGAAGGCGCCGACAAGGCCGCCGAGCTGGCTGCGAAGTAAGGGCGCGAGAGAGAACATGTCTATCTTTCTGAACAAAGATTCCAAGGTCATCGTGCAGGGCATCACCGGCGGTGAGGGCACCAAACACACCGCCCTCATGCTGAAGGCCGGCACCCAGGTCGTCGGTGGCGTGAACGCTCGCAAAGCGGGCACGACCGTCACGCATGGCGAGGTCGAGCTGCCGGTGTTCGGCACGGTCGCCGAGGCCATCGAGAAGACCGGCGCGGATGTGTCCATCGCGTTCGTTCCGCCGCCCTTCACAAAGGATGCGGTGATCGAGGCCATCGACGCCGAGATCCCGCTGCTCGTTATCATCACCGAGGGTGTGCCGGTGCAGGACTCGGCCGAGTTCTGGGCCTACGCCAAGGAGAAGGGCAACAAGACCCGCATCATCGGGCCGAACTGCCCCGGCATCATCACCCCCGGTGAGTCATTGGTCGGTATCACTCCGGCGAACATCACCGTCAAGGGACCGATCGGACTGGTCTCCAAATCGGGCACGCTCACCTACCAGATGATGTTCGAGTTGCGCGATCTCGGCTTCTCGACGGCCATCGGCATCGGCGGCGACCCGGTCATCGGCACCACGCACATCGATGCGCTGGCCGCGTTCGAGGCCGACCCGGAGACCAAGGCGATCGTGATGATCGGCGAGATCGGCGGTGACGCGGAAGAGCGCGCAGCCGACTTCATCAAGGCGCACGTCACCAAGCCGGTCGTCGGGTATGTGGCGGGCTTCACCGCTCCCGAGGGCAAGACGATGGGCCACGCCGGTGCCATCGTGTCGGGCTCGGCGGGCACCGCGCAGGCCAAGAAGGAGGCCCTCGAGGCCGCCGGGGTGCGCGTCGGCAAGACGCCGAGCGAGACGGCCGCGCTCTTGCGCGAGGTTTACGCCGCACTGTAACGGGCATCCGTGCCGGATCGGGCCTCGCGGAGTCATCCGCGGGGCCCGATTTCTCGTGTCCTGTGATCAAGGCCCCGCGCTGACCGTCCCCTGATCCCGCGAAGTGTCGAACAGCCGCCGTTGGATCGGACCGGTAGTCTCCTTTCGGTCATGAATCGAACAACCGTCGCCCTTCTCGCCGCGCTGGAGGCGGTCGTCGTCGTCGCGATCGGTCTGGGGATCTGCCTTGTTCCACTGACCGTTCTCTGGGCCGTGCAATACCACCTCGCCGCCGACTGGTTCGTGTTCTGGCGCGCGGCCGCCGACGTGTGGCTGGTCGGCCACGGGGTGAACCTGACGGTGGTGCTGGATGCTCGACTCGGCGCGTCCCTCGGCCTGCCGGGGGCTGCGCTCCCGTTCCAGATCACGATCGCGGCACTCGGTTTCGCCGCGCTGACGGCCGGCCTCGGTGTTCGCACAGGAACCCGGGCGGCCGAGACTCCATACCGCGTGACAGGCGCGGTGAGCGCCGTCGTCACCTTCGCGGTGCTCGCCACGATCATCACGCTGGTCGCCGGGAGCGTACCGGTGCGTCCCTCCGTCTGGCAGGGCATCCTGCTGCCGCCGTTCGTCTACGCCATCGGTGTGCTGATCGGTCTGGGATTCGCGGCCCTCCGGGAGGGCCCGGAACTAGCGGGAGCTCCGTCGGCCGTCGTGCGACGCTGGTTCGATGCGGTCCCGCACACCGTCCGGGCGGCCGCGGGCGCCGCATTCCGTGCGGGAACCGCCGCCGCAGCCCTTGTGATCGCCGGCGCTGCGATCATCCTGGCCCTTCTCATCCTCGGCAACTTCGGCAACATCATCGGTCTCTACGAGCAGCTGCAGGCGGGGGCCCTCGGGGGCGCTGCGCTGACCGTGGGGCAGCTGGCGCTGCTGCCGAACCTGGTCGTCTGGCTGGCGTCGTGGCTCATCGGTCCGGGCTTCGCGATCGGCACGGGGTCCTCCGTCAGCCCGATCGGCACCGACCTCGGCCCTCTTCCCGGACTGCCCCTCCTCGGTGTGATCCCGTCAGGCGGAGTCGCGTTCGGCCTGGTGGGCGTGCTCGTGCCCCTCATCGCCGGTTTTCTTGCAGCGGTGCTCCTGAGGTCGCGGATCGTTGAAGCGCGCGCGAAGCACGGAACGGGCTGGCTGGTTCTGACCGCCGTCGGCATCGGTCTCGTCGCGGGCATCGAACTCGGGCTCCTCGCTTGGTGGTCGTCGGGAGCGATGGGCCCAGGCCGGCTGCACGACGTCGGACCGAATCCTTGGCTCGTCGGTTCGATCGCTTCGGCGGAAGTCGCCATCGCAGCGATCATCGGCCTCGTGGCCGGGGTCCGCTCGAGACGATGACCACGGTGCACGGCCGCTAGGCTGGAGGCGTGCTCTCGATCGTCGTACTCATCTCGGGCGGCGGGTCGAACCTGCGCGCTCTGCTCGAGGCGTCGGAGGACGCCGAGTTCCCTGCCCGTGTGGTCGCTGTCGGAGCCGACCGCGACGCCGACGGTCTCGCGCACGCCGAGGAGTTCGGCGTGCCCTCGTTCACCGTTCCGTTCTCGTCCTTCCCTGATCGCGAGGCTTGGGGGGATGCGCTCCTCGAGCAGATCGAGCAGTGGCAACCCGACCTCGTCATCCTTTCCGGCTTCATGCGCCTCGTGCCGCCGCGCGTCGTCGCCGCGCTCACCCCGAACCTCATCAACACGCATCCCGCGTACCTGCCCGAATTCCCCGGCGCCCATGGCGTTCGGGATGCGCTGACCGCCGGCGCGAGCCAGACCGGCGCGAGCCTCATCGTGGTCGATAACGGCGTGGACGCCGGCCCGATCATCAGCCAGGAGCGCGTGCTCGTACTGCCCGGGGACACCGAGGCAGCGCTGCATGAGCGAATCAAACCCGTGGAGCGACGGCTGCTCATCGACGCCGTGCTCGACATCGCCAACGGACACATCGACCTGAAGGAGCTCGCCAGAGTATGAGTGGACCCCGCCATGACGCCGGACTGTATCGCGAACGGGATGTCGTCCCCATCCGCCGAGCCCTGATTTCGGTCAGCGACAAGACGGGTCTGCTCGACCTCGCAAAAGCTCTCGCCGAGTCGGGCGTCGAGATCGTGTCGACCGGCACGACGGCCTCGACCATCCGCGACGCCGGATATCCGGTCACCGACGTGGCGAGCGTCACCGGGTTCCCCGAGTCGCTCGACGGACGCGTGAAGACCCTGCACCCGGCCATCCACTCCGGTCTGCTCGCCGACCTGCGCCTCGAGTCGCACGAGACCCAGCTGAGGGATCTTGACATCAAGCCGTTCGAACTCGTCGTCGTCAACCTGTATCCGTTCGTCGAGACCGTCGCCTCCGGTGCGGTCGGCAACGATGTGGTCGAGCAGATCGACATCGGCGGCCCGGCGATGGTTCGCGCCTCGGCGAAGAACCATGCCAATGTCGCGATCGTGGTCTCGCCTTCGAACTATGGCGAGGTCGTTTCTGCGCTCGCGGCCGGAGGAACGTCGTTCGACCAGCGCCGCCGCCTTGCTGCCGAAGCCTTCGCACACACTGCCGCCTACGACACGGCCGTCGCCGCCTGGTTCGCCGGTGAACTTCCCGGCGCGGACGAAGCGCCGGCACCTGCGGCCTTCGCACAGCACTTCAGCGTGGCGGCCGAACTCAAGCAGACCCTCCGATACGGCGAGAACTCGCATCAGGCCGGGGCGCTCTATGTCGATCCGGCTGCGCGGGGGATCGCTCAGGCGACGCAGCTCGGTGGCAAGGAGATGTCGTACAACAACTTCGTCGACGCGGATGCGGCCCTCCGCAGCGCTTACGACTTCGCCGAGCCCGCCGTCGCGATCGTCAAACACGCGAACCCGTGCGGCATCGCGGTGGACGACGACATCGCGGTGGCGCACCAGAAGGCGCACGCGTGCGACCCTGTCTCGGCCTACGGCGGCGTGATCGCGGCGAACCGCACAGTCACGCTCGCGATGGCAGAGACGGTCAAAGGCATTTTCACCGAGGTCCTCGTCGCCCCGGCATTCGAGCCTGAGGCCCTCGAGCTGCTGCAGACGAAGAAGAATCTGCGCATCCTTCGACTGCCCGAGGGCTACGCGCGAAAGCTCACCGAGTTCCGGCAGATCTCGGGCGGTGTCCTCGTGCAGGATGCGGACCGTTTTGACACGGAGCACTCCGGCGGTGTCGGCGACTCCTCGACCTGGAAGCTCGTCTCCGGCACCGAGGCGGATGCGGCGACCCGCGCCGACCTGGATTTCGCCTGGAAGGCCTGCCGTGCGGTCAAGTCGAACGCCATCCTGCTCGCCGCCGAGCGCGCATCCGTGGGCGTCGGCATGGGACAGGTCAACCGTGTCGACTCGTGCAACCTCGCCGTGACGCGGGCGGGGGATCGTGCCGCCGGATCCGTCGCGGCGTCGGACGCGTTCTTCCCGTTCGCCGACGGTGCGGAGATCCTCATCGCTGCCGGCGTGCGCGCCATCGTGCAGCCGGGCGGATCGATCCGTGACGAAGAGGTCATCGCCGCGGCGCAGGCCGCCGGTGTCACAATGTACTTCACGGGGGAGCGTCACTTCTTCCACTGACACCCCGTGCGTGGCAAAATAGTCGTCGGCCCACAAGGCCGTCCGCACCAGCCACGATCCCACGAGGAGACACCGATGTCCGTCCTGCCCACACACTTGGTCGAAACGACTGGCACGAATCTGCCGCACGAAACGCTGCACGTGGTGAAGGGAAGGCGGAGCGGTCTCACGATCAGTATCGCCGTGCACTCCACCGTTCTCGGCCCGGCCCTTGGCGGCTGCCGGGTGTGGACCTACGACAGCTGGGTGGACGCGGTCGAAGACTCCCTGCGCCTAGCCGAAGGCATGACGCTCAAGAACTCGGCCGCAGGTCTCAACCGCGGCGGCGGTAAGACGGTGGTCTACCTGCCGCGCGGAACCGTTCTCAGCGCCGAGCAGCGGCATGAGGTGATGCTCGATCTCGGCGACGCCGTCGAGAGCTTGGGCGGGGCGTACATGACCGCTGAGGATGTGGGAACCTCCGCCGAGGACATGGCCGTCGTCGCCACCCGCACGGCACACGTCTGTGGTCTCCCGTCGTCTCAGGGCGGCGTCGGCGAGCCGAGCGACGCGACCGCCGCCGGCGTGTACGCTGGCCTGCTCGCCACGCTCGAGCGCGCCTTCGGCTCGCGCTCCGTCGCCGGTCGACGATTCACAGTGCTCGGTCTTGGCCACGTCGGCTCGATCATCGCGATGCGCCTCGCGTCCGAGGGCGCTGTGCTCACGGTCACGGACGTGAACCCGGCCAAGCGGGCAATGGCCGAAGCTCTCGGCGCCACCTGGGTCGCACCGAGCGAGGCGCATGCGGTCGAGGGTGACGTTTTCGTCCCCGCGGGCGTGGGCGGGATCTTGACCGACCAGGTGATCGACGAACTCCGGGTCAAGGCCGTGGTCGGGCCCGCGAACAACCAGCTCGCGCATCGGGATGGCGCCGAACGTCTGGCCGCCCGCGGCATTCTCTGGGCGCCGGACTTCGTGGTCAACGCCGGCGGCGTGATCTTCCTCTCGATGATGAGCGAAGAGCATCTCTCGGCTGAGGCGACCCAGGAGCGCGTCGACCGGATCGGCGACACCGTCACCGAGATCTTCGACGTCGCCGACCGGCGCGGCATCACCACGCTCGAAGCCGCTGAGGAAATCGCACTGGCCCGCCTGCGCGAACCGGCGAACGCATAGAAACGCTCCGATAGGGTTGGTTCCCATGACCAACCCGTGGGGCCGCCGGCTCATCGCATCTGTTCTGACGGCTTTCGTCGTGGCCCTCGTGGTGCACGCCATCATGATCGGTTTCTTCTACATCGGCAGCCTGGGGTCGTCCACGGCGCCGACGGGCTCGCTGATCGTGGCCGTCAGCAACTACTTCGCGCTGACGAGCGTTTTCGCCTTGGTGCTGCTGCTCATCGCCGGGGTTGTGGGGGCGTTCGACCGGTGGTGGACCGCGCTCATCGCCGGCGTGGTGACCGCGGTGCTCGCGCCGGCCGTCGGCACCCTGGTGACGGCGACCGGCGCGGGCTCGCCGTTCAGCGGCGAGCTGGTCGGCGCGGTCTTCGGAACGCTCCTCGGCGTCAACCTGCTCTACGCCGCCGTTGTCGCCTCGATCGCCCCTACTTTCGGCCGCTGGCTGTTCCGCGCCATTGAGGGCACTCGCAGCCGGTTCGCGGCGGACACCAAGATCGCGCTCGTTCGCATCCCCGCGCCGAATCTGGCCGAAGGCCTCGTCACGCACATCGACCGCGAACCGGTGGATGCCGGACTCGCCGACCAGCAGTGGGACGCCTACGTGGCCGCCCTCTCGAAGGCCGGCTGGCAGACCGTGGAGGTCGTCTCGGCCGACCAGCTCGCCGACTCGGTGTTCGTCGAGGACACCGCCGTCGTCTTCGGGGAGGTCGCCGTCATCACCCTCCCGGGTGCCGAGTCGCGTCGCCCTGAGACGACCGGAACCGAGGCAGCGCTGCGAGCCCAGGGCCTGCGTATCGAGCGCATCGAGGCCCCCGGAACGCTCGACGGTGGCGACGTGCTCAAGGTCGGCTCGACCGTCTACGTCGGCCGCGGAGGCCGCACGAACGCCGAGGGCATCCGTCAGCTGCGCGAGCTCGTCGCGCCGCTCGACTACACGGTCGTCGCGGTGCCCGTGACCAAGGCGCTGCACCTGAAGACGGCCGTCACGGCTCTGCCCGACGGCACCGTGATCGGCTTCGAGCCCCTCGTCGACAACACGTCGATCTTCGAGCGCTTCTTGCCCGTGCCCGAGGCCCACGGCACGGCCGTGGTCGTGCTCTCCGACGACACCGTCCTGATGTCGTCCTCAGCGCCGCAGTCGGTGGCGCTGGTCGAAGACCTCGGCTACAAGGTCGTTCAGGTCGACATCTCTGAGTTCGAGAAGCTCGAGGGATGCGTGACCTGCCTCTCGATCCGCGTCCGCTGATACATTCTTTCGATCCACTCTTGTGCTCGGCTGAGTTTCAGTCATAGGCTGGAGGGCTGCCGTGCGACGGAAACCGTCGGCGCGGCCCTATTGATCGCATCGGGCTGAGGAGGACGCTATGACAACGACAGGTGCCGCACGAACCGTGACCGTGCTCGAACCCGTCGCCGCTGTCGCAGCGTCCCCGGTCCTCGCCCCAGCCTGGTAGGTCCCACGCTGTAACGCGATACCGGCCGAACGTCGCCGGCCGACGGTCAGGCCCCGAGACGGCCCACCGGTTCACCGATCCCTCCACAGGGTTCTCTGGCGACCTCTCGCAGCGTCATCGATGACGCGTTCGGCGTCCATCCTGTGCCGACAGACACAGCGCCGACAAAAAGAACTGCACACACTTCACAAGAAATCGGATCGACAATGTCAATCGCTGAACATCAGCACCCCCCTCAAAAAAAAGAATCGACGGCACGACCGGGCACCGTGCGCACCCTGTTGCGCATCCTGCCGTTCGCCAAGTCCGCCGCACCGCGCATCCTGCTCGGCATGGTGGCCGCACTACTCGCCAGCCTCGTGGCGCTGAGCATCCCGCAGGTGCTGCGCTGGCTGGTCGACGGTCCACTGGCGTCCCGCGACTCCAGCGAGGTGCTGCCCGCAGCACTCCTCGTCGTCGGACTTGGCGCTGCCGAGGCGGTGTTCATCTCGCTGCGCCGCTGGTTCGTGCTCACCCCGGGCACGCACGTCGAGGCGAAGATGCGCAACGGCCTGTACGCCAAGCTGCAGGATCTTCCGGTCGCGTTCCATGACCGCTGGCCGAGCGGCCAGCTGTTGTCGCGCGCCGTCAGCGACCTCAACCTCATCCGCCGGTGGATTTCGTTCGGCATCGTGCTGCTCGTGGTCAACGTGGTCACGATCGTGGTCGGCTTCGCCATCCTGATCTCCTGGAACTGGATCCTGGGGCTGATCTTCCTGGTCTGCTCGATCCCCGTCTGGATCTACGGGTTCGTGTTCGAGGGAAAATACTCGACGATCGCGCGCCGAAGCCAGGACCAGGCCGGCGACCTGGCGACCGCTGTGGAAGAGTCCGTGCACGGCATTCGCGTGCTCAAGGCGTTCGGGCGCGGCAAGTACGCGCTGAAGAACTTCGAGTTTCAGGCCGAGCAGCTGCGCGGCACCGAGATCGAGAAGGCGAAGGCGATCGCGGGCATCTGGCTCTGGCTGCTGCTGGTGCCCGACGTGGCTTTCGGTCTCTGCCTGATGGTCGGCGTGTGGCTGTCGTCGCGGGGGGAGCTCTCCGTCGGCGAGCTGGTGGCGTTCTTCGCGACCGCGACCGTGCTGCGGTTCCCTGTCGAGTCGATCGGCTTCCTGCTGTCGATGACGTTCGACACCCGGACGGCCGCTGACCGGTTCTTCGAGGTGATGGACGAGATCAACACGATCGTGGACCCGGAACACCCGAAGAAGATCGAGAATCCACGCGGGGAGCTCGTGTTCGACGCGGTGCACTTCCGTTACCAGGACTCGCCGGAGAGGTTCCCCGACCTGCTCGACGGAATCGCGCTCACGATCGAGCCGGGAGAGACCATGGCGCTGGTGGGACTCACGGGATCTGGAAAGTCCACGCTCACGGCCCTCACCACGCGACTGTACGACGTGACCGGTGGGTCGATCCGAATCGACGACGTCGACGTGCGCGACCTCAGCCGATACGACCTCCGCAAGAGCCTGGCCATGGCGTTCGAGGATGCGACGCTGTTCTCGGCGTCCGTGCGGGAGAACGTGCTGCTCGGTCGCGACGACCTCGACGTGCAGTCGGATGAGGCCGAAGCGGTGCTCACCGAGGCGCTCGAGATCGCTCAGGCCGGATTCGTCTACGAGCTGCCCGAGGGCGTCGAGACGAAGGTCGGTGAGGAGGGGCTGAGCCTCTCCGGCGGTCAACGGCAACGCCTGGCGCTCGCCCGCGCCGTCGCCGCGAATCCGTCGGTGCTGGTGCTCGACGACCCGCTGTCGGCACTGGATGTGGACACGGAGGCGCTCGTCGAGGCGG
Organism: Leifsonia sp.; assembly: GCA_035999915.1. Lineage (GTDB taxonomy): Bacteria > Actinomycetota > Actinomycetes > Actinomycetales > Microbacteriaceae > Leifsonia. The sequence goes on from DASYGJ010000066.1 coordinate 17,845, forward strand.
CCCTCCGCCGGGTTCTGGCCGCGACCACCGCGCTCGTCGTGGCGCACCGTCCATCGACGGTGATGCTGGCGGACCGCGTGGCCCTGCTGGAGAACGGCCGCATCACGGCCGTCGGAACGCACCACGACCTGCTCGCCTCCAGCGAGCATTACCGCTTCGTCATCTCCAGCCTGGAAGACGAAGAGAACCGCGAGATCCTTCAGGAGGTGAACCTGTGAGCACCGCATCCGTCCTGGGAGTCGAGGGCGAAGAGCGCAACGACTTCACGAAAGAGGAGAGCCGGCAGATCCGCCGGCGCTCTCTGCGCCTGCTCGGGTCGCTGATGCGCCCGCTGCGCCTGCGGCTGATCCTGATCGCGATCGTGGTCGTGATCAGCACCGCCGGTCAGGTGGCCGGCCCCGCGATCATCGCGTTCGGGATCGACAACGGCCTGCCCGCCCTGCTCAAGCAGAACTGGTTCCCGCTCGCAGCGGCCGGTGCTGCATACCTGTTCACCGGCGTGATCGGCGCTGTGCTGATCGCCTGGTATACGGTGCTCAGCGCGCGGGTCAGCCAGGCCATCCTGATCGATCTGCGCAAGCGGGTGTTCCTGCACACCCAGAAGCTCAGCCTCGAGTTCCACGAGTCGTACACGTCCGGCCGCATCATCTCGCGTCAGACCAGCGACCTTGACTCGATCCGCGAACTGCTGGACTCGGGCATCAACCAGCTCGTGCAGGGCTTCCTGTACATGCTGTTCATCGCCATCGCGCTGTTCACGCTCGACTGGGTGAGCGGTGTCGTACTGGTCTGCTCGCTCGTTCCGCTGTACTTTCTCACGCGCTGGTTCCAGAAGCGCTCGCAGGTGCTGTTCCGCATCTCGCGGGTGGCTTCGGCCAAGCTCATCGTGCAGTTCGTCGAGACCATGACGGGCATCCGCGCGGTCAAGGCGTTCCGCAAGGAGAAGCGCAACGAGAAAGAGTTCGGCGGCCTCGTGGAGGACTACCGCGACGTGAACGCGCGCGTCATCCAGCTGTTCGGGATCTTCGACCCCGGCCTCGTGATGATCGGCAACGTGACGGTCGGCGTCGTACTGGCGATCGGCGGCTTCCGGGTCGCCGATGGGCAGGTCGCGATCGGCGTGCTGCTGGCGGCGCTGCTGTACACGCGGCGGTTCTTCGACCCGATGGAGGAGATGGCGATGTTCTACAACTCCTACCAGTCGGCAGCGGCGGCGTTGGAGAAGATCTCGGGCGTGCTGGAGGAAGAGCCGACGGTCCCCGATCCGGTGCAGGCGGTTGACCTCTGGAATGCGAAGGGCCACGTGAGCTTCGACGAGGTGACGTTCGCCTACAAGAAAGACCGCGTGATCCTGCCGAAGTTCAGCCTGGACATCCCCGCGGGGCAGACCATCGCCTTGGTGGGCTCGACCGGCGCTGGAAAGTCCACACTGGCCAAACTGATCTCGCGGTTCTACGACCCGAGCGATGGAACGGTCGCACTCGACGGCGTGGATCTTCGCGATCTGCACCCGAAAGACCTGCGTCGAGCCATCGTGATGGTCACCCAGGAGGCTTACCTGTTCAGCGGGTCGGTGTCCGACAACATCGCTCTCGGCAAGCCGGACGCCACCCGCGAGGAGATCGTCGACGCCGCGCGAGCGGTGGGCGCGGACCAGTTCATTCAGGGGCTGCCCAACGGATACGACACCGACGTGAACAAGCGGGGCGGCCGCGTCTCGGCGGGCCAGCGACAGTTGGTCTCCTTCGCGCGGGCGTTCCTCGCGAACCCAGCGGTGCTCATCCTCGATGAGGCGACGAGCTCGCTCGACATCCCGAGCGAGCGTCTGGTGCAGGAGGCGCTGCAGACTTTGCTTGCCGACCGCACCGCCGTCATCATCGCGCACCGCCTGTCGACCGTGGCGATCGCTGACCGCGTGCTCGTGATGGAGCACGGGAAGATCGTCGAGGACGGCATCCCCGTCGACCTCATCGGCGGCACGGGCCGGTTCGCGCAGTTGCACGCCGCCTGGCGGGATTCTCTGGTGTGAGGTGCTGAGGCGCTAACGTACTGAGGTATTGACGTACCGGCGAGGACGGGAGGGAAGCCACCTCCCGTCCTCGCCGCCGTGGTGGTGCGGCGGGCTGTAAGGGTTGAGGTGGTCAGCCCGCCGACGACCCGGTCTGTGGCCCGCGCCGGTCGCCGCGCCGAAGGATGCGGTGCACCGGATTGGGGGTGTGCGCCAGAACGCGGAAGCTGGGCACGCGGAAGAACGGAGCGCGGCCGGAAGCCGTGACGGTTTCCGGGGCCCCCACGACCGCGACGCTCGCTCCGTCGTCGATGCACTCGCTGGCGAGCAGGGGATCAACGTCGCGTTCGATCGTGCCGGCGACGATGGTGATGCATCCGCTCGTCACTGCACGGCCGGCCGTGGCCGTGACGTTGACATGCGACGTGGCGGGGGCGATGATGGCGCGGATGGCCTTGTCGAGTTCCGAGCGGTCGGTCGCTCGCCGTACGGCACGCCCCGGGAAATCGTCGCCGAGATCGAGTGTGTCGAATCGGATGCGGGTCGCCGTCTCGATGTCGGCCATCAGGCCGATCGTGCGAGCGATGGCGGCCACGTATTGTTGCGGGGTGGCGACTTCAGGCAGGCTCAGCGAGAATCCCGCGACGCGCACGCCCAGGCTGGCGCCGAAGCCGACGAGAGCCGGCGCATCCTCCGGCCGGACACCGCGGGGGAGCGCGTGGGCGGCGCGCGGGCCCAGCTGCCGGCTCAGCTCTGGGCGGAGCCGCACGATCAGCCGAAGGTCGGCCGGATGCCCGGCGAACTTCTCGATGTCTCTCGCGCCGTCGACGACGAAGCGCCGCACACCCGCGTTGTAGGCGGCGAGTACTTCGTGCGGGTGTGTGACCGATGTCGCGTGCAGCACCTTCGACAGGTCGGCTCCTGCCGCAGTGAGCGCGGAGAGGACGCCGTCGTGGGCGACCGCGAAGGAGCCGCCTTCCGCGTCGATCGCCGAGATGAGCGCCGGATGCGCGAGCGCGCTCACGTCGAAGGAGACGTCGACCGCTGGGAACGCCTCGCGCAGCGACCGGTACTGGCGCGCGGCCCGGCCGATGTCGAGAACGACGAGCGGCAGGCCGTGGCGCTCGACCAGGCGAGCCAATTCGCGTTCGAGGCCCGATTCGCGCTCGAGGTCGGGGTGACTGGGCGAGGATCGGTCCATGTTCAACTCCGCACTGAACGACGCGCCGTCGAATTCGGCGTTGCGTGTCCGTGCGGGTCGGGTTGCGGTGAACATGGGCCTTTCTCCTCGCTGTTCCGCTCGGACCAGGGGTGGCGCCTGTCGGGCCAGGCGCGCCACCTTCGGGTTCTGGCCGGCGTGTTAACCATGTTGGCCGTCGCGGCACCAGACCCACATCCGGGGGGCCACCGCTTTACCCTCGGTGGTAGCACGGATGCGGCGCGCGCTCCTCTGCGGCCATGATTGTCTGCATGTGCCTCCGTGTTGTGATCGTCGATGACCACGCACGCTTTCGCGCACAAGCGGCGGAACTGCTGAAGCTGGAACGCTTCTCCGTCGTCGGTGACGCCGACACGGGCGAGAGCGGCATCGAACTGAGCCGACGGCTCGCACCCGACGTGGTGCTGCTCGACGTCGGCCTTCCCGACGGGAACGGATTCGACCTCGTTCCGGCGATGCACGCTACCGGCGCAGCGGTAGTTCTCACCTCGAGCCGAGCCTCGCAGGACTACGGCCACCGTGTTGAAGACAGCGGTGCGGAGGGCTTCATCAGCAAGGCGGAGCTGAGCGGTGAGGCCATCCGGAGCCTGCTAAGGTAAGCGCGTGTCGGCGGGTGAGAGCAAGGATTCGCGCGCGCTTCGAGTCGCGGTGGCGGATGACGCCGTGCTGTTGCGGGAGGGGATCGGTCAGATTCTGCGCTCCGGCGGAATCGATGTGATCTCCTCGGTCGGCTCGGCGGCGGAACTGCTCGAGGTCGTCGCCGATGATCCTGCCGTCGACGCAGTCGTGCTCGACATCAAGATGCCGCCGACCCACACGGACGAGGGTCTCCGTGCTCTCGAACAGCTGCGCGCATCCGGTTCGTCCGTCGGCGTTCTGCTGTTGTCGATGTACACCACCGCCGCCTACGCCATCCGCGCGATGAGCGCCGGCAGCGGAACCGGTTACCTGCTCAAAGATCGCATCGCAGACGGCGGAACGCTCGTCAACGCCGTGCGAAGCGTCGCCGCGGGTGGCTCTGTCGTCGATCCCGAAGTAGTCGCCCTCCTGGTCTCCGCTCACTCGGCCGAAGCTTCGCTCGACACGCTCTCCTCACGTGAGCGCGATGTCATCCGGCTGATGGCCGAAGGCAAGTCCAATGCCGGAATCGCCTCCGACCTGCGCCTCAGCCTTCGCACGGTCGAGTCGCACATCGGCCACATCATGACGAAGCTCGGTGTGGAAGAATCCGCCGAAGGCCATCGGCGCGTGCTCGCCGTTCTGCGGTTTCTGGGCCGGGACGACTGAAATGAGGGCCGCGCGAATCTCGCTCCGCGCCCTGGCAGTGGTCGTCGCGATCGCGTCGAACGTGCTCGCCCAGGTGATGAGCGCCGTCACGAACAACTACGGCCCGCGCCCCTCCGGTCTCGGCTGGGCCATCGTCTTCGTCATGGTGGGTGTCGTCTATGCACTGTGCGCCATCATCGCCTGGCGGATCGTGCGCAGCCCCCTGCCTGGCTGGTTGATGGTGGGCGCCTCGGCTTTTTGGACGGCCGGAGCCTGGTATCCGCTCACCCGGGGTCTCGCGTGGGTCTGGCCCTTGCTGGCGGGCGTCACCGATCTCTGGGCGGTGGGGGTGGGCGCGCTTGTCCTCTGCTATCCGGCCGGCCGAGTCGTCGCGCGGTTCGACCGGGTCATGGTGTTCGCCGTGCTGGGAGCTTTCCTCGTGAGGTTCGCGGGCATCCTGCTCTTTTCCTCACCGACCCCGGCGGAGTGCGGCTGCGTCACCAACGCCTATGCACTGCTGCCGAGCGACGGCGCCGACTACTGGCTGGGCCTCGCGTGGCGCATCGTCGGGCTCGCCCTGATGCTCACCGTGGCGGTGCGGCTGACGATGCGCTGGTTCCTGAGCACCCTTCCCGCCCGGCGCGTGGCGTTCGTGATGCCGCTCGCGCTGCTGATCTGGTGCTACGGAACCGTTCAGGATTCGGTGAGTTTCACGCTCGGCTGGGACGGCGGCTGGCTGCAGTTCATCCCGCCCGCGGCCATCGCCTTGATCCCACCGGCGTTCGTCGGCGGCGTCCTCTATGCTCGCGGGCTGCGTTCCCGGGTGGCCGACCTGGTGATCGTCGCCCGCGACAAAGTGGACCGCACCCTCTGGGAATCGAGTCTCGCGCGAACCTTGCACGACAGCTCCCTGCGGGTCTTCTGGTGGGATGAGCAACTTCACGGCTACGAGACGTCTGACGGTGAGAGAAAGCCCGACGGCGCGTCCGTCGATCGCCCTGGCCGGTCGACCCTCGCCATCGACTCGGACCAGGGACCGATCGCGCTGATCGAGCACGACGTCGCCCTCACCCAGGACGATCGACTGCTCGACGCCGTCTCCTCGGCTCTGCTGCTTTCGGTCGACAACGACAGGTTGCGGCACCGGCTCGAACGCACGCTGCAGGAGGTGCGCGACTCCCGCCTCCGCATCGTGGAAGAGGGATACCTCGCCCGGCGCCGACTGGAACGCGACCTGCACGACGGCTCCCAACAGCAGCTGGTGTCGCTAGCGATCGGACTGCGCATCGCGACCTCGAAGGCTCAGGCCGGCGGCAATGACGA
>DASYGJ010000083.1:0-35874 GCA_035999915.1 Leifsonia sp.
GCGAAGCGCAGGAAGGCGACTACGAACCGGAACCCGTCATCCACGACCCCGACGACGTCCCCGTCGACGAGGACGAGCAGGACGATCGCCTCGTCCCGGACGACGACAGGCCCGTCCCGCTCGACCCGGACGACGCCGAACTCGCCTGAGTCCGGCCTGCACAGGCCGCCGCGGCCGGGCCGCCGTCAGTCGAGGGCGTTCTCGAGGAGGTTGATGAGCGCCGCCAGCTGCACGGAGTCCGCCGAGCCGATCTCCACGTCGCTGCCGTCGAGTGCGCGGGCGGCGAGGCCCTGCTTCGCGTCGATGAGCTCGGCGATCTTCGAATCGATCGTCTGCGCCGCGACGATCCGCCACGCCGTCACCGGTTCGTCCTGACCGATGCGGTGCACGCGGTCGATCGCCTGCGTCTGCTCGGCGGCCGTCCACGACAGCTCGGCCAGCACGACGTTCGACGCGGCCTGGAGGTTGAGGCCGACGCCCGCCGCGGTGAGCGAGCAGACCGCGACGGCGACCTCCGGATCGTTGTTGAACGCGTCGATCTCCTTCTGCCTGGCCAGCGCCGACTGGTCGCCGCGGATGGAGATCGTCTTCAGGTCGCGGGCCGCGAAGGCCTCCTCGGCGGCGTCCATCACGTCGATGTGCTTGGCGAAGAAGACGACCTTGCCGACCGACCGGGCCAGCTGGGCGGTGTAGTCGGAGGCGAGGCCGGCCTTCGCCTGACCGATCTTGCGGACCATCGTGAAGACGTTGTCGCCGGTCTTGGCCGACTTCGCCTCCTCCAGCTCGGACTGCGCGACCAGCCGGATGAGGTGCTTGCGGTGCGCCTCGTCGTCGCCGTCGAACGAGTCGGGGCGGCCGGCGGCGGCGGCGCGGTTGAACTTGGCGACCAGCCGCGCGGCAAGCTCTTTCTCGGCCTGCATGATCGAGCGGCCGAGGTCGCCGTCCAGCTCCACCGGCAGGTCGACCACGCGGCGGCTCGGGAGGTCGGCGGCCACGTCCACCTTGCGGCGGCGGACGATGCCCAGGTCGATGACCGACTCGCGCGCGGCGGCGTAGAAGCCGAAGTCGGCCGGAGTGAGGCCGGTCTCCTCCAGGCTCTCCATCAGCTCGGTCGTCGGCTTGTTGCCGTCGATCCAGCCGAGGAACTGCCAGATCGCCTTGAAGTCGTCGATGTCGTTGATCAGCGGCGTTCCGGTCAGCGCGATGAGGAGCGGGTCGCCGGATGCACGGATCGCGTCAGCGAGGCCGAGCACGTACTTGGAGCGCTGAGAGTGCAGGTTCTTGATGAAGTGCGCCTCGTCGACGACCATCCCTTTGAAGCCGAGGGTGCTCAGCCAGGCGAGGTGGCGGTCGAGCACCTCGTAGTTGACGATGACCACGTCGGCGAACGCGTCCAGGCCTTCGCCGTCGCCGTGGATGACGGTGGCCCGCCGGTGCGGGGTCCAGAGCTCCACCTCGCGAGCCCAGTTCATCTTCACGACGTTGGGCACGATGGCCAGGAGCGGATAAGCGCCTGAGACAGAGGCCGCGAGCAGCGATTGCGCGGTCTTTCCGAGGCCGGGCTCGTCCGCCAGCAGAAAGCTTCGGTGTCCGAGCCGGGTGCTCTCGACGAAGCGCGCCTGGTGGTGCATGAGTTCCATGCCGGGTGGGGAATACCGATCGATCGGAGGCGCGGGGGGCAGGTCCATGCTGGCGGCCTGACCGCCCGCTCCGTATTCGAAAGATTTGAACAGCGGGCCGAGCAGCTCCCATGAATCCAGTCGACGGCGCGGGGCGGGCGCGGCCGCCTGGGCCTTCGAGAAGTCGGGGGCGAGGAACGGGTTCGACAGCTGTCGCGCCCGCACCGACTGCGGAATCACCTGCTTCTCGGCCAACTCGGCCGGGATCATGCTCTCCTGCTTGGCCACGGGACGGTCGATGGTGATGATGAGGTCGTCCGGACTCAATTCTGTTCCCGACTCCAGCAGCCAGTCGCGGCGCATCTTCTGCGCTGTCGCTGTGGGCGGAGACTCGCTCTCGAGCAGTGAGATCAGTGACGTATCCCGCGCAGCGGTCTTCGCCAGGATCGTCGCGATGCCGTCGAGACGCTTGAGCTGTTCGGCACGCGCCGGGTCACTCAGCTCGCTGTCGGTCTTGGCCCGCGCCCGCTCCTCGCGCATCAGGAAGGCGATGACCTGGAATTTGGTGCGATTGGTCGGGCCGAGCTTCTTGCCGTCCGCGGCCTTCGCCTCCACTTCGCGCACTTTGCGGGCCAGAACAGGAATCAGCCCGTCGTTGTTCGCGTGGCGCGTGCGCCGCTGCTGCTGCGGGCGCGTCGAAGAAGTGCGCTGACCGGAACGAGACATGGTCCTCCAGAGGGAGAGGGCGGTCGCCGAGACCGCGTGCGCCCCGGCCGAAAAGGGCGGGACGCCGGTAGACGTTAGAGGTTCGACGCGGTGGCCGGATGCAGAATCCGGATGCGAACGCCGGTGTGCGCACCACAGAACGTGGCACACGCGATAGTTTACGCGACGATTCGGCCCGGAGGCCACACCCGGACTTTATCGGCGTTGCTCCGTCGGCACCTTGACGTTCACGGCGACGGCGACGAACAGCACGGCTCCCACGACGTGAAGCCCGCGCAGCACCAGATCGTCGAACGGAATCGGCCACACCGGGTTCCAGACCACCGCGATCGGGATCAGCGCTGCCAGCCACCACCATCCTTTCGCCTGCCCGGCGAAGACGCAGAGGATCAGCGCGAGGATGGTCACTGCGTACCGCACGTAGAGGTACCAGTCACCGCCGATGAGAGCGAGACCGGCGACGAGCACGATGGCTCCGAGAAGCCCCGGCGCGAGGGCGACGCGAGTGAATGCGGGCTGGTTGGTGGCGGGACGGGACACGAAAGTCGAGTCTACGTCAGCCGTGGACAGCCGCTGAAGATCACGAGGGAGGGGCGCCGCGCCCGTTGGGGGACCTCCACGGGCGCGGCGGCCGGCTGTGTCAGCAGGGACCTTTCCTCAGGAGGAACGCACACGGTGGAGCGTCCGACCCCACGCGGATGGTGATCACGGATCGGCGGGCGAGCGCGACGAACTCGTCGAGCTCCAGACGGGTCATCGCTACGCGGCGGAGTTCGGCATCGGACGCGATGCCGTTCACTGCGAACGCGACGTCTGGCACATCGTAGGTCTCTTCGCCGAGATCGAGGAACTTGATCGGCGATGGGTCGTCGGAGGCGAGAGGAAGAACGCTGAGGATCGCGTCGGCCGCGGCCTCCGTGGTCACCTCCCCTAGATGAATGACGGGTGAAACAATTTCTTGCACTGGGTAGCCGCTGCCGACAAGCGTAAGCGTGTCGCCATCGTCCATGGAATCGAGCGCGGTTAAAAGCGCACCGGACAGCAGCGGGCTGAGGTTCTTCAGCAAAGTCGGGCCTTTCCTGTAAAACGAATATTTCTCAACCCCTTAGCTGGAGGATAGACCCCCCGGTATGTCCTCCCACACCCCCCGTTCTAGGGTGATTTTCGTCGCCACGCCCCGGACCTGCAGCCGGCGGGTCATTTCCGTGCGATATGACCAGCCGAACGCGGTGGACACAGTCGAAATGCCCCGCCGCCACGATTCAGTGGAAAGTGCGAAGTCGCAGACTGTTGAGCACGACGAACACGCTCGAGAATGCCATCGCCGCGCCCGCGATCATCGGGTTGAGCAACCCCGACGCCGCGATCGGCAAGGCTGCGACGTTGTACGCGAAGGCCCAGAACAGATTGCCCCGGATGATCGCGAGCGTCTTGCGGGAGAGCCGGATCGCGTCGGCGACGAGAACGGGATCTGAGCGCAGCAAGGTCAGGTCCGCCGCCTCGATCGCGACATCGGAACCCGATCCCATCGCGATGCCGAGATCCGCGGTGGCGAGCGCCGCGGCATCGTTCACTCCGTCGCCGACCATCGCCACGCGACGCCCCTCCCCCTGCAGGTTCTTGATCGCTTCGGCCTTTCCGGCGGGTGACACGCCACCGATGATCTCCTGGATCGCCAGAGGGCTCACCACGGCCCGCACACTGGCCTCGTGGTCACCGCTCAGCACAACGGGCTCCAGCCCCAACGCACGCACCCGCGCGATCGCCTCGCCGGCGTCGGCTTTCAGCGGATCGATGACGCTGAGCACGCCGACAGCCATGCCGTCGACGGCCACCAGCACGGCCGTCGCCCCCTGGGACTGCGCAGTGCTCAGTGCAGTCGAGAGCCGGTCTTCGCACGGCTCCACGAGCATCCGGCCGACTTGGTCCGCGCGGCCGACGACCACCCGACGATCCTCGACGACCCCGCTCACGCCGAACCCGGCCGTGGCGCGAAAGTCCCTGACGGCAAGGTTCGCTTCGGTCGCCGCGGCGACAGCCCGCCCGATCGGATGCTCCGAGCCGCGCTCGACCGCGCCGGCGAGACGCAGCACGTCACCGGCTGTCCAGCCAAGCGCGACGGTCACGTCGGCGAGCGTCATCCGCCCGGTGGTCAGCGTTCCGGTCTTGTCGAAGACGATGGTGTCGATGCGACCGGTGCGCTCGAGCACCTCCGGACCGCGGATGAGGATGCCCAGCTGGGCTGCGCGTCCGGTGCCGACCAGCAGCGCGGTCGGCGTGGCCAGACCGAGGGCGCACGGGCAGGCCACGATCAGCACCGCGAAAGCAGCGGTGATCGCGGATGCAAGCCCGCCGGACCCGCCGGACCCGCCGAAGCCGGCGAGGACCATCCACCCGGCGAAGGTCGCCAGAGCGAGTGCGATGACCACGGGCACGAAGACGCCCGAGATCCGGTCGGCGAGCCGCTGGATGCCCGCCTTGCCGAGCTGCGCCTCCTCGACCAGCTTCGCCATCCGGGCGAGCTGCGTCTCCGCCCCGACGTGCGTCGCACGAACCACGACGGACCCGCCGTGCACGATCGTCCCACCCGCGACGACGTCGCCCACGGTCACCTCGACGGGCACGGACTCGCCGGTCATCGCGCTTGCGTCGATCGCGGCCGCGCCGTCGGCGACTGTTCCGTCGGTCGCGACCTTCTCCCCCGGCCGGGTCACGAACAGGTCACCGACGGCCAGGACGGCAATGGGGATGCGCTCCTCGCGGCCGTCGGGGGTCAGCCTGGCCACGTCCTTCGCACCGGCCTCCAGCAGCGACCGAAGGGCAGATCCCGCGCGACCCTTCGACCGGTCCTCGATGAATCGCCCGAGCAGCAAGAAAGTAGTGACTCCCGCGGCCACTTCCAGGTACAGCGCGTCGGAGGCCGAGCCCGGTTCGACCACGAAAGAGAACGGATGCTGCAGCCCGAGCCGGCCCGCCATCCCGAAGACCAGTGCCCACACCGACCAGAGATACGCGGCGGCGGTCCCCAGAGTGACGAGTGTGTCCATCGTCACTGCGCCGTGCCGCAGGTTCACCGCCGTTGCGCGGTGGAAGGGCCAGCCGCCCCACAACACCACCGGCGTCGTGAGCACGAGCGACACCCACTGCCAACCCCAGAACTGCCAGGAGGGAACCATGGCGAGCAGGATGACCGGCACGGCCAGGATCGCACTCACGACCAGCCGAAGACCCAGGGGCGCCCGCGGTGCACGAGGCTCGGGCCGCGCCCTCTCGACAACGTGCGCGCCATAGCCGGCCTTCTGCACCTCCGCGACCAGAGCAGCCGGATCGAGCCCAACCGGAAAGACGACGCGCGCCCGTTCCGTGGCCAGGTTCACGCTGGCCGAGACGCCGTGCAGGCGTCCGAGCCGCTTCTCGACCCTGGCCACGCAGCTGGCGCACGTCATCCCCTCGATCGCGAGATCGAGCTCCGCGGTAGCCGGGGATGCTCCGGACGAGACGGCCGTCGTCATACGAGCGGCAGCATCCCGGGTCTCGCGAGCACGTAACCCGCCTCCTCGACGGCGGCCCGCACGTCCCCCTCGTCGAGCGCGGAGGTGCTGGTGACGGTGGCGACACCGCTCGGCAGGTCTACCGAAACAGCGCTGACGCCGTCGAGCGCGACGAGTTCCTCACTCACCGATCGCACGCAGTGCGCGCAGGTCATTCCTTGGATGTCGTAGGTCGTCTGCATGTTCCCCACGCTAGCACATACCCCATAGGGGTATAAGGGATCGAGGCGCTATTCTGGACGAGTGATCGCAGACATCAAGAAACGGGCAATGCACCGCACGCGCATCCTCGAAGGCCAGCTGCGCGGCCTCGAGAAGGCGATCGAGAACGAGGAGTACTGCATCGACATCATCACCCAGTCGCTCGCCATTCAGAAGTCCCTCGGCTCCCTCAACAAGCTCCTCGTCGAGAACCACCTCAAGACGCACGTCTCAGAGATGTTCGAAGAAGGCGGCAGCGAGCGGGACAACGCCATCGTGGAACTGCTCAAGGTCTACGAACTCTCCAACAACCGGGGTTGAGCGTGAACGACATCATCGAGATCGTGCGGGGCGACATCACCGACGAGCGAGTGGATGCGATCGTCAACGCGGCCAACAGCTCGCTGCTCGGCGGAGGCGGAGTGGACGGGGCCATCCACCGCGCCGGCGGTCCCAGCATCCTCGAGGCTTGCCGTGAACTGCGTGCGACCACACTGCCGGACGGTCTGCCGACGGGGCAAGCGGTGGCCACGACCGCCGGTGACCTCCGGGCCGAGTGGGTGATCCACACCGTGGGACCGGTCTGGTCGGCCCGGGAAGATCGCACCGAGCTGCTGCAGAACGCATACCGGTCGTCACTGCGGGTCGCCCGCGAACTCGGCGCTGCGACCGTGGCGTTCCCGGCCATCTCGGCGGGCATCTACGGGTGGCCTATGGACGATGCGGCCCGGATCGCCGTCAGCACCGTTCGGGCTGTGCTCGCCGCCTCCTTCGGCCCCGTCGAGCGCGTACGATTCGTGCTCTTCTCCGATGTCGCAGAGGCATCGTTCCGCAAGGCCGCCGGGGAATAGCGCCGGGGAAGCCGGGGAATAGGCGTCTGTCAGCGCAGATCGGGCAGCGTGATCGCTCGACTCGTCGGTGGCTGCTGCCGCAGTCGTTCCAGGGCGGGGACGAGTTCCTCGACCCAGGCGTGATATCCGGCCTCGTTGAGGTGCAGGCGATCCTCGCTGAACGTTGGGTTCAGCTCGCCGTCCTCGAGCGCGAACGCCGGCCACAGGTCGAGCCACTGCGCGTGAACGGTCGGGGAGAACTGCCACAGGTGGCGATTGATGTCGCGGATGTTGTCCGCGAACTCGTGACCGCGAGGCAGCACCGACTGCACCAGGATGCGTGCCTCCGGCAGTTCCCGCCGCAACGTCACCAGGATGGTCTCCACGTTACGAACCACGTGCTCCACCGAGCGCCGCCAGGCGAGGTCGTTCGTGCCGATCAGAACGGCCACGATCGCGGGCGCGGCGTTGATCACATCCGGCAGCCGCGCGATCACGTCGTCGGTGGTGTCACCGCCCACGCCGAAGTTGTAGATTGCTTCCCCCGGTAGCCACGCCTGCCAGTCCCCACCTTGCACAAGACTGTCCCCGACGAGTGCCGTCGGTCCAAAATCCGACATCGCACCTCCTAGTTGTGTGCTCCATCCTCCCCCGGGATGCGCGCTCGCGCCACCCGAAGAGCCGCACTTGACCGCGATTGCACGTCAGATGAGCGACTTGGTGTGCCAGACGGTCTTGGTCTCGGTGAAGAAAGCGATACGGTCGAGCGACGGCGCGGCCGCCTCGGCACCGTTCTCCGGCGGGAGGACCCGCTTGAGGGTGTCGGCAGCGGCGATCTGCAGGTCGACCCAATCGAGCTCGCCCGCTCCGACGAGGTCGAGCGCATTGACGTCGGCGTGCGACGCGAGCCATGGCGCGATCTCGGCCGGCGATCCGGTGAGGATGTTTACCACGCCGCCCGGGACGTCGCTCGTCGCGAGCACCTCGCCCAGGCTGATCGCCGAAAGCGGGAAACGCTCGCTGGCGACGACCACGACGGTGTTACCGGCGACGAGAGCCGGCGCCACGGCGCTGACGAAGCCGAGCAGGCTGTCCCCCTGCGGAGCCACGATGGCCACGACACCGGTCGGCTCGGGCACCGAGATGTTGAAGTACGGTCCGGCGACGGGATTCGCGTTGCCCACCACCTGCGCGAACTTGTCCGCCCATCCCGCATACCAGACCCAGCGGTCGATCGCCTCGTCCACCTGGGCAGTCGCTTTGGCAGCCGAAACGCCCTCAGCCTGCACGATCTCGTCGACGAACTGGGCGCGACGGCCCTCCAGGAGTTCGGCGATGCGGTAGAGCACTTGGCCGCGGTTGTATGCGGTCGCGCCCGCCCATCCCCCGAGCGCCGAGCGCGCGGCCACGACGGCGTCGCGGGCGTCCTTGCGAGAACCCCTGGCGGCATTGGCGAGGAATGCTCCCTTGGCCGACAGGATCTCGTACGTGCGACCCGATTCGCTGCGCGGGAACTTGCCGCCGATGTACAGCTTGTAGGTCTTCGGCACGGTCAGTCGGCTCATTTCGTGGCTCCCTTGCGGGCCTTGGCGGTGGACGAGGAGGATGCGCGCAGCGCGGCAGGCAGTTCGCGGCCGGGCTTGAGGTATGCGGCCAGCCCGTGACGACCGCCCTCGCGTCCGTAGCCCGACTCCTTGTACCCGCCGAAAGGGCTCGCCGGGTCGAAACGGTTGAAGGTGTTCGCCCACACCACACCAGCGCGCAACTTGTCCGCGACGGCGAGGATGCGGCTGCCCTTGTCCGACCAGATGCCGGCCGAGAGTCCATACGGCGTGTTGTTCGCTTTGGCGATCGCCTCCGCCGGCGTGCGGAAAGTGAGCACCGACAGTACCGGTCCGAAGATCTCTTCGCGCGCGATCCGGTGGCTCGTCGACACGTTGTCGAAGATCGTCGGCGCGAACCAGAATCCGTTCTCCGGGATCGCGCAGTCAGCGGTCCAGCGATCCGCACCCTCGGCCTCCCCGATGTCGGAGAGCTCGCGGATGCGCTGCAGTTGCTCGGCGCTGTTGATCGCCCCGATATCCGTGTTCTTGTCAAGCGGGTCGCCGAGCCGCAGCGTCGAAAGTCGCGTTTTGAGCCGGTCGACGACCTCGTCGTGGATGCTCTCCTGCACGAGGAGCCGGGATCCGGCACAGCAGACGTGACCCTGATTGAAGAAGATGCCGTTGACGATGCCTTCGACGGCCTGGTCGATCGGCGCGTCGTCGAAGACGATGTTCGCGGCCTTGCCGCCCAGTTCGAGCGTCAGCTTCTTGTCGGTTCCCGCGACGGCGCGGGCGATCTCACGGCCAACGGCGGTGGAACCGGTGAAGGCCACCTTGTTCACGTCGGGGTGGTTGACCAGGTCACGTCCGGTCTCCCCGGCGCCGGTGACGATGTTCACCACGCCCGCGGGCAAGCCGGCCTGCTGCACGATCTCCGCAAACAGCAGGGCGGTCAGCGGGGTCGTCTCGGCCGGCTTCAGAATCACCGTGTTTCCGGCGGCCAGTGCCGGCGCGATCTTCCAAGCGAGCATGAGCAGGGGGAAGTTCCACGGGATGACCTGCGCCGCCACGCCGAGCGCGCGCGGCGCGGGACCGAGGCCTGCGTGATCGAGCTTGTCCGCCCATCCGGCGTAGTAGAAGAACCAGGCGGCGACAAGTGGGATGTCGACGTCGCGGCTCTCCTTGATCGGCTTGCCGTTGTCGAGGCTTTCCGCGACAGCCAATTCGCGAGCGCGCTCCTGCACGAGCCGCGCGATGCGGAACAAGTACTTGCCGCGGTCGCTGCCGCTCATCCGCGACCAGGTGCGCTCGTAGGCACGACGGGCGGCCGCGACGGCCTTGTCGATATCGGATGTGTTCGCGGTCGCGATGGTCGCGATGCGCTCCTCGCTCGCCGGCGAAATGGTGGTGAACGGCGTGCCGTTGCCGTCGACGAACTCGCCGTCGATGAACAGGCCGTACTGGTCGCGCAGATTCAGGATCGAGCGCGACTCCGGGGCCGGTGCATATTCGAGAAAACTCATGGGTTCGAAGTCTTTCGGTTAGTCGATGGTGACGTAGTCGGCGCCGGAGTAGTGCCCGGTCTTCAGCTTCTGGCGCTGCAGCAGAACGTCGTTCAGCAAGCTCGATGCCCCGAACCGGAACAGGTGCGGCTGCAGCCACTGCTCGCCCGCGGTCTCGGCGACGGTCACCAGGTATTTGATCGCATCCTTCGACGAGCGGATGCCACCGGCGGGCTTCACCCCGATCTGCTCGCCGGTGAGCTTGTACCAGTCGCGCACGACCTCGAGCATCAGTAACGTCACCGGCAGCGTGGCGGCCGGTGACACCTTGCCCGTCGACGTCTTGATGAAGTCGCCCCCGGCGAGGATCGCGAGCCAGGAGGCACGGCGCACGTTGTCGTAGGTGTTGAGTTCGCCGGTCTCCAGGATGACCTTGAGGTGCGCATGCGAGCCGTCGGAGCGTCGGCAGGATTCTTTGACGGCCGCGATCTCGTCGAAGACGAGCCCGTAGCGACCGGAGAGAAAGGCGCCACGGTCGATGACCATGTCGATCTCGTCGGCGCCCGCGGCCACGGCATCCGCTGTGTCTGCCAATTTGACGGCGAGGGATGCGCGCCCGCTCGGGAAGGCCGTGGCAACCGCGGCCACGTTCACGCCCCCCGAGGCGCCTCGCTCGGCGCGGAACCGCGCAGCATGCGCGCCGCCGAGCGCTTCGACCGCGTACGGCACCATGTCACCGTAGACGCACACGGCGGCGGGACGCGGCGTCGAGAGGTCGCTGGGATCGGGCGTGAGCGCCTTCGCGACGAGGGATCGCACCTTGCCGGGAGTGTCCGCTCCCTCGAGGGTGGTCAGATCGATGAGTTCGATGATCTTGTCGAGCGCCCAGGCCTTGCTCGTCGTCTTGATGGAACGCGTTCCAAGACCGGCGGCGCGCTGCTCGAGTCCGACAGCGTCGACACCCGGGATGCCGTTCAGATACCGGCGCAGACTGGCCTCGGTGAGGTCGCCCCCCAGCACATCCACGGCCCGGGTCGCCGGTGCGAGGGTTCGCGCGGGCGGCGTCATGGGTTCGATGGTCACGTCACTCCTTCGTTCTGCTTTGCTGCGTGTGCGGGCTCTGTGCGCCCCAGCAACTGATTCGCTGTCGCCTCGTCGGTGATCAGAGTGGTGCAGAGCCCACTCGATACCACCGCGTGTGCGACCTGGTGTTTCGTCGCCCCGGCGATCACGGCGATGCTGGTTCGCGAAGCGCGCAACTCGTCGAGGGAGAGGCCGAGGGTACGGTCGTTGAGCTCTTCGTCGGCGACCTGCCCGCTCTCGGTGATGAAGCGGCCGACCACGTCGCCGACGGCTCCCTTCGCCGCAAGAGAAAGCACATCCTCCGGGGTCAGGTAGCCGCTGTCGACATGTACCGAACTATCGTCGACGACACCGGCGCTGAACAGGTAGGCGGAAGCGTTGCGCGCGAGTTCGAGCACGCTCTGCACGGAGCGGTCGGCCTCGATCGCGCGGCGGGTGGCCGCTTGCTCGAAGATCGCCGGACTCGGCAGCAGCGTGGCGGTGCCCTGCGCCTTACGCGCGATGACGACGGCCGTGTCCGCCGCGGCCGTCGCCTGACGGGTGCTCGAGACGCTGCCATTGATCTGCACCGGGTTCACTCCGACGGCCCACCCCGGGCGCAGGCGCGCGGCGACCGCATGCAGAGTTCGTCCCCAGCTGACGCCGAGCGTTCGCGGCACGGGCCGCAGCGTGGTCAAGTAATCCGCGGCGGCCTGCGCGACGCGGCCCTGCAGCTCCGACTCGTTGTCGGTCGCGGGAACGACGACGGCGTCGGTCAAATCGTAGAACCCGCACAGTTCGCGCTCCAGCGAGAATCGGCGGGCGCTCGGATGCACGATCTCGATACGCACGAATCCGCTCTCCCGGGCAGCGACGAGGAGCCGTCCGACCTTCCAGCGACTGACGCTCAGCGCTAGTCCGATCTCGTCTTGCGTCTTGCCGGCCTCGTAGTACAGTTCCGCGGCTTTGACGGCGAGGATCTCATCAGTGTCATTCAGGGCCACGGCTCCAGCCTAGGAAGCGTCGCACTCTCTAGCAACGTTTGCGCGTCGTTTGCTCATATGAGCATCAGCGCTTTCGTTTAGGGTAATGGTCGTGTCCACTCCCCTCGCTGTCGCCGTCGATTTCGGCGGAACCAAAGTCGAAGCCGCCCTCGTCGATTCCGACGGCCGGCTCGTCGAAGGCTCCCGCCACCGTCAGCCCACCGGTCGCACCGCGACGGTAGCCGACCTCGAAGCCTCCGTCGGCGGAGTCGTGCGCGACACCATAGGCGCCCTCCCGGAGGGGACCGAGCTGATCGGCGTCGGCATCGGATGCGCGGGGCCGATCGACCGCATCCTCGGCCTCGTCTCGCCTCTGAACGTTCCCCACTGGCGCGACTATCCCCTGCGCGGCTTCATCGAAGGCGTTATCCAGGACGCGGGCCTCGACATCCCCGTCACCCTGGAGATGGACGGCGTGGCGATCACGCTCGCCGAGCACTGGGTGGGCGCGGCCCAGGGTATCGACAATGTGATGGGCATGGTCGTGTCGACCGGCATCGGCGGCGGCCTCATCGTGGGCGGACGCGTGATCACCGGACCCACCGGCAACGCTGGACACATCGGCCACATCGAGGTCGGCGAACTCGTCGGCGAGAACACGTTCGGCAACCCCAGCGCCCTCGAGGCCATCGCCTCGGGCCCGCACACCGTCGCCTGGGCGCAGCATCAGGGGTTCACCGGAACGAGCGGCGAACAGCTGGCCGCGGCCTATGCCGCCGGCGACGAGATCGCCCGCGCGGCCATCGCGCGCACCGGCGAGGCCGTGGGCCGCGCCATCGCGTCGGCCACCGCACTGCTCGACCTGGAACTCGTCGCCATCGGCGGCGGCTTCTCGCACGCCACGCCCGACCTGTTCGACCACATGCGCAAGGTCATCGCCGAACACTACTTCCCCTACGTGCGCAAAGTTCGCATCGTCCCCTCGTCGCTCTCCTCCGAGGGCCCCCTGATCGGCGCTGCCGCCCTCATCCACCGCTCCCACCTCCTCCCCTAGCAAACACGCGAGTCCACGAATTGTGCGCGGACTCGGCGCTTTTCGCGCGATTTCGCGCGTACTCGGCGGTTGAGCGGGGCGGGGCGGGGCGGGCGAGCGGGGCGAGCGGGACGGGGCGGGGCGGGGCGGGGCGGGGCGGGGCGGGTGCGGGTCAGCGGTCTTCGAGGGCGCGTGGCCGGGCGACGACGAAGCCGGCGGCGGCGGCCGCGAGGGCCGTTGCGGTGAGCACGATGAGCGCGACGGTCCAGCCACCGGTGACCTGGTGCAGCAGCCCGACGACCAGCGGCCCGAGGGCGCCCAGAGTGTAGCCGAGACCCTGCGTGAATCCACTGAGTGCGACGGATCCCTCGTGCGTACGCGTGCGCACGTTGATGAGCACGAGACACAGCGGGAAGAGCAACGGCCCGAGCCCGGCGAAGACCACCCAGAGCCACGTCGCTGTTCCGGGTGCGAAGATGAGCCCCAGGTACCCGATCACGAAGCACGCGACTCCGAGATACACGAGAAGCCCGACGTTCCGCATCCGTGAGGCGAGCACCGGAATGAGCAAGCCTGCTGGGATCCCCATCCCCGCGTACAGCGACAGCAGGGCGCCCCCGTCGGCCGGCGCCGTGCCCGCCACATCGTGCAGAATCTGCGGCAGCCATGCGAACATCGCATACGCGTTCAACGCCGAGGCGGCGAAGACGATCCCGAGCGCCCAGGCGAGCGGCGAATGCCAGATCCGACCCCGCATGCTCCGCGCGGACCCCTCGACCTCCACGTCGTGTGACGGGTGCGCGGGCTTGTGGCTCACCAGGATGCGCACCCACGGCACGACCGCGAGCAGGCTGACCAGGGCCCACATCCCCACGGACACGTGCCAGTTGCTCGCGTCGGCGACCGGAACGGCCACCAGCGGCGGCAGCAGCGTGCTGATCGACATGACCGTCGCATACAGCGATGTGACAAGCCCGATGCGGTCAGGGAAGTAGCGCTTGACCAGCGGCGGCAGCAACACATTGCCGACGCCCATCCCCGCGAACGTGATCGCCGATCCGATGGCCAGAACTGCGAAAGAGCCCGCTGCGGCGCGCACGAGGTGGCCGACGAGCATCACGCCGAGCGCGCTGACCAGCACCGTCTCGAGACTGGCGCGACGCGTGAGGCCGGGCGCGACGATGCCGAACACCGCGAAGCAGATGGGCGGCAGCATCCCGAGCAAGCCGACTCCGACGTTCGACACCGGGAACTCCAGCCGGATCTCCGCGAAGATCGGCGAGAGTGCTGCGACGGCCGTGCGCAGGTTGGCCGCGACCAGAAGGATGCCGAGAAGTGCGATGGTCCGGCCGTGCCAGAGCGGGCGCGCGGTGGTATCTGGCATTACTCAACCCTATCCCGCTGCTCCTCGTGCTCCCGCTGCTCCCGCTGCTCCCGGTGCTCCCTGTGCTCCCGCTGCTCCCGCTGCTCCCCGTGCTCGACCCCGCCCAAAGTAACCGCCGAGTTCGCAGACTCTCTGCGGACTCGGCGGTTTTTGGCCGATATTCTGCGGACTCGGCGGTGGGGTGGGGGGCGGGGTGGGCGGGGGCGGGCTGGGGGCGGGCGCGGGTTGGGGGGGCGGGGGCGGCGGGCTGGGTGGGTTAGGCGGCCAGGATGCGGCGAGCCTGGGACACGTCGTTTGCGATCTGCGCGATCAGCGGCTCCACCCCCGCGTAAGCCACCATCCCGCGGATGCGCTCGACGAAAGCGATCTCGACATGGTGGTCGTACAGGTCCAGTTCACGGTCGAGAACGTAGGCTTCCACCTGTTTCTGCGGCACGCCCTGGAAGGTGGGGTTGTTGCCGACCGAGATCGCCGCCGGGTAGCGCTCTCCCGCATCTGTCAGCCAGCCGGCGTAGATGCCGTCGGCGGGGATCAGCCCCTCGGACTCCGGGGAGAGGTTCGCGGTCGGGAAGCCGAGTTCGCGACCGCGTTTGGCTCCATGCACGACGATGCCGCGCAGCGCGGGAATATGCCCCAGCAGCTCGCCCGCGTGACCGACATCGCCGTCGGCCAGCAACTCGCGGATCCAGGTGGATGAGACGCGGCGCCCGAGTTGCGGACGCACATCATCGATGAGATACACCTCGAATCCGTACTTCTCGCCGAAATCTCGCAGCAGCGCGACGTCTCCGGCGCCTCGCGCACCGAAGCGGAAGTCGCTGCCGACCAATACCGCGGCCGCGTGCAGCCGGTCGACGAGGATGCGGTGGACGAAGGCCTCGGGGTCGAGGTCGGCCAGGGCGCGGTCGAACGCCACCATGAGCGTGGTGTCGACCCCGGTTTCGGCGAGCAGTTCCAGCTTCTGCTCGATGCTCACGAGCGAGACCGGGCACTTCTCCGGCGCCAGCAGTTCGAGCGGGTTGCGGTCGAATGTCACCACCGCCGGGGTGAGGCCACGCTCAGCGGCCACCTCGCAGAGTCGTGCGATCACCGCCCGGTGCCCGGAGTGCACTCCGTCGAACTTGCCGATGGTCACTGCGCTCGGGCCGAAGCCGTCCGGGACCTCGTCCACTGAACGGAACACCCTCACGAACTCACCGCCGCGGCGACCAGGACGGGCCGGTGTCTGCGCAGCCAGAGGAGACCGAGCACGGGCAGGGCCAGCGGGATGAAGAGGTACCCCATCCCGTACACCGACCAGACGGTGGCATCGCGGCCGAACGGGTCGATGCTGTGCAGCCCGAGAGCGGCCGGCGCAAAAAGACTCAGGGACCCGATCACCAACACACCGGCGAGCTCGAACGAGATGGTCGCGACGGCAACCCGGTACCAGGTGCGGCCGGGCGCGACGAGCGCGACCGTCGCCACGATGTACACGACGGCCGAGACCGCCGACAGTGTGAACGCGACGGGCGCCTCGTGAAAGCGGTCGATGATCTGGAAGACGCTGCGCCCGGTGGCCGCCAGCGCCAGAATGCCGTAGACGAGTACCAGGAGCCGGCCGATGCCCGTCATCCTGCGCCGGCGTCCAGGGTCGGCGCCGGGCTCCGGTGCAGGCGGTGTGTGGTGGTGTGACATCGCAGACGATTCTATTCGTGTCTTGATGGTCTGTACCCGAGAGGGGGGTCAGGCGCCCTGCACGAACCAGATCTGGCTCATCCGATAGACCATGACGGCTATCGCCAGGCACACGCCGCCGAGTATCACCGTGCTCCACCGGTTGCGTTCGATCAGCGCCCAGAAGGCGCCGGCGAGCGGCAGGATGAGCGCGGAGATCAGGTAGATGTAGAACTCTGCGAGGCTGCCGGAGGGACGGTTGCCCACCATGGGGGCGACGATCGTCACGACCAGTTGCGCCACCAGGAGCAGTTCGACGAGCGCGACAGCGCCCATGCTCAGGTCGCCTGGGAGCTTCTTGGCCAATCCGAGCGCGATGCAGAGCACACCGGCCGCACACGCGACGATCACCTGGACCGTCGTGAACCACTCGATCATGCGGTGGCGATCTCGTCTGTCGGGAAGTTCACGAGGCTTCTGGCTTCCTTTCCACGGAATTCGATCAACCCCACCAGCTGGCCGGTGGGCGCGATGGCCGCGACCGGCACACCGCTCCCATTCTGCCTGTCCGGAACATGGATGCGCTTCCCGTGGGTCAGATCGATCGCCTGCTGGTCGTTCAGCTCGAACCGCTCGAAGAGGATCGAGGCTGCGTCAGGCGCGGGGATGAGCCGGGAGGGAACGTCGAGATCGTCGATGGGGCGCGCATCTTCGACCAGGAAGGGGCCGACCCGGGTGCGGCGCAGCGCCGTCAGGTGACCGCCGACGCCGAGGGCGGCACCGAGGTCGCGCGCGAGCGAACGGATATATGTCCCCGACGAGCACACGACCCGCACATCCACGTCGATCGCCTCGGCGGAGCGCCGCAGACCGAGCACCTCGAACTCTTCGATTGTGACCGGGCGAGCCTCGAGCACGACCTGTTCGCCGGCACGCACCCGGGCGTATGCGCGCTTGCCGTCGACTTTGATCGCACTCACAGAGCTCGGAACCTGTTCGATCTCCCCCGTGAGGTCGGTGATTCCCGCGAGGATGGCTGCCTCGTGCACCCCGGCGATGGCGGCCGCCGACGCCTTCGCGACCAGCTCGCCCTCCGCGTCGTCGGTGCTCGTCGCGGCGCCGAGCCGGATGGTCGCCAGATACTCCTTGTCGGTGCCGACGATGTAGGTCAGCAACCGCGTTGAGGAATTGATCCCCAGAATGAGAAGCCCTGTCGCCATCGGATCGAGAGTTCCCGCGTGGCCCACCTTGCGGGTTTCGGCGAGCCGCCGCGTGCGCGCGACGATGTCGTGACTCGTCCAGCCCCCGGGTTTGTCGACGAGCAGGATACCGCTGCGTGTCATGCGGTCTTCTCGCCGACCACTGTGAGCACCAGCTGCATCTTCGTCTGGAAGGCGCACTCGAGCAGTTGCGTCGCGTCGTCGTCCTGGCCGTATTGATCGGGCAGCCGCAGGCCCAGCAGAGTGTTGAGCAACATGCCCTCGGCGAGAAACGTGCGCACCCTCTCAGGTTCGAAACCGGCCTCGTCGCGGAGGAGTGTGTAGACCGCCATGAATCCCTGGCGGGCTTGCACACCGATCACAGGGTCGTGGCCCATGCTGAACGCCTGCATCAGTGAGAGCAGCAGTCCGCGGTCCTCGATGAGGTTCACGTAGGTGGTTCCGAGTTGCCGGGCGATCACCTCGTCAGGTGAACCGGCAGCCTTCCAGTCGTCGATCGTGCTCTTGAAGGCTTCGGTCAGCTTGTCGAGCGCCCGCTGAAGCACCTCCAAGAAGAGTTTCTCCTTGGTTCCGAACATCCGTACGACGTATGGCTGGCTGATCCCGGCGGCCTTGGCGATCTGGTCGGTGGTGGCGCCGAAATAGCCGCGCTCCCCGAAGACCAGGCTCGCGGAGGCGAGGATCTGTTCGCGGCGCTCGCCGGCGGGGATTCGTTCGCTGATCTTCTCGGTCACGCTTGACATGTTATCAGTTGATTACTAGTGTCGGCTCTTGTAATCATCCAATAACCACGAGAGGACGGGGTCCATGACCTCCACCACCCGACGGATCCCCGTCTGGCTAGCGATCGTCGCCGCTTCTCTGCCGATGTTCATGGCAACGCTCGACAACCTCGTCGTCACCAGCGCACTGCCGGTCATCTCCAAAGGCCTCGGTGCGACGATCGAAGAACTCCAGTGGGTCGTCAACGCCTACACGCTCAGCTTCGCGGCTTTCATGCTCATGGCCGTGGCCCTGGGCGACCGGTTCGGGCGCCGCACGGTGTTCATCGCCGGCATCACGATCTTCACCATCGCCTCCGCTGCGAGCGCGCTCGCAACCGAACCGTGGATTCTCATCGTCGCGCGCGCCGTGCAAGGCGTGGGCGCCGCGGCACTGATGCCGCTCTCGCTCACCCTCCTGGCGGGGAGCGTCAGCGAGCGCATGCGCCCGGCCGCCATCGGCATCTGGGGCGGCGTCGCCGGACTCGGTGTCGCCACCGGTCCGCTCATCGGCGGCGCGGTCGTCGAAAGCTGGAACTGGCAAGCGATCTTCTGGCTCAACGTGCCGCTCGGCGTGGTCGCGATTCCGCTGGTCCTCGCCGCGCTGCCGAACAGCTTCGGCGCTCGCGTTCGAGCCGACGTCGTGGGCCTGGCGCTGGCCGGACTCGGCGTTCTCGGCGTGGTCTTCGGGATCGTGCGCGGCAACCCCGCGGGTTGGGACAGCTTCGAGGTGCTCGGTTCGCTGATCGCCGGTTCCGTGCTCCTGCTAGCTTTCCTGATCTGGGAACAGCGCACACCAGCACCGCTTCTCCCGCTCCGGCTGTTCCGCGACCGCAGTTTCACCGTAGCCAACCTGGTGGGTGTCACTTTCAGCTTCGGGATCTTCGGAGCCATCTTCATCCTCATCCAGTTCTTGCAGGTGGTTCAGGGCCACACACCACTCCAGGCCGGTGTGATGACCATGCCGTGGACGCTCGCCCCGATGGTGGTCGCCCCGCTCACCGGCTTGCTGTCTCCGCGCACAGGGACGCGGCTGCCCATCCTGCTCGGCCTCGTGCTTCTCGCCGTGTCGATGGCCTGGATCGCGCTGACGCTGTCTGCCACGGAGGCGTATTCCTCGATGTGGCCGGCCTTCCTCCTCGCCGGCATCGGCATGGGCCTGGTGTTCGCGCCGAGCTCGACGGCCGTTCTCGCCAATATGAAGCCGGCCGACCACGCAAAGGCCTCCGGCACCAACTCGACCCTTCGCGAGATCGGTGTGGCCCTGGGCGTCGCGGTGCTCACCGCCGTCTTCACCGGCGCGGGCGGAACGCTCACGCCGACCGGATACGTCAGCGCGGCCATCCCGGCGGTCTGGGTGGCGGCGGGCGTGCTCGCGCTGGCCGCGATCATCTCGGTCGCTCTGCCGTCCGGCATCCGCCGCGCCGGGCACCCCGCGCCCGACCTGTCCGAGCCGGCCGAGGTGCCGGCCGAGGTGCCGGCCGCCGAAGGATCCGCGGAGGCCGGCGCCCTCGTCTCCTGAGAAGCGGCCAAGCCCCGACCCCTCTACGCTGAACCTATGCGAATCGGAGTGATCGGGGCTGGCGCCATCGGCGGCACCGTCGCTGCTCTCCTCGACCGCGTCGGTCACCTCGTGGAGGTCACGGCGCGAGGCGACCAGCTGACGAAGATCCGGTCCTCCGGGCTCCACCTGTCGGGCGCGTGGGGAGAGCACGTCGCCCGCGTCGAAGCGTCCGAAACGCTCCGTGCACAACCGGAACTGGTTTTCGTGTGCACCAAAGCCCAGGATGCGGCCGCCGCGATCCGCGAGAACCGCGCCCGGCTGTCCGGTATCCCCGTGGTCATCGTGCAGAACGGCCTGACCGGTCTCGACCAGGCGCGCATCCTCCTCCCCGACTCACAGTGCGTCGGTGCACTCGCCCTCTACGCCGCCAGCTACCTCTCCCCCGGCTCCATCTCCGTCACCACCGCCGCGAACACCTACCTCGGCGCCGGCAGCGGAAAGCCCCCCGAGTCAGCGCTCTTCGTCACCGGCGTGCTCAACGCCGCGATGCCCACCGTCGCCGTCGACAACTTCAGCGGGTGCCAGTGGACCAAACTGATCGTCAACCAGATCAACGCCATGCCCGCCATCACCGGTCTGAGTGTGCAAGACACGCTGGGCGATTCTGGCCTACGCCGCATCGTGACCGCGAGCATGCGCGAGGCCGTCCAGGTCGGCTTCGATGCGGGCATCCACTACGGCAGTATCCAGGGCCTGACGAACGTCCTGCTGCGCTTCGTCGCCTCGACCCCGCTGTGGGCGGGCCAGCTGGTGCCCATGATGATGCGGCAGCGGATGGGCGAGACGCCCAATCCGGGATCGACGCTGCAGAGCATCCGCCGTGGCCAGCCGACCGAGATCGACTACCTCAACGGCGCCATCGTCGAAGAGGCCGCACAGCTCGGTCGCCAGGCACCCATCAACGCCGCACTGGTCGAACTCGTTCACGAGGTGGAGCGCACGCGTCGCTTCCTACCGGGTGACACCGTCGTCTCACGGATGCGCGTACACCTCTGACGTGACAGACCGGTGCCGGCTCCGTCAGCAGCTGTCGGCGAACACGCGGCGCGGGCGTTCCGGATCGGCGTTCTCCACCAGCGCGCTCGCCCAGACTCGTGGCTGCGCCTCGGCGAAGTAGAGCTCCTGTCCTTCTCGATACCGCGCGTTCGACAAAGCGTCAGGGTCGGGATCGACACCATCCCGCTTGGCGAGACGCGAATACGCCTCGTCCCACGACACCTCGAGCAGGATGCTGTAGTTCCAGACACCCCGCAACTCGGGCCGGAGGAGGAAAACGCCGTCGACGATCAGCACCGCGTCGGCGGGAGCGGTCTGCCAGCGACTCTCGATCGCCGCATCCCGCCGAACATCGAACGCGGCCGTCTGGAACCCCGTGCTCCCTGCCATCCGGAACGGATCGATGAGCACCCGGCGGAACGTGCCGTAGTCGAACGAGTCGCGGTAGAACGTCTCCGGGGATTCGCGGCCCGACCGCCAACGGTCGACACGCGGCCGGTGGAAGTTCTCCATCGAAGCCCGGTAGGCGTCATGGCCCGCCTCCCGGAACACCGCGCCCAGGTCATCGGCGAACGAGGACTTCCCTGCGCCATCGACCCCGTCGACCGCGACGATGGTGCGTCCGCGGCCATAGTTGCGGGCGATCTCGCCCACCAGTTCGCGAAGGAACAGGACGCGCGGGGTCGGTGGCAGCTGCATGGCTCGAGCCTATGCCGAGCCGGACCCGCCGTGACCTATGCTCGAAAATATCTCAGAA
This sequence comes from Leifsonia sp., assembly GCA_035999915.1. Classification (GTDB taxonomy): domain Bacteria; phylum Actinomycetota; class Actinomycetes; order Actinomycetales; family Microbacteriaceae; genus Leifsonia. The sequence goes on from DASYGJ010000083.1 coordinate 21,390, forward strand.
AGGTGCCCCATGACCGCCGCGCACGACTCGGCCGAATGAGCTTCGCCGCCGCCGTGATCGGCTGGTACCACGAGAACAAGCGCGACCTTCCCTGGCGCCGCGACGGTTTCACCGCCTGGGGAACTCTCGTCAGTGAATTCATGCTTCAGCAGACGCCCGTGACCCGGGTCATCCCGCGTCTCGAGGAATGGCTGACCCGCTGGCCGACGCCCGCCGACCTCGCGGCTGTTCCGGCGGGCGAAGCGGTGCGTGCCTGGCAGTCGCTCGGATATCCGCGACGCGCGCTCTGGCTGCACGCCTGCGCTGTGGCGATCGCGGAGAACCACGGCGGTGCCGTCCCGGACGACGTGGATGCGCTTCTCGCGCTTCCCGGCGTCGGCGACTACACCGCTCGGGCAGTCGCCGTGTTCGCGTACGGTGAGCGGCATCCCGTGGTCGACACCAACATCCGCCGCGTGATCGCACGCGCTGTGGACGGTCAGGGCCAGCCCGGCCCGCCCGCGGCTCGCGCCGACCTCGCCGCGATGGAGGCGCTCCTCCCCCGCGACCGCGCCGCGGCCGCAGCGTTCAACGCCGGCATGATGGAACTCGGCGCGCTCGTCTGCGTCGCCCGGGCGCCGCGCTGCGACGACTGCCCGTTGCGCGAAGCCTGCGCCTGGCGCCTCGCCGGCTTTCCGCCATACGACGGGCCGCGAAAGGCCATCCAGAAGAAGTACGAAGGCTCGGACCGCCAGGTGCGCGGCCTGATCCTCGCGGAGCTCCGCGCCTCCCACTTGCCGGTCACGGCCCACGAGATCGAGCGTCTCTGGCCGGACGCGCCCCAGCGTGACCGAGCGCTGGCCGGGCTCCTGGCCGACGGCCTCGCCGTGCACACTGCGAACGGCTACCTCCTGCCCTGAGCCCCACGCTGTCCTCCCGGCCGTCGATCGCAGGAGACTCGGCCGGAATCCACCGATTTCTCCGTCCATACGGACAGACCATCGGCGCGGTGCGAGAATACTCCTTCGTTCGGGCGAGAGTTCTATACCTCGGAGAACACGAGCGGATCCCAATCCTGGATTCGCGAACGGTAGACCAGACCCTCCGTCCAGAACGGATCCGACTCACGGAACCGCTCAGCCGCCTCCCGGGAACGGAAGATCGCCATCGACCCCTGGCTCGCAGGGTCACCGAAAGTGCCGATCATCAGCACCTCGCCTCCCTTCGCGAACTCATCGAGGTAGGCGCGATGGCGGGGATACGTTTCGACCAACTTCTGAAAGTGCTCCGGACCCGCCTCCGGGTCGGCATCGTAGAACGAGACGGCATACATAGCGCAAGGCTACGCCGAAGGCTCAGTCCTCGTCGTCGCCGATTTCTCGCGGCTTGACGTACGGATCTTCGTCGCCGGCGTACTGCGCACCAGCCGCAAGGCCCGCCACTTCGGTGTCGCGTTCGCGGGCTTCGCGAAGCAGATCCTCGATGTGGGCCGCGTTCTCGGGAATGGCGTCGAGGATGAACTCGAGCGATGGAGTGAGGCGCGCGGTGATGTTCTTGCCCACCTCGCTGCGCAGCATCCCCGTCGCCGCCGTGAGTGCGGCTGACGTGTCCGCTCGCTCCTCGTCGGTGCCATAGACGGTGTAGAAGACCGACGCGTGCTGGAGGTCGCCTGTCATCTGCACATCCGTGATCGTCACGAAACCCATGCGCGGGTCACGAACGCCGCGCTCCAGGCGCTTGGCGATGATCACCTTGATTCTGTCCGCGAGCTTTCTCGCGCGTGCCGGATCAGCCATGTACTGTGCTTCCTTTCGGGCAAGGTCGCCGACGGCAGAGCCGCCGGCGACCGCTCGATCTAGGCGCGGGGTTTCTCCCGCATCTCGGTCGTCTCGATCTCGTCACCGATCTGGATGTCGTTGAACTTGCCGAGACCGATACCGGCCTCGAAGTCCGTGCGAACCTCGGTGACATCGTCCTTGAACCGCCGCAGCGACTCGATGGCGAGGTTGTCGCCCACCACGACGCCGTCGCGGATGACGCGCGCTTTCGCGTTGCGCGTGATCGTGCCGGACCGCACGATGACACCGGCGATGTTTCCGAACTTGGAGGAACGGAACACCTCGCGGATCTCGGCGACACCCGACTGGATCTCTTCGAACTCCGGCTTGAGCATGCCCTTGAGGGAGTTCTCGATGTCGTCGATCGCGTTGTAGATGACCGAGTAGAACCGCACATCCACACCCTCACGGGCCGCACGCTCACGGGCCTTGACGTCGGGGCGGACGTTGAACCCGATCACGATCGCGTTGTCGATGGTCGCCAGGTCGATGTCCGACTCTGTGATGGCACCGACACCGCGGTGGAGGATGCGCAGCTGCACGGAGTCGTCCACCTCGATCTTCATGAGTGACTCCTCCAGCGCCTCGACGGCACCAGACACGTCGCCCTTGATGATGAGGTTGAGCGCCTCGACCTTGCCCTCTTCCAGAGCACGGGTGAAGTCCTCGAGCGAGATGCGCTTGCGCGACTTGGCCAGCATGGCGTTGCGCTCGGCCGCTTCGCGCTTCTCGGCGATCTGACGGGCCGTGCGGTCTTCCTCTGTGACGAGGAAAGTGTCGCCGGCTCGCGGAACGCTGGAGAGACCCTGCACCTGAACCGGACGCGAGGGGTAGGCCTCGTGCACGGTGTCGCCGTTCTCGTCGACCATCGCCCGGACGCGGCCATAAGCCGTTCCGGCGACGATCGGGTCTCCGACGCGGAGCGTTCCCGACTGGATGAGCACGGTTGCGACAGCACCACGGCCCTTGTCGAGCTTGGCCTCGATCGCGATACCGCGTGCATCCTTGTTCGGGTTCGAGCGCAGATCGAGACCGGCGTCGGCGGTGAGCAGTACCGCATCCAGAAGATCCTGGATGCCGATGTCGTTGCGCGCCGACACATCGACGAACATGACGTCTCCACCGTATTCCTCGGCCACGAGGCCGAACTCGGTGAGCTGCTGACGCACCTTGGCGGGATTCGCCTCGGCTTTGTCGATCTTGTTCACCGCGACCACGATCGGCACATTCGCCGCCTGAGCATGGTTCAGGGCCTCGATGGTCTGCGGCATGATGCCGTCGTCGGCCGCGACCACGAGGATCGCGATGTCGGTGACCTGAGCACCGCGGGCACGCATGGCGGTGAACGCCTCGTGGCCCGGGGTGTCGATGAAGGTGATGGCCCGCTCGATGTTCTCGTGCTCGGTCCACACCTGGTAAGCGCCGATGTGCTGCGTGATACCGCCCGCCTCGCCCTCGACAACGTTCGCCTTGCGGATCGCGTCGAGGAGGCGGGTCTTACCGTGGTCCACGTGGCCCATGACGGTGACCACCGGGGGACGGATCTCCAAGTCTTCGTCGGTCTCGTCCTCGAGCTCCTGATCGAGGTCGATGTCGAAGCCCTCGAGCAGTTCGCGGTCCTCGTCCTCCGGGGAGACGATCTGCACCTTGTAGCCCAGCTCGTCGCCGAGCACACCGAACGTCGCCTCGTCGAGGGACTCGGTCGCCGTGGCCATCTCACCGAGGTGGAACAGCACGGTCACCAGGTTTCCGGGGCTGGCGTCGATCTTGTCGGCGAAGTCGGAGATGGACGCACCGCGGCGGAGCCGCACGATGGTGTTGCCGTCGCCGCGGGGAACGCTCACGCCGCCCAGCGACGGAGCTTCCCTCAGCTCGAATTCCTGCCTCTTGGCGCGCTTCGACTTGCGGGCCTTGCTCTTGCCGCCACCGCGACCGAACGCACCGGCCGTGCCGCCGCCCGGTCCGCGACCGCGACCGCCGCCGCCGGCCGGACGGGGTCCACCGAAGCCGCCACCGGGACGCTGGAAACCACCACCGGCACCGGCACCGGCGCCGGCACCCGCACCGCCGCCGCTACCGGGACGCTGCTGGAAGCCGGGACGGCTGCCGCCGCCCTGACCCGGACGGGCCGGACGGTTTCCGGCACCCGCACCAGCACCGGGCGCGCCGGGACGCGGCGAACCGGGACGCGGCGGAGTGGGACGCGGGATGTTGCCGGGCGAAGGCCGCTGGCCCATACCCTGCGAGCTCGCGAACGGATTGTTGCCCGGACGCGGTGTGGACGGACGCTGACCCATCCCCTGGTTCGAGGCGAACGGGTTGTTGCCCGGACGCGGCGAACCGGGACGCGGGATGCTGCTGTTCGTTCCGGCCGGACGCGGCGTCGACGGCTTGATCGCGTCGGACGCGGGTTCGCCTTCAGACTTCGTCGCAGCCTTGGCCTCGGCCTGAGCAGCCTTCGCCGCTGCAGCAGCTTCGGCCGCCTCGGCGGCCGCTTTCTGCTCGGCGAGCGCCTGACGTTCGGCCACAGACATCGGGGCGGACGGTACGGGGCCCGACGACCTCACCGGGGCCGGAGCCTCTGCCGCCACCGGTGCCGGCGCGGGCGCAGACGGACGGGATGCACTCGGCGCCGCCGCCTTAGGGGCATGTGCAGCACCGGATGCCGCCGCCTTGTCGGCTGTGAAGCCTTCCGCCTCGAGGGCGGCACGCAGCTTGCGCGCAACCGGCGGTTCGATGCTGGAGGACGGTCCCTTGACGAACTCGCCCATTTCTTTCAGTTTTGCAAGAGCTATCTTGCTGTCGACTCCGAGTTCGCTTGCGACCTCGTGTACGCGTGGTTTTGCAGCCACAATTCTCCTGTCTAGGGGGTCTACCCCTAGCAGGGCAGACCGTTAGTTACGGACGGGTCTCATTTCGAGCCGCTCATTAGTTGTCACTCATTTGAGTTCACTGTGCCGTTCAGCCTGTTCTCTCGTAGTGCGTCCTGGATGGCCTGGGTTGAAAGCATCCCGTCGACCCGCAGAGCCCGCCCGAAGGCGTGCCGTTGCAGTGCTTTGTCGAGACACTCGCCAGTCGGATGAAGCCACGCGCCACGCCCCGGAAGAGTGGCAGACGGATCCACCACGATTTCCGAATTCTGGGCGACGACCCTCAGAAGAGAGGATCGGGGAGCGCGAGAACGGCATCCGACGCACGTTCTAACGGTTTCCATCTTACACCCGCGCGCCAACCCGGCCGGGCGCGCCTCTCGCGAGGCTGCGCCGAACCATCATTCCTTGTCGAGAATCGAATCCGGCTGGATGTCGCACTCTTGGGGCTGCGCCCACCGAACCGCCACGGCTCCGCCGCGTCGATCCGGCGCGAAGATCGCCATCCAGCCGAAACATCATTCCTTGTCGAGAATCGAATCCGGCTGGATGTCGATCTTCGCGCCCGTCAGTTTCGCGGCAAGGCGGGCGTTCTGGCCTTCCTTCCCAATAGCCAGCGAGAGCTGGTAATCGGGAACGAGGGCGCGAACCGCCTTGAGGGACTCATCGATCACGAAAGCGCTCGTCACCTTGGCAGGCGAGAGGGCGCTGGCGACGAACGTCGCAAGGTCGGGCGAGTAGTCGACGATGTCGATCTTCTCGTTGTTCAGTTCTGCGGTGACGGCGCGAACGCGCTGGCCGAGCTCCCCGATGCACGCTCCCTTGGCGTTGACGCCCGGTTCCGTGGCTCTTACCGCAATCTTCGTGCGGTGTCCGGCCTCGCGTGCCAGCGATACGATCTCGACCACTCCGCTCGCGATCTCCGGCACCTCGAGCGCGAACAACTTGCGCACAAGTGCCGGGTGCGTGCGAGAAACAGTGATCGACGGCCCCTTGAGACCCTTCGACACGCTCGTGACGTAAACCCGGATGCGCGACCCGTGTGTGTACTCCTCACCAGGAACCTGCTCCTCGGGGGGAAGGATGGCCTCGACGCTGCCCAGGTCGACGTGGATCATCCGCGGGTTCGGACCCTGCTGGATCACGCCCGCCACGATGTCGCCTTCGCGTCCACGGAACTCGCCGAGCACCGCATCATCGGCGAGGTCGCGCAGCCGCTGGTTGATGACCTGTTTGGCGGCGAAAGCGGCGATGCGACCGAAGTCGCTCGGGCTATCCTCGGATTCGCCGATGATGTTGCCTTCTTCGTCCTTCTCAGGGACGAACACCGACACATGACCGGTCTTGCGGTCGAGGTGCACGCGGGCCGCGGGCGGCTCCTCGCTGTGCCCGTGGCGGTGGTCGGCCTGGCCCGTGTGCTTCAGGTAGGCGGTCAGAATCGCCTGCTCGATAATCTGCACCAGCTCATCGAAGGGAATCTCCCGCTCACGTTCCATGAGACGTAAGACGCTGAGGTCGATGTCCATGCCGGCCTCCTCTATTCAGATCTTGCCGCCGCGAACTGCGCGACGGACTCAGGTCACTACGGTACCGGATCCTGAGCGTGCCTGGAACGGGGGTAGCGTGTGCGACATGTCGACACCTCACGCCGTGGCCCGAATGGCGGAGCGGAACCCGGTGGTTCGTGTGCTCGCCCGCGTCGGCACGGCCACGGTCGGACTCCTCCACATCCTCATCGGCGGTATCGCCATCGCGGTCGCGTTCGGAGCCGGCGGCAGCGCCGATCAATCCGGCGCGTTCCAGGCTCTCGTCGCGGTTCCGGGCGGACTCTTCGTTATTTGGGCAGCCGTCGTCGGCCTGTTCGCGCTCGCGCTCTGGCAGATCCTCCAGACGGTGGTCGCCCAAAAGGCCGGCAGACGATTACTCGAGATATCGAAGGGCGTCGTCTACGCCGTCCTCGGTATCACTGCCCTCACCATCGCGCTCGGCAGTCGCCGCTCCTCCGCGTCGTCCGAGAAGTCTGCGAGTGCCGGCCTGCTCGGCCAGCCGGGTGGTGTCTTCGTTCTCGCATTGATCGGCCTCGTCGTCTTCGGCATCGGCGTCGCCTACGTGATCAGGGGAATCAACAAGCAATTCGCACGCGGCCTCGCCTTGCCGGCCAACGCCCTCGCCCCGGCCACCGTCACACTCGGCCGCATCGGCTACATCGCCAAGGGCATCGCGCTCGGCATCGTAGGCGCTCTCGTCGTTGCGGGTGCGATCACCTTCGACCCCGGAAAAACCGGCGGACTGGACGGGGCTCTCAAATCGCTGACGCAGCTCCCATACGGCGTCGTGCTGCTGGTCGCGATCGGCCTCGGCCTCATCGCCTACGGCGTCTTCTGGTGCGTCCGCTCTGTAGCTATCCGCCTTTAGGGCGGGGCCGTCACACGTTTAGGGCGGAGCGGTCACACGTTTAGGGCGGAGCCGTCACACACGTTTAGGGCGGGGCCGTCACACGTCGGGCGTGGAGCGTGCGCCGGAGGCGGCCGACGAATTCGGGCCGGGCGGCGAAAAGATCGACGCGCGTGACGCGCATGACTCGCCAACCTGCGTCAGCGGTGAGGTCGTGACGGCGGATGTCGCGCATCCACTGGCCGGAATCGGTGCGATGGCCGTCGCCTTCGTATTCGAGAATGGTGCGCTGCGGGAAGAACACGAGATCGGGGTGGATCACGAGCCCCTCCGGCAGCATGATCGGCGGGTTGATCGACGGTTCGGGTAGGCCGGCCTCGACGACGGCGAGGCGAAGGAGCGACTCCGGCCGCGAGTCCGCGCCACAGCGCACGCGCTCGACCGCCCAGCGAAGCGCACGCACCCCTGGCGCGTTCCGCGTCCGGACGGCGTCGCGGAGATCGCGGAGACTCGCCAACGCTGGGCGATTCCGCGATCCGAGAATGTGATCGCCCACGGCGACCAGTTCTTCTCGCTCGAGAGTCGCCGCCAACTGCAGCCAAACCTGCGCCGGGGAGCAGGCAGGCATCCCGGCAACCTCGCGGATGTCCGGGTCTGCGAGGCTGTGCCCGACGACACCCCGAGCGCGGGGCGGCGTGCGTGGACGGGCAACGCTCACGTGCAGAGGCCCGGGCGTGGTGTCCGCGCTCAGCGGCATGCCATACAACGCGGCCGCGGTCGCGTGGCTGAAGACCTGGCCGTCGAGCATCCGCTCGACGTAGGCCTCGCATCGCTCGATCAGGCTCGCAGGCACCATCGTCGCGTTGACGCCGTGAAACGGATGCGCGACATCACGCGCGCGCAATCGCCTCGCAGCGACGCCCTCGGCTCGCGCGCGGCGCGTCGAGAAGGGTGCCTCGGAGAGATGGCTCGGCAATCGTTTCGCGTTTCCCATGACTCCACGGTCTCGCGAACGCGGTGATCATCTCGTCGTAGCCACGAATCTGTGGAGAACGTGGCCTGTGGAGTCGTGCGAAAAGTCGGGTCGCGGGCGAGATGACCGCACTTTTCGCACCACCCGACGCCAGCGCAGCAGCGCGCAGCGCGCAGCGCAGCGCAGCGCAGCAGCGCAGCAGCGGGTCAGGCGCGCAGCGCCGCGACCGCGTCGGCCACCGGCAGCGAGCTGCGCTCGCCGCTGCGGCGGTCCCACAGTTCGACGACGCCTTCGGCGGCGCCGCGGCCCACGATCACGATCTTCGGGACACCGATCAGTTCGGCGTCGCCGAACTTCACTCCTGGCGACACCTTGGGGCGATCGTCGAGGAGCACGTCCAGACCGGCCGACTCGAGGGATGCGGTGAGCTGTTCTGCGACGTCGAACACGACCTGGTCTCGACCCGCGGCGACGACGTGCACGTCGAAGGGGGCGACCGATTCCGGCCAGATCAGGCCCTTGTCGTCGTTGTTCAGTTCGGCGATGACCGCGAGGATCCTCGTGACGCCGATCCCGTACGACCCCATGGTGACGGTGACGAGCTTGCCGTTCTCGTCGAGCACCTTGAGGCCGAGCGCCTCGGCGTACTTACGCCCCAGCTGGAAGACGTGACCGATCTCCATGCCGCGCGCGAGTTCGACCGGACCTGAGCCGTCCGGCGCGGGATCGCCGGCGACCACCGAGGCGACCTCGACGGTGGCGTCCCACCCGAAGTCGCGTCCCGCGACGAGACCGAACACATGCTTGCCGTCGATGTTGGCGCCGGTGATCCATCCCGAGCCGTTGACGATGCGGGGGTCGACCAGGTAGCGGAGGTGAGCTGACCCGTCTTCGCCGAGCACGGCACCGGAAGCCGACCACGGACCGATGTAGCCCTTGACAAGTGCGGGGTTGCGCTCGAAGTCGGCTTCGGTCGCAGGCTCGACCTCCGCCGGCGCGAACGCGACCTCGGCACGTTTGGCGTCGACCTCACGGTCGCCGGGGAGTCCGACGACGACGATCTCTCGCGTGCCGTCGAGATGGGTGAGTGCGAGCACCACGTTCTTGAGGGTGTCGGCCGCGGTCCACGAACGGCCGTCCGGGCGCGGATGCTTCTCGTTCGCCAGCTCCACCAAGGTCTGGATGGTCGGCGTGCCGGGTGTGTCGAGCACCTCCAGGGGGGTGAGCTTCTCGTAGGACCGTGCTGCTGGGGCGAGCGTGGTGAACGCCTCGACGTTGGCCGCATAGCCGCCCGCCGAACGCACGAAGGTGTCTTCACCGATGGGCGTCGGATGCAGGAACTCTTCGCTGCGTGAACCGCCCATCGCCCCGGCATCCGCCTGCACGATCACGTATTCGAGCCCGAGCCGGGTGAAGATGCGCTCATAGGCGTCGCGCTGCGCCTGGTAGCTGACCTCGAGGCCCGCGTCGGAGGCGTCGAAGGTGTACGCGTCTTTCATCGTGAACTCGCGGCCGCGCAACAGGCCTGCACGGGGGCGCGCCTCGTCCCGGTACTTGTCTTGAATCTGGTAGATCGCCAGCGGCAGATCCTTGTAGCTGGAGTACAGGTCTTTCACCAGCAGCGTGAAGGCCTCTTCGTGCGTCGGCGCGAGCAGCAAGTCGGCGCCCTTGCGGTCCTTCAGGCGGAACAGACCGTCGCCGTATTCCTGCCAGCGACCGGTGATCTCGTATGGCTCGCGCGGCAGCAGTGCCGGAAAATGCACCTCATGTGCGCCGGCGGCCGTCATCTCGTCGCGAATGATCTGCTCGATCTTGCCCTTCACGCGCAGCCCGAGTGGCAGCCACGCGAAGATGCCCGGAGCCTGGCGGCGGATGTAGCCGGCTCGCACGAGGAGCCGTTGGCTGGTCGCCTCGGCGTCGGAGGGATCTTCACGGAGGGTGCGGAGGAAGTAGTTCGTCAGGCGTGTAGGCACCGTTCCATGTTAGAGGGCACGGCAGACCGCGCAGGTCCGCGCGGGTCAGTGGGCGCCGACCGTGACGGTGGGCTCTCCTGACGTGACGTCGGGCATCTGGGCGGCCAGCCGGTTCGCCTCGGCGATGAGCGTCTCGACGATTTCGGATTCGGGGACCGTCTTGATGACCTCGCCCTTGACGAAAATCTGCCCTTTGCCGTTTCCGGAGGCGACTCCCAGGTCGGCTTCGCGGGCTTCGCCGGGCCCGTTCACGACACAGCCCATGACGGCGACGCGGAGCGGGACGCTCATCCCTTCGAGGCCGCTCGTCACGTCGTTGGCCAGCTTGTAGACATCCACCTGGGCTCGGCCGCAACTCGGACAGGAGACGATTTCGAGCTTGCGTTCGCGCAGGTTCAGCGATTGCAGAATCTGCAGTCCCACCTTGACCTCTTGCGCGGGCGGGGCCGACAGGGAGACGCGGATCGTGTCGCCGATGCCCTCCGAGAGAAGGATGCCGAACGCTGTCGCCGACTTGATGGTGCCCTGGAACTCGGGTCCGGCCTCGGTGACTCCGAGGTGAAGGGGCCAATCGCCACGCTCGGCGAGCAGCCGGTAGGCCTTGACCATGACGATCGGATCGTTGTGTTTGACCGAGATCTTGAAGTCGTGGAAGTCGTGCTCTTCGAACAGGCTCGCCTCCCAGACGGCGCTCTCGACGAGCGCCTCGGGGGTGGCCTTGCCGTATTTCTGCAGCAGGCTCGGCTCGAGCGATCCGGCGTTCACTCCGATGCGCAGCGACACGTCGGCCGCCTTCGCCGCGGCGGCGATCTTGCCGACCTGGTCGTCGAACTTGCGGATGTTGCCCGGGTTCACGCGAACGGCCGCACAGCCGGCGTCGATGGCGGCGTACACGTAGTTCGGCTGGAAGTGGATGTCTGCGATCACGGGGATCTGGCTCTTCTTGGCGATGATCGGCAGCGCCTCGGCGTCGTCCCGGCTGGGCACGGCGACGCGCACGATGTCGCATCCGGATGCGGTGAGTTCGGCGATCTGCTGGAGGGTCGCGTTGATATTCGTCGTCGGCGTCGTGGTCATCGACTGCACGCTGATCGGGGCGTCGCCACCGACCAGAACTTTGCCCACCTTGATCTGCCGTGACCTACGACGGGGTGCGAGGGTTTCCGGGACTTTGGGCATTCCCAAGTTGATAGCTGCCACCCGGTAATCCTACGCGGCCGTTTGGGAGTGGGCTGGGCACTGGGTGTGAGGCTCAGCCGATCGTGACCGGCTTGACGATGTCCGCATAGACGAGAAGCAGACTCATCCCGCCGAGTACCACGACCACCGCGAGCGTCAGCGGCATCAGCTTCGCCATGTCCACGGGACCGGGGTCGCGGCGTTTGAACAGTCTGGCGAACGCGCGCCGGAAGCCCTCCCACAGGGCGCCTGCGATGTGGCCGCCGTCGAGCGGCAGAAGCGGGATGAGGTTGAACACGAACAACGCGATGTTCAGCGAAGCGATCAAGCCGATCATCGTGTAGACCTTGTCGACGGCCGGCACGCCGTTCAGCGCGGTGACCTCGCCGGCCACCCGGCCGACACCGACGATGCTCATCGGGCCATTCGGATCCCGTTGCCCCGGGCCGAAGGCGGCGTTCCAGATACCGACGAGTCGCTGCGGGAGGTCGATGATCACACCGGCGACCGCGCCGACCTGCGCGCCGACGGCAGGGAGCACCGAGGTGACCGGCTGTGGCACGAGTTGCTGCTGCGTGCCGATTCCGATGAAGCCGACGCTCTGTGTGATCACGTTGCCGTTGGCATCCTTGAGCGCCGTGCCGTTGGCACCGGCCTTGGCGACCGTGTTCGTCTTCGGGGTGAGCGTGACCGTGCGGGTCGCGCCGGCGCGCTCCAGCACGACCGTCAGTGGCCGGCCGGCGGAGGCGCGGATGATCTCGGTCGACTGGTTCCAACTGGTGATCGCCAGGCCGTCGATACTGACGATCCTGTCACCGGGTTTGATGCCCGCTCCCGCGGCCGGACCGGACGGATCTCCTGCCTCACACGTCTGCCGCGTGCTGGTCGAAGGGAGGACGCATTGACTGACCGAACCGACCGTCGTCGAGGCTTGCGGCGTGCCGAACCCCATCAGCAGTACGCCGAACAGCACGACGCCGATCAGAAGGTTCATGAACGGACCGCCGAACATGATGATGACGCGCTTCCAGACGGCAAGTTTGTAGAAGGTGCGCTCGTCCTCGCCCGTCGTGACGGTCTCCATACTGGCGACGCGCGCATCCTGTGCCATCGTCTGCATGAAACCGGTGGTGGCGTTGCGGCCGTGCTCGTCGCCCTTCGCCGGAGGGAACATCCCGATCATCGAGATGTACCCGCCGAGCGGGATGGCCTTGACGCCGTACTCCGTCTCGCCGCGGCGGAAAGAGAAGAGAGTCTTCCCGAAGCCGATCATGTACTGCGTCACCTTGACGCCGAACAGCTTGGCAGGAATGAGGTGGCCGATCTCGTGCAGCCCGATGGACAGAGCGAGGCCCACCAGAACGATGAGCACGCCGAGAGCGAAGAGGAGCACGGTATCCACGGGACAACAGTAGCTTCGGCCACCTTAGAGTGGGCCGCACGTATGCTCTGCGCCGGCTAGCCGCGAGCTAGCCGCGGGCTGCGATGATCCTGTCCGCCTGCTCTCGCGCCCAGCGCTCGGCGTCGGCGAGGGATTCGCGTGTGAGCTCGCCGGCGGGACGATGCGCATCCACGACCCGCTCGATGGTGTCGACGATGTCGAGATAGCCGATCGCGCCGGCGTGGAACGCAGCGACCGCTTGCTCGTTGGCAGCATTGAAGACCGCTGGGAACGTGCCGCCGGCGATGCCGACGCGTTTGGCGAGCCCCACCGCGGGAAAAGCGTCGTCGTCCAGCGGCTCGAACACCCAGGTGTGCGCTTTGGTCCAGTCGAGCGGAGCGCCGACGCCGGGCACCCGGTTCGGCCAGTCGAGACCGAGCGAGATCGGCAAGCGCATATCAGGCGGCGAAGCCTGGGCGATCGTCGAGCCGTCCACGAACTCGACCATCGAGTGGACGACCGATTGCGGATGCACGGTCACCTCGATCTTCTCGTACGGCACATCGAAGAGCAGGCTCGCCTCGATGATCTCAAGGCCCTTGTTGACGAGAGTCGCGGAGTTGGTGGTGACGACGAGACCCATGTCCCAAGTGGGGTGCGCGAGCGCCTCCCGCGGCGTGACGTCCCGCAGCGACTCGCGGCCGCGCCCCCGGAACGGTCCACCGGATGCGGTGAGCACGAGCCGCCGCACCTCGGCGGCCGTCCCCGACCGCAGCGCCTGTGCCAACGCGGAGTGTTCGGAGTCGACGGGGACGATCTGCCCCGGTCCGGCGGCGCGTTTGACGAGTTCGCCCCCGACGATGAGCGACTCCTTGTTTGCCAGCGCGAGGGTCGCGCCCGTCTCGAGTGCAGCGAGGGTCGGGCCGAGACCGACCGAGCCGGTGATGCCGTTGAGCACCACATCCGATTGCACCGAGCGCACCAGTCGCACGGCGTCCTCGGCGCCCAGCGCGGTTTCGCGGACGCCGAACCGCTCGGCTTGCGCGGCAAGCCCGTCGCGGTTGCTGCCCGCGGCGATGCCCACGACCTCGAAACGGTCGGGATTCGCCGCGATCACGTCGAGGGCTTGAGTGCCGATGCTGCCCGTGGATCCGAGGATGACGACTCTGCGCTTGCCCATGACGACCATCGTACGAGAGCTCCGCCGACGCCGCCGAGGGGCGAGTCGTTGCGACCAGCGCGCACGCTGAACTCGCAACTACTCACCCCTCGGCGGCGTTAACCTCAGTGGGGATCAGTGCGCGGTCTTGAGGATGTCGACGACGAAGACCATGGTGTCGGTCGCCTTGATGTCGCCGCTTCCCTTGCTGCCGTATCCGTCTGCGGGCGGGACGATCGCGATCACCTGGGACCCGACCTTCTGGCCTTCGAGTGCCTTCTTGAATCCGACAACGACTTGGGTGGTCGGAAAGCTCACCGGCGCTCCCCTGGACCAGCTCGAGTCGAACGTCGCGCCATTTCGCCACAGAACGCCGCGGTACTGCACGGTTACAGTGTCACCGGGCTGCACCACCGCGCCGTCGCCCTGCTTCAGCACGGCGATCTTCGTCTCGGTGGGCGGGTCGGCCTTCGGGATGGTGATGCTGGGCTCGCCGGTCGAGGCCAGCTTCACGGTGGGGAACCCCGCCGTCGGGGCGACCGGGGTGCCGTTGGCCCGGGTGATCGCCTTGCTGACGGTGTCCATCACGAAGACGACAGAGTCGGTGGCCTTGAGCTTGAACTGGGTGAGGTCGACGTTGCCGAACATCTCCTTCGCCGGCCCGGTGATGACGACGCGCGACTTGAGCGGCAGGCACTCGACACCGCGGACGATGCCCGGGACGAACGCATTCGCATCC
>DASYGJ010000104.1:0-19776 GCA_035999915.1 Leifsonia sp.
CTCCACTCACGTCACGAAGGAGTGAATGAATGCGAAAAGCACACATCCGTGCGCTGACCCTGGTTGCCGGTGTGGCCGCCCTAGGCCTCCTGGCGGGATGCAGCGCGTCCAACCCATCGGCGTCCGCGTCCTCGAAGAAACCCGCCGTCATCGACGTATGGGGCTGGGACGCCGAGATGACCCCGAACATCGTCAAGGCCTTCAATGCCAGCCACACCGACGTGCAGGTCAACTACGTCCTGCAGGCGAGCAACCCGGCGACGGTGACCAACTTCCGCAACGTCATGAAGTCCAAGAAGGGCATCCCCTGCTGGGTGCCCGCCACCGGCCCGGTGACGACAGCGGTCGTCAACGGCTGGGCGCAGGACATCACGAAGTACATCAAGCCGATCGAGAGCAAGTTCTCGGCGGGAGCGCTCGCCGGCGCCAAGCTGGACGGCAAGTACTACGGGTTCCCCAGCGGCCCGGACGCGACGTTCGCGCTGGTCAATGAGAAGGTCTACAGCGACAACGGCATCGCCGTGCCGAAGACCTGGGATGATCTGATCGCCGCGGGCAAGCAGCTCAAGCCGAAGGGCATCACGGTGATCAACCTCGCGGGCGAGGACCCCTCGACGCTCATTCAGATCGAGCAACTCGCCGGCGCCAAGTGGTTCGCGATCGACGGCAACCGCTGGAAGGTGAACTTCACCGACGCGAACTCGCTGAAGGGCGCAGATGTGATCCAGCAGATCGTGGACAACGATCTCGCGTCGCACCAGACGTACCAGGACCGCCCCTCCCTCTACGCGTACTTCGACAGCGGCAAGCTCGCGACCGTCCCCCTGGCATGGTGGTCGCTGTTCGGATACCAGACCAACCTCAAGGCCTCGCTCGGGACCTGGAAGGCTGTGGACTTTCCGCAGCTGAGCAGCTCGGGATCTTTCAAGGCGCCCGGCATCGCCAACCCCGGCATCGTGCCGGTCGGCTGCAAGAACCCGGCCGCCGCGGTCGAGTACGAGACCTGGGTGGCGACCTCTTCCGCCGGAATCGCGGCGTCGAAGAGCGCGAAGACCGACGCCATCAGCCTGCCGACGTCTCTGAAGGACGTGTCGAAATACACCACGGCCATCGTGCCCGACAAGCTCATCGACCCGGCGCAGAGCAAGGATCAGGTGGGCGCTGTGATCTCCAAGGCGCAGTCCGCCGCCATCGGCGCCTTCAATGAGGGCCCGGACTACGACGCCTGGTTCCCCGAGCTCCAGGACCAGTGGGGCAAGGCGATGGCCAAGCAGATCACCGTCAAGCAGGCGCTGGAGAACGTTCAGGCGTTCGTCGTCCAGGACCTGAAGACCAAGGGCATCAACTACACGGTCGCGAAGTAATAGGTGAGGGGTGCGTCCCAGCGGCGCACCCCTCCGGAAAGGAGACGGCGATGTCTTCGGCCACAAAAACGAGCGAAGCCGGGCCCGCGCGCGGCGCCACCCGGAGCACTCCGCTCCCGAACGCCGGACAGCGGCCGAGACGACGGATGACGTGGCGGCACGTGCAGTCGCTGAAGGGAGCGTCCTTCACCTGGCCTTTCGTCGCCGGCTTCGCCATCTTCACCGTGCTGCCCGTTCTCCTCGGGCTCGGGCAGAGCTTCTTCACGGTGAAGTCCTCCGGACTCGGATTCAGCGCAGCGCAGACATCGTTCACGGGATTCGACAACTTCGCGCGCGCACTGGGCGATGAGACGTTCTGGGCGTCGATGATCCGGGTGGCCATCTATGCCGCGGTCATGGTGCCCGTCACGATGATGGTGAGCCTGACGATGGCCCTCCTCCTCGATGCCGTCCGCAGGCGCGTGGCCAACCGGTTCCGGCTCCTGCTGCTCATCCCGTACATGATCCCGGGGATCGTCGCGACGATGATCTGGCTCTACCTGTACAGCCCGGACGTCGGCCCGATCCGGCCGGTCCTGGCGCTCGTCGGGCTCGACGTGAACTTCTTCGCCGGCAACATGGTCTGGGTCGGGATCGGCAACCTGGTCGTCTGGGGCACCATCGGGTTCAACATGCTGATCCTGTACGGATCGCTTCAGGCCGTCCCGCGGGACGTGTTCGAAGCCGCGCGGGTCGACGGCGCCTCCGAAGTGCGCATCGCCTTCTCCATCAAGGTGCCATACGTGCGCGGCACCCTGGTGCTCACCGGCCTGCTCTCCATCATCGGCACGCTGCAGATCTTCGCCGAGCCGACGCTCTTCCGGACGGTCTCCCCGGAGACCATCACCAAGGACTTCACCCCCACGATGGTCATCTACAACCAGGCCTTCCAGGTCGGGAACCTCAACTACGCCGCTGCCCTCTCCATCATCCTCGCGCTGGTCGTGGGGATCGCCTCGGCAGTGATCTACCGTCTCGCGAACAGGGTGGACAAATGAGCCTCATCGAAACACGGAACGCCGACCCGGACCTCCCGCACCCGAGCAGCGCCTCCCCGCGCGGATCCGCACGGCGGCGCCGGGCTGCGGAGCATGACGCGGGCGAGATGGCCGGCCGGCGTGGCGGCTCCAAGTGGGTGGTCATCATCGGGCTGAACGCGTTCGCGCTCTACTCGATCGGGCCCGCCTGGTGGCTGATCGTCTCCGCCACCAAGTCGAAGCAGGACCTCTTCACGACGAGCGGTCTCTGGTTCTCCCACTTCAACCTCTTCGAGAACCTCGCCTCGCTGTTCTCCTACCAGGACGGGATCTTCTCGTTGTGGCTGTGGAACTCGACGCTGTACGCGGTGCTGGGCTCACTCGGCCAGACCTTCGTGGCGCTCGCCGCGGGCTACGGACTGGCGATGTACCGGTTCAAGGGCCGCGGCGCGACCGTGGCCTTCATCATCGCCTCCTTCCTCATTCCGAGCACGCTGCTCACCATCCCCTCGTATCTGCTGTACGTGCAGCTCGGCATCTACAACACGATCTGGGCGATGATCGTCCCCGCGTTCTTCAGCCCGTTCGCGGTCTACCTGGCGAAGGTCTACACGGAGGGGGCGATGCCGGCCGAGCTGATGGAGGCTGCGCGCATCGACGGCGCGGGGGAGTACCGGATCTTTTTCCGGATCGGGCTGCGACTGCTCACCACGGCGGGAGCGACCATCTTCCTGCTCCACTTCGTCGGCTCCTGGAACGGCTTCTTCGGGCCGCTGGTGTTCCTGCGCGACTCCGACAAGTGGCCCGTGATGCTCGGGCTGTACTCGTGGCTGCAACGCGGGGTCGACTCCACGGTGGATCTGACGAGCTTGGTGATCACCGGCTCGCTCGTCGCGACGATCCCGATGGTGCTCCTCATGATCGCGATGCAGCGGTACTGGAAATCCGGCGTGACCATGGGAAGCCTGAAATGACCTTCGAATCCACCCGTCCAGCCGAGATCCGCCCCGGCACAACGTTCATCGACGACACGGGCGAAGTCGCCCAGCTGCACGGTGTCGGGATCCAGCGCTTCGGGGACCGGTACTACGCCTGGGGTGAGGACAAGCGCGCCGGCTCGCTCTTCACGGCGGTCGCCTGCTACTCCTCCCCGGATCTCACCGAGTGGCGCTTCGAGGGGAACTCGCTGGTCGCGGGCGACGGAGAGCTCGGCCCGGACCGGATCATCGAGCGCCCGAAGGTGCTCCGCCGTCCGGACGGTGCGTACGTGATGTTCCTGCACGTCGATACCCGCGATTACAGCTTCGCCCGGGTCGGGTACGCGATCAGCGACAACCCGGTGGGTCCGTTCCGGTATGTGGGAAGCGAGCGTCCCCTGGGGAATGTCAGCCGCGACATCGGCGTCTACCAGGAGGACGGAGTCGGATACCTGCTCTCCGAGGATCGTGAGAATGGTCTGCACATCTACCGACTGGCTCGCGACTACCTGTCGGTGGAGGCGGTCGTGGCGACGACGCTGAAGGATGATCTGTCGCACGGGTACGAGTCGCCTGCGATGGTTCATCACGACGGCGTCTACTACCTGTTCGGGTCAGATCTCACCGGCTGGTCGACGAACGACAACAAGGTGGCGACGGCGGAAGCCCTGAGCGGCCCGTGGTCGGCGTGGGAGGATATCGCCCTCCCCGGTTCCGCAACCTTCGATTCGCAGGTGAGCGCGGTCGTACCCGTCGGCGATAACGCGCGGCCGGCTTTCGTCTACGTCGGCGACCGTTGGCTCAAGGAGGATCTGGCGAATTCGCCGGCTGTCTGGCTCCCCATGGAGATCTCGGGCGGTCGAGCGCAGATCATCTGGGCCGATCAGTGGCGGCTGGAGGTCCCTGGCGTATGACACTGGACTACCGACCGACCTTGGTGGACGTCGCTCAGACGGCGGGCGTGAGCTCGCGCACCGTGGCTCGGGTCATCCAGCGCTCGGCTGCCGTCAGCGTGGCGACCCAGCGCAAGGTAGAGCAGGCGATGCGGGAGCTCGGGTATGTCGTCGCCTCGCACGGCGCCACAGCGGGGACAGCTCAGATCGCCTTGATAGCTCTTCACGGGATCAACCCGGCGATCCTCCACGGCCTGCTCGATGGTGCCACTTCGGAAGGGCGCCGCCGGGGCTTCGCGGTCACTCAGGCGGATGTGATCGCACCCGCGGATCACCTGGAAAGCTCTCTGTTCGAGGTCATCGGACGAAAGGTCGAGGAGGGTGTCGCAGGCGCGATCCTCGTTGCGACAGCGGACACCGTCACCAGGGTGGCGGACGTCGTCGCCCGCCGTCTCCGGGTCGTCGTGGTCCTGGCGGAACATGAGGCCGCATCGTCGGTGACGATCGATTCGTACAACGGTGCGGTGCAGGCGACCCGGCACCTTCTCGCACTCGGACACACCGAACTGGCCCACGTCGCGGGACCCGCGAACCTGGTGCACGCGCAGGCCAGAGCGCACGGCTTCCTCGACACGCTCGAGGAGGCAGGGCTTGAGGCCGTCGACGTCATCTCAGGCGATTGGAGTGCCGCAGCAGGCTACGCCGCCGGCAGGCAGCTGTTGGCGTCGACCGCGACGGCCGTCTTCTGTGCCAGCGATCAGCTGGCGCTCGGGGTCATGCACGCCTTCGCCAGCGTCGGGCGTCCCGCCCCCAACGGCATCAGCGTGGTCGGGTACGACGACGAACCGGGCGCGGCGTTCTACACACCGGCCCTGACCACCATCCGCCAGGACTACCGGCGCGTCGGCGTTGCGGCCATCGAGGTGCTCGCGCAGGCGCAGGCGGCGGGAGCGCCGAGGCACACCGACCTCGTCCCCGAGCTGATCGTTCGCGGATCGACCGGGCGGCCGGCACGATGACCGTGCCGACGACCCGACAGGTCCGGTTGACGAACCCCGTCATCCGCGGCTTCGCACCGGATCCGTCCATCGTGCGCGTCGGAGAATGGTATTTCGTCGCCGTGAGCTCGTTCGAATGGTTCCCGGCCATTCCCATCCACCGGTCCCGCGACCTGATCAATTGGGAATACGCCGGTCATGTCGAAAACGCGGTGCCGGGCGGATCGCTCGCGGGGTATTCGGACTCGGCCGGTATCTGGGCGCCCGCCCTGAGCGCTGCCGAGGGGAGACTCTGGGTGACCTACTCGATCGTGGAATCCCTGCAGAAGCCCTATTTCAACCTGTCTACGTACGTCACGTCCGCCGCGGTGGCGGACGGGGTGTTCACCCGATGGGATGAGCCAGTGCGGGTTCCTTCGCACGGGTTCGACCCGTCCCTTTTCCACCACGACGCGCGGACCTGGCTGCTCAACCTTCAGAACGACCACCGGCCGGGCGGCGAACGGTTCTCGGGGATCGTAATGACAGAGCTGCGACGGACGGAGGGCGGGTGGCGGCCGATCGGCGGGACGAGGCTGCTCCTGCAGCGCGACACGCTCATCGAGGGACCGAAGCTCCTCCTCAAGGACGGCTGGTTCTACCTCACACTCGCCGAAGGAGGCACCGGCTTCGAGCACGGTGTGCGGGTCGCTCGGAGTCGAGCTGTGGAGGGACCGTATGTCCTCGACGAGCAGCCTCTGCTGACTACTCGCGACGACGCGGACTGGCCGCTCCAGAAAGCCGGGCACGGTGAGTTCGTGCAGGCTCCCGACGGCGCTTGGTACCTCGCACACCTCGTCTCCCGGCCCATCCGGACCCCGAGCGGTGTGCAGAACCCGCTCGGTCGGGAGACGGCCGTGCAGGCCATCGTCTGGGACGACGACGGCTGGCCGCGCCTCGCGCACGGGGGGTGGCATCCGGCCGTCGAGGTCCCGGTCCCGGCGGTCCCGACACGGAACCGACCCGCGTCCGGCCCGGCCACAGGGCCTGCGGTGCTGGGCTGGCCGTGGAGCACTCTTCGGGCTCCCGCCACCGGTGACTGGGTGGACGTGCTCAGCGAAAGTTCGTTCCGATTGCGCGGACGTCAGGGGATCGAGTCCTGGCGCACGAACAGTCTGGTCGGACAGCGTCTCACCGAGCACCAGGCAGTCGCGGAGGTGACCGTGGAGGCGCACCCCACCACGTTCGCGCACTCCGCCGGTCTGGTGCTCTGGTACAACTCGTGCGCGTACATTTCGTTGCAGCTCACCTGGGCCGAGCCGGAGGGCGAACGTCAGCGCGGTCAGCAATTCGAGCCGGGCGGGGGCCGAATCGTCCTCGTTCTGACTGCCCGGAGCGTTGACGGGTCGCTGGAGTTGGCGCGCCGCACGGTCGACGGCGGCCCCTGGCGGCTGCGCGCCGAGCTCGATCACGGCACCGCACGCTTCGCCGCCGGTCGCCAAGGGAGCGCACCCGAAACGTTCGGGCCTGCGGTCGACGCATCCTTCCTGTCGGACGACTTCGGGCCACTTCTGCGCTTCACCGGAACGTTCGCGGCGGTCAACGCCTTCGACCTCGTCGATGAGTCGTTCACCGCCACCTTCAGCGATTTCACACTCACCACGAGCACACGGAGACCATGATGAGAGCCGTTTTCGGGATGGGTCAGCACCTGATCCCCTTCTTCTTCTCGCCCAACGACCTCGCCGAACTCCAGGAATACGTCGAGATCGATACGTCTCGCGCCATCGCCTCGATTGAGGAGCTGGATCCCGCCGAACGCCCTGGGGTCGACACCCTGATCACCGCGTGGGGCGGTCCTGAGATCACGGCGGACGTGCTCGAGAAGCTGCCCGGTTTGCGCGCGATCGTCCATGCCGCCGGCACCGTGCGATTCGTGGACCCCGAAGCCTGGCGGCGCGGCATCGTGGTGTCTTCCGGCGCCTGGGCCAACGCTGTTCCCGTCGCCGAGTTCGCCGTCGCGATGATCACTCTCGCCGGAAAGGACGCGTTCTGGGTCGCTCGCACGTACGCCAGGGAACAACGCGAGATCTTCCGCGAGGCGGAGCTGCCCGCCATCGGCAACTATGGTCGAACCGTCGGCATCGTGGGCGCCTCGCGGATCGGATCGCGCGTGATCCGTATGCTGCAGGCCTATGACATGCGAGTACTGGTTTTCGACCCGTTCTGCACCGAAGAGCAGGCGCGTCTCCTCGGAGCGGAACTCGTCTCCGACCTTTCAGAGCTCGCGAGGCGCAGCACCATCCTCTCAATCCACGCCCCCAGCCGCCCGGAGACGTGGGGAATGATCTCGAGAGAGGTGCTTGCGGCTCTGCCGGACGACGCCACCGTCATCAACACGGCTCGGGCCGACATCGTCGATCAGGAGGCGCTCATCGCGGAGCTCCGGTCGGGGCGGCTGCGCGCCGTGCTCGATGTGACCGAGCCCGAGGTGCTGCCGAAAGGGCACATCCTCTACACCCTCCCCAATGTCTACCTGACACCGCACCTCGCCGGGGCCGCAGGGAACGAGTTGCGCCGCCTCGGAGAGTCCGCCGTCGCCGAGGTGCGCAGGCACGCGCTCGGCGAGCCGCTGAAGTACGCGGTCGAGGTCGCCGAACTCGCCCGCATGGCCTGATCCCTCCGGTCCTTGACGCGCACCCGGTGGTGCGCCACACTTTGGAAAACGCTATCCACTCCTCATCCTGATCAACTCCACCATCAACGAAGAAGGTACCGATCGTGCGTCAGCGCAGCGTTCTCTCACCCCGTCCGCGGGTCCGCCTCACGTTCCTCGTCACGCTGATCGTGGCGGCGCTCGCATCGGCCATGCTCCAGCTCGCCCCAAGCCCGGCCACGGCCGCGCCGGTCGAAGCGGCCGTGGCTGGCACCACCTGCGCCGTCCAGATCCACCCGACGGTCAGCAGCCAGGGCTTCGTTCACCCCGGAGTCGGGCTGACAGCGCCCGTGCTCGAGAACGCCAGGGCCCAGATCGCGGCCGGCGTCGAGCCCTGGTCGAGCTACTACTCGTCGATGACCAAGTCCTCGGCGGCCGGTACCGCGGTTTCGTCGTCGAATTCGAGCAGCGCAGACCCGACCAAGCCCAGCTCCGTGGCCTTCAACAGCCAGGGATTCAACGGCAGGTTCATCGCCGACGGGCTCAAGGCATACACGCAGACGCTGATGTACGTGTTCACCGGTTCGGAGGTCTACCGCAAGAACGCGATGAACATCATCCGGATCTGGGAGCAGATGGATCCCAGCCAGTACGCATACTTCACCGATGCCCACATCCACACCGGCATCCCTCTGAACCGCATGGTCACAGCGGCCGAAATCCTCCGCTACAGCTCGTGCGCGAACGAAGAGGCGCCGTGGACCGACGCTGACACCGCCGCCTTCACGAAGAACCTGATCACGCCGGTCATCGAAACCTTCCAGCACGACAACAACTACTTCATGAACCAGCACACCTACCCGCTGCTGGGGGCGATGGCCGGGTACATTTTCACAGACAACGCGCCCCGCTACGCCGAAGCGGTCGAATGGTTCACCGTCAACGCCACGGCCAAGGATCAGGGCTTCAACGGTTCCATCTCGCGACTCTTCCGTATGGTCACCAAGGACGACTCGACCGGCCAAGCGATCGCCGATCCGCACGTCCAACACGTCGAGATGGGGCGGGACCAGGCACATGGCGGCGGCGACATCACCAACGCGTACTACCTGGCGCGGATGATGCTGGCTCAAGGGACGAAGGTCGACCCGACCGCCGGCACGATCTCCACCGCGTCGAACGCCGTCGGCCCGTATGAGTTCCTCGACAACCGCATCCTCTCCGCTGCCGACTACTTCTGGCAGTACATGCTCGGCTACGACACCGCGTGGACTCCCGTCGCGTACGCGATCTCCCCGGACGGAACGATCCGCGACACCTACAACCACATCTCCTCGGGCTACCGCGGGCGCTTCAACACGGCCAGCTTCTGGGATCTGTACTACTACTACACGTACCAGCGCGGCCTCGACCTCAAGACGGTCGCGCCGCACTTCTACGAAGCGTTCACCAAGCGGCTGCCGCTGACGTACTTCTACGGCGGATCGCCTCAAAACGCGTGGGACGGAGTCGACGGCGGCGGTGACTTCTGGCTCTACATGCCGGCGGCGGCCGCAGGCACCTCGGTTCCGAAACAGGAGACGAGCGCCACGACGCTGGAAGTCGAGGACCGGTACACCGCCATCTCCGGACAGGTCGCGTCCGGCACGGACGGCTCGACCGGTTATGTGCGACTCGATGCGACGGCGACAGGATCGAAGATCGCATTCCTTGAGGGGTCGACCAACGCGAAGACCATCGGGCTGCGGGTGCGCACCGACGCTCCGGTCGATGTTCGACTGACGTCGGGACTCGACGAGACGGTGACCATCCCGGACACCGGGTCGCAGTGGCGGAACGTCGTGGTGACGCTCGCCACCGGGGAGGCGATCGGCGATCTTATCTACCTCCAGGCGACGGGATCCGGCGGCCATGTGGATATCGACAGCATCGACACCGCCTCTCACTCGACGCCTCCGGTCTTCCCGGCGACCGCTCCCAGCCGGGTGGTCGGGTACACCGGCGCGTCCTCGGTCACGGCTTTCGCGGCTACGGACGCCGGCACCGGCGAGACGCTGACCTACACGGCAGCAGGCCTGCCCGCGGGGGCGTCCCTGGACTCCGCAACGGGCCAGGTCACCTGGGCTCCCGCGGCAGCCGGCTCCGCGGACGTCGTCGTCTCGGCGGATGACGGGACGACGGTGGCTGCACGTCACGTCGAGTTCGACTCGGCCACGTCCCGCAACGACGCCCTCTCGCTGGCCCAGCGCGGCTACGATCCGAACGCGATCTACGAGAGCGCGACCAAGACCGCGTTCACCACGGCGGTCGCGGATGCGACCACCCTCTCGAGGCACGGTTCGGACGCCGACTATCTTGCGTCACTGCAGAAGGTCGTCGGGGCCGGCGCCGGCCTCCGGCTGGTGTCGCCGCGGATCGCGGACGGAAGCCTGAACTACCCGGCACTGCTCGCGAGCTCGACCATGGGCGCAAGCGTGTACACGCTCGACGACGGAAGCAACTTGACGGGATCGAGCTACCCGCAGGCCGTGAACCTCTCTCACACGTTCGACTTCGGGCCCGACTACCGGGTGTCGGCGACCTCCTTCGGCCTGGAGTCGAACATCTTCGCCGACCGGCTCGCGGGTTCGGCAGTGTTCGGGTCGAACGACGGAAGCACTTGGACGCGGCTGACGCCCGATCTGACCACGATGACGCAGGCCTTCCAGACGCTCGCCGTGTCTCCCGGGCTGGCCGGCCAGCAGTTCCGCTACTTCAGGATCCAGATGCTGGATCCCCAGCCGGACGTCCTCCATGGCTCCATCGTCAACCTGTTGGAGCTTACCGAGTTCCACATCTTCGGTGACCGCCACGAGGTCGGCAACCAGATCGCCCAGGCCACCCTCAGCTCGCCGCAGGCCATCGCGGGCAAGATCTCCTCGGGTGATCCGGTGACGGTTTCGGTGGTCACCAAGGCCGCCGTGCGCTCGGTGTCCGCGACAGTCCAAGGCGCCAAAGTCGACGCCACCTCCTCCGACGGAGTGCATTGGACCGTGACGACGCCGGTCGCCGCTACGGCTTCCGGCACGGTGAGGCTGGCCATCGACTACACGGACGAGCACGGCGCCGCAGGCCCGACTCTCTACGGCACCACGGACGGGTCGGCCCTGTTCGTCGGCGGAGACGGCAAAAAGCTGATCGACGTCACCAACGACGCGAAGGTGACCGCCTCGGACAAGCAATGGCCGGGGAACGGGCTCAGCGCGGACCAGGTGGGATACCTGCTCTTCGACGGGAAAGCCGACACGGCCGGTGATCTCAACACGGGCACCGGATCGTACTACGTGGTCGACTTCGGTGCCGGCGCGAAGATCGCGCTCGACCAGGTCTTCCTTCTGCCGAGAGCGGGTAAGGCGACCAGGGCGAACGGTACCGTCGTCCAGGCCTCCGACGACGGGACCACGTGGAAGGACGTGACCACAGCCGTCTCCGGCGCCGCGGAAGGCACGTGGTCGGATGCCGGCGCCGTCACCGCGGGAGGCCAGTCCTACCGCTACCTCCGCCTGATCAACCAGACCGCCTGGAGCGGCGACCTCGCCGAGGTCCAGTTCTACGGAACCCTGGCCTACGACAACGGCTACTTCGACACTCAGGTAGCCGACACGTCGACGTCGACCCGCGCCAGCGCCGACGAATACGGTCAGAAGGTGGCCGCACTGCGCACCGCATGGAACGCGCCCGGGGCGGACCGCACCAGCGTCCTGAAGCAACTCGCCGCCGCGAAGTCGATCCTGGTCGCCGAATCGACACTGTTCACGAAGATCGCCGTCGCGCGTTCGCAGGTGGTCGCCTCCTCCGTCTCCTACGACGGCACGGCCGACGCTGCGGACAACGGCTGGCGCGCGTTCGACGGGGATCCGACGACGGCCACCGACACGAAGACTGCAGCGGGCTGGGTGCAGGTCGACCTCGGCTCCGGCAACGCTCGCACGGTCGGCAGCGTCCGGTTCCTGCCACGCGCGGGGAACTTCGCCCGGATGAACGGCGGGGTCTTCCAGGGCTCGAACGACGGATCGACGTGGGACACCCTCACCACAGTGAGTGGCGTGTCCGCCGTGCAGTGGTACGAACTGCCCGTGACCTCCGGGATCGCCTACCGCTACCTGCGGTACTCGACATCCACGGGATTCGCGAATGTCGCCGAACTGCAGTTCACGGAGCGCGTCGTCGACACGACGCTCCTCACGGCACGGATCTCTGCCGGCGAAACGGCCGCGGACCCGGAAATCTGGACCGCAGCCTCCATCGACTCCCTGAATGAGGCTGTCTCATCGGGGAGCGCGACGCTCAAGGACGGCTCCGCAACTCAACCCGAGATCGACGCCGCCGCGGCGGCCATCGCGAATGCGATCGCCGCCCTCCAGCCGCGCGGATCCGCTTGGAGCGGGTCACAGGCTTACGCGAAAGGCGACCAGGTCACGTACGACGGCGCCAACTACATCGCCCAATGGTGGACCCAGGGCCAGGTGCCAGGGGCCTCCCCGTGGAGCGCGTGGGCGCAGATCGGCCAGCGGACCCAGTGCAAGGCCGGTTGGAGCCGCACCTGGACGGCGAGCTGGCAGTACGATGAGGGCGAGGTGGCAGTGCAGTCCGGACACCGCTGGCAGGCGAAGTGGTGGACCAGGAACCAGACTCCCGGGGATGCCAACGGCCCCTGGACGGACCTCGGCGCCTGCTGACGACGGTCGAAGGAGCCATATCCGTGCCTGACACCCAGCCCGGCCGCCTGCGGAGCATTAGTCTGGAACGTTGTGCGGAGGATGCCGTCGATGGTTTCCTCCTCGGAAACGGGGCACTCGGTGCGACCGTCTACGGTCGACCCGGTACGGAACGCTTCGACCTCAATCTCGACACCGTTTGGTCGGGTGGCCCCGCCGATCACGGAGGCAGCGAGCAGCGTTCCGCGACGCTGCACTCGCTCCAAACGGCGGTCGCGCAGTCTCGGCACGTTGAAGCAGACTACCTGGCCCGTACGCTGCAGAGCGGAACCTGGACACAGTCCTATCAGCCTCTCGGCGGCCTGCTCTGGCGCTGGACCGAGCCCGAAACCGTCCAGCAATATCAGCGACAGCTCGATCTTGAGCTTGCCCAGACCTCGACAACCGCCGGCGACGCTCATCTGACCGCCTTCGTGTCGCACCCCGACCAGGTTCTCGTGGCATACACGTCTTCGCCGGATTCGTCTGGCTCCCTTGAGTTCGATTCCCCACATCCTGAAGTTCGCATTAGCCACGAACAGCACGACGGTGCGCAGTGGCTCATCGCCACCGGCCGGGCGCCGACCACTGCATTGCCCGACTACCTCGAATCGTTAGAGCCGTTCACCTACGGCTTTGACGATGTCTCGGCGGACGGGACCGTCGATCGTGGAATGGGATGGGCCGTCGTCGCGGCGGTCGACACGGATACCAGTGGGCGGCGACGACTCCTCGCAGCCGCCGCAAGTGGATTCCGGGGATCACGCGAGCGGCCCAGTGCCGACCTTCATGCCATTGCATCGCGTGCGCGGCTGCTTGTGAGAGCCGCGCGCCAACGATCCGTGCAAGAACTGGCCGACCGACATCGCGCTGACTATCGTTCACTCTTCAACCGAGGCCGGATCGAGGTGGGCGGCGACGTTGGGAAGGCAGGCGAAGTTGCCCAGACCTACTTCGATCTCGGCCGGTACCTACTCATCGCTAGTTCCCGCCGCGGCACTCAGCCGATCAATCTGCAAGGGATCTGGAACACGCAGCGGCGGGCCGCGTGGAGTTGCAATTACACGACGAACATCAACGTCCAGATGAACTACTGGGCCGTCGAACCAATCGGTCTCGGCGAGTTGCACGAGCCACTCCATAGCCTCATCGAAGACCTCTCGGAGAGCGGGCGCCGCACCGCGCGGGACACCTACTTTGCCCGCGGTGCAGCCACGCACCACAACACCGACCTGTGGCGATTCAACCAGGCCGTGTCCGGAGACCCGCAATGGGCGAATTGGCAATTCGGGCTCGCGTGGCTCGCTCAACACCTGCTGAACCGGTTGGAATTCAATTGGTGCGATGAGTTCGCAGCCACGACGGCATTTCCAGTGCTCACAGAGGTCGCGGCCTTCGCTCTCGACCAGCTCACGGAAGCACACGACGGAACGCTGATCGTGAGCCCTTCGACGTCACCCGAGCACAGATTCTTCGATGGAGAGCAAATCGGCGCAGTGACCGCCGGGTCAACCCTTGACCAGGAACTCGCATTCGCCTCCTTGACCGGATACCTCGACTTAGCGCGTCGTCTACATCATGACGATGATCCATTGACCCAGGAATGCTCTCACGCTCTCGAACGGCTACGGCTTCCAGGAGTTTCGCCTGAGGGCATCCTCCCGGAATGGGCCAACCCTTCCCTCCAGGCCAGCGAACTCGGACACCGGCACCTCTCGCACCTCTACGGCTGTTACCCGGGAACACGCATCACTGAGACCCGAACGCCCCGCGAATTCGAGGCGGTACGGAAGTCATTAGCCGCGAGGCTTTCACACGGTAGCGGCTACACCGGGTGGAGCCAGGCGTGGGTGCTCTGCCTCGCTGCGCGACTCCGAGACTCGGAACTGGCCGAACAGGCGATCCAAACTCTCACCGGCGAGCTCAGCTCCGACAGCCTCCTCGACCTCCACCCGCACCCGGCCTTTCCGTCAGGCCGCGTATTCCAGATCGACGGGAACCTCGGCGCCATCGCCGGAATGGTCGAACTTCTCGTGCAAAGCCACGACGACGCCATCTCACTTCTTCCCGCTCTTCCCTCGATCTGGCCCTCCGGGCGCGCCCTAGACCTACCCACACGAGACGGGCACACCGTACGCCAGATCGAATGGCAGCACGGTCTCCTAACATCCGCCCTCATCGAGAGCGGCACAAACGGCACCATCGTCATTGAGATAGCAGACGGGACATCGCTTCAGGTGCAAGCCGGCGATCGACTCGTGGACTTCGGCGACGTGCCCACCCGGCCGAGGGGCCGGCGTCGCATCGCATGGAGCGCCACCGCGGGCATGCAGTACGAACTCAACGCGACCAGTTCATCACCAACCTGACCCGCATCACAGCGGCGAGGATCCGTCACCACCGAAAGACGGGGATACACCTGTGCCTCAGCACATCAATCTCAACAACGACTGGCACTTCGATTTCGGAGAGCATCCCGGCGCCGAGCTCGTGTCAACCCAGACCCGAGTCCTCGACCTGTTCGTCGAGATGGGTGACTCGCGACTCGTTGCGGTGAACCAGATGTGCTTCCGTTTCGTGTAGACCTCTGAGGAGGACGCATGCCGCGGGACCTGTTGCAACCAGAACTCAGCTACCCAAGGCCGATCCGATGACGATCCGAACCGAGAGCCGCATCGCAATCGCCGGGAGCGTCAGCGAGGTGTGGGCGTATCTGTGTGACGTCGGGCGCTGGTCGGAGTGGGCGCCGACGGTGCTCGACTGCCGGATTCGCGGCGGCGGTCCCCTGCAGCCGGGCGCGTGGGTGGAGCAGCGGGCGAGAGATCTGGGGTTCAATCACAACCGCAGTGAACGGGTGACCGCCGTCGACGCGCCGCGCTCCATGGCGTTCGTCGGCACGATGGGAACGTCCGTGGCGCGCTGGGGGATGGAATTCGAACCGGCAGGCGACGGTCGCACAAACGCCATGATGTGGGTTGAGGTCGACCTCGCCAACATCATGCGCGCCATCCCGGGCCGCGCTCTGCAGGCGCAGGTTCAACGCGTGAGCGATATCGAGATGGCGGCGATCAAGGCCGCGGTCGAGTCCGACGTGCAGGCAGGGGTGGGGTCACCGTGAGCCAGGCCGACCGTACTCGAGAGCGCCTGATCGAGATTTATCGCAAAAAGGCCAAGCACTACGATGTCACCTCCCGCCTCTATCCGGCGCCCGGCTACCCGCAGCGGGTGCAGCGCTTGCGCGCTGTGCAGGCACTCGGCCTCCGCCCGGGTGACACGGTGGTGGATGTCGCTTGTGGCACGGGCCTGAACTTCTCGCTCATCCAGGAGGCGATCGGACGCGGCGGCCGGATCGTCGGCGTCGACCTGACCGACGCGATGCTCGCACGCGCCGGGGAGCGGGTCGAGGCGAACGGCTGGAGCAATGTCAGCCTCGTGCAAGCCGACGCGGCCGACTTCGGCTTTCCGGCCGAGGTCGACGCGATCCTGTCGACCTACGCCATGACGCAGGTGTCCGAGTGCGGTCAGGTCATCGCCCACGGCGCCGCGGCACTCTCCGGCGGCGGTCGCTGGGTGGTGCTGGATCTCAAGATCCCCGACAGCACGCCCCGCTGGCTGTCGCGGCTCGGGGTCGCGGCGGTGCCGACGTCCGCCTCTCTCGACGAGTGGGTCGCGCGGCGCCCGTGGGAGACGATCCGCGCGGCCATGCAGGACCTTGCTGATCCCTCCTGGACTGAGCTGTGCTTCGGGACTGCGTTCCTTGCAGCAGGGTCCGGACGGATGAGTTGATGTGCACTTTCAATCATTACAAATGATTGATAATGCTCGATTGGTACCGCTTCAGATCAGTACCCTACTAGCGTGGAGCCGCCCTCGGTTGGGGGGCATCTCACTGGTAAGGGGATCGTTATGAGAAATGGTCGTGTCGTTGCTCTCGCTGGAGCGAGCGCACTAGTCGTCGTCGCCGGCTTGCTGGCGGCCCCGAGCGCGGTGATGGCCGCAGCGGTACCGAGTTCCACTGCTGCAACCGGAACCGCAATCGCAACTGCAGCCGCAGCCGCGTCTTCGTCTTCGTCTTCGTCTTCGTCTTCGTCTTACAACGGTCTGGCACTCACCCCACCGATGGGGTGGAACGACTGGTCGTACTACCAGTGCAACATCAACGAGAAACTGATCCTCGACCAGGGGGCGGCCCTCGTTTCGAGCGGCCTTGCGAAGAAGGGTTACGACACAGTCACGACCGATGACTGCTGGATGCAGTCGCGAGACGCGAAGGGTGTCTTAGTCGCAAATCCGACGACATTCCCCGACGGCATGAAATACGTCGGTGACAGGCTGCACGCCATGGGTTTGAAGTTCGGTATCTACGAGGACTCGGGCACGTCCACGTGCGGCGGCTACCCGGGGAGCTTGGGCCACTATCAACAGGATGCGAACACGTTCGCCTCGTGGGGGGTCGACTACGTCAAGCTCGACGGCTGCAACGTGCCGTCGGTCGCCGGCCAGACGGACGCCCAGACCTACATCCAGGCGTACAACCAGTTCAGTCAGGCATTGCTCGGCGCCGGCCGGCCGATGGTGTTCTCCGACTCGGCTCCCGCTTATTTCCAGGGCACGTCGGACTGGCAGTCTGTCATCTCTGCCTCGAGCAAGATTGCAAACCTCTGGCGCGAGGGAGCCGACACCGCGCTCGGCCAGGAGAGCGGCGCCTCGAAGTGGAGCGCTATCGCATACAACTACTCGTATAACGAGCCGCTCGGCCAGTACGCAGGCCCCGGACACTGGAACGACCCCGACTTTCTGCTGGCCGGCGATTCAGGCCTGACGACGACCGAGACACAGAGCCAGATGTCGTTGTGGGCGGAGATGGCGGCGCCGTTGATCAGCAGCACCGACCTGACGAAGCTGTCGCCGGAGGCGCTTGCAGTGCTCGGCAACGACCGCATCATCGCGGTCGACCAGGACCCGTTGGGGGTTCAGGGTCGCATCGTGCAGCAGGGCACCGGATACGACGTGTTGGCCAGGCCGCTCGCCGGAGGCGACGTTTCGGTGGTGCTCTTCAACAAGGGGACCTCGTCACAGACCATCAGCACCACCGCAGCGACTGCTGGACTCACGGGATCCGGACCCTTCACACTCACAGATCTGGTCAGCGGGCAGAATTACGCGACAAACGGCGCCCTCTCTGCTGACGTGCCCGCCCATGGAACGGCGATGTATCGAGTGCACCGGGGAACCGAGAAGAATCTCGCGCCGGCCGTCTCGCTGTCGTTCCAGAACAACTCCAGCGCGAACGGCACCGCGAACACCGTGGATGTCACGCTGACGAACAACGGACCGACCATGGTCAGCACTGCGGATCTGGCACTCGCGGCCCCCGCCGGCTGGACGGTCAGCGGCTCCCCCAAGACCGTCCGCACGCTCCGCGCGGGCGGCTCGGCGACCGTGGCGTTCGCCGTGGCGGGTCCCACTCCGCCGCCGGGACCGCACACGGATGAGCTGCCGGCGACGGTGAGCTACCGCTCGCAGAGTGCGACCGCGACCGTCGCGGGCATCGACGATCTGTACAGCAACGTGCCGTATCCGAACCTGGCCGCCGCCTTCAACAATGTCGGCGTGACAGATCTGACCAACTCCAGCGTCGGAAACTTCGATGGTGACGGAAACAGCTTCTCGGCAGAGCAACTGCAGGCAGCGGGCGTTACTCCAGGCAGCACCGTCTCCTTCGGCGGAGCGACGTTCACCTGGCCCGGTGCGGCCGCAGGCACGAACGACAACGTCCAGACCAACGGGCAGATCGTCGCAGCGAGCGGCTCAGGAGCCAAGCTCGCGTTCCTGGGCTCGGAGGCAGGGGATGTACAGGGCACTGTAACAGTCACGTACACCGACGGCACGACCTCGGCGGGACAGCTTGGGTTCCCGAACTGGTCGTTCTCGTCCGCGACCGAGTTCGGCTCGCAGGTCGCGATATCCACCAACGGCAGGAACACCCCGAGCGGCTACGCCGACTCTGCGTACGCGTACCGCGTGTTCTACAACTCCATTCCGTTGACCCAGGGCAAGACCATCGCTACGGTGACGCTCCCGACGAGCACCTCGATCCACGTGTTCGCCTTCTCGGCGCAGCAGTAGCACCACCTTGCCAACCCAGACCGGGTCTTGCGGCGTCCTCACCGGAATGCTGCAAGACCCGGTCTGGTGCTGTTCGCACATGGGCGGGGCAATGGGAACAACTGGCTGATCTCCCCTGGACTGAGCTGTGCACCGGGACTGTGTCGGGTGCTCTTCACGATGACCCACCGCCCCTCGCCTCGGCGTACCGCGCCCGGGATCGCACTTTGCGTGACGCAAGGATGATGACGACGACCGTCGCCTGAACGATCACGAGGACGCTGATTGTGGCCGGAAAGGTTTCCGGTCCACGATCGCTCGACGTGAGCAGGTCGAATCCGCCGTGCCAGACGACGACGGGGATGATGCTCCACCGTCCTAGGCGCG
The DNA here is from genome assembly GCA_035999915.1 of Leifsonia sp. Classification (GTDB taxonomy): domain Bacteria; phylum Actinomycetota; class Actinomycetes; order Actinomycetales; family Microbacteriaceae; genus Leifsonia. The sequence goes on from DASYGJ010000104.1 coordinate 19,115, forward strand.
CCAGCCAGCCCAGCCAGAACGAGCCTGCTACGAGAGCCATCGCCCAGCCGATCGCTCCCCACCCCATGTCTCGGAAACCCGGATTGAAGATGAACTGGGGGGCATGCCAGAGCATCCACACGCCGGCCACCACGATGGCGGCCGTGAAGAAGCCGAAGCGCGTTGTCAGGGTGGGCATCAGCCAGCCTCGCCATCCTGTTTCCTCTCCGAGTCCGCTGGTCAGGAGCCAAACGAGCAACACGATCACTGCGGGTGTTCCGGGGAGTTTGCTCGTCAGCCCGACGGCGGGGAGCCTGTCGAGCGATCCGGTGACCAGTTCCTCGACCACGAGCCCGATCGCGAGGTAGAGAGCGATCGAGAGGGCGACCACGAGCAACGCCCGCCTGATCCCGACGAATGAGAATGTGCGCCTCGCCCACGCGCCGAGGCCGCCTGGAGGCCGGAGGAGCAGGGTGGCGCACACCGCGCCGAGGGCTGGGCCCATCGATCCCAGATAGAAGTACCAGGGCATCACGGCAGGCGGCGGAGAGACGACGAGCGGCAAAGCGGTGAGCCAGGTGAAACCGTACGACACCGTTACGAACACGGCCACCGCCCGACCAAGCCGGGGGATGGGTGCGGTCGACTCGGGGGAGCGCATGGCAGCAGCGTACGAGCGCTCG
>DASYGJ010000113.1:0-5539 GCA_035999915.1 Leifsonia sp.
TCCGATCTGGCTCGACCCCCGCCTCCCCGCCCGCGCCTGACCGCAGCAGTCTTTCCCGGAGTTGTGTACGCAACACGCCGCGCTCAGGCGTGCATAACTCCGGAACGGATGGCTGGCGCCGCGGGTTCTAGGCTGGGGGCATGCATGGTGAGTACAAGGTCCCCGGCGGCAAGCTCGTCGTGGTCGACCTGGAGGTGGAGGACGGCCTGATCGCCGGCTTCCGGCTGGCTGGCGACTTCTTCCTCGAGCCCGACTCGGCCCTGGAGGCGATCGACGCCGCGGTCAACGGCCTCCCCGCCGAGACCGACTCCAAGACCATCGCCGCCACCGTGAAGGACGCCCTCCCCGAGGGTGCCTCGCTGCTCGGCTTCTCGCCGGAGGCCGTCGCCGTCGCCGTGCGCCGCGCGCTCGCCCGCGCCACGAGCTGGCGCGACTACGACTGGCAGATCGTCCACGCCAAGGCCGTCTCGCCGCTCATGCACCTCGCCCTGGACGAGGTGCTGACCGCCGAGGTCGGCGAGGGCCGCCGCGGCCCGACCCTCCGCATCTGGGAGTGGGACCGGCCCGCCGTCGTCATCGGCAGCTTCCAGTCGGTGAAGAACGAGGTCGACCCGGTCAACGCCGAGAAGTACGGCATCGAGGTGGTGCGCCGCATCACCGGCGGCGGCGCGATGTTCATGGAGGCCGGCTCCGTCGTCACCTACTCGATCTACGCCCCGGCGGACCTGGTGCAGGGGATGAGCTTCGCCGACAGCTACGCGTTCCTGGACGAGTGGGCAATCATCGCTCTCAAGTCGCTGGGGATCGACGCGAGCTACGTCCCGCTCAACGACATCACCAGCCCGAAGGGCAAGATCGGCGGCGCCGCGCAGAAGCGCCTCGGATCGGGTGCGGTATTGCACCACGTGACCATGAGCTATGACATGGACGGCCAGAAGATGACCGAAGTGCTGCGGATCGGCCGCGAGAAGCTCAGCGACAAGGGGATCGCCTCCGCGGCCAAGCGCGTCGACCCCCTGCGAAGTCAGACAGGCCTCACACGCGCCGAGATCATCGAGCGGATGAAGGAGACCTTCACCCGGCTGTACGGCGCCACCCCGGGCGACATCACTCCGGAGGAATACGCTGCCGCTGCGAAACTCGTCGCCGAGAAGTTCGGCACCGACGAATGGCTCTACCGCGTGCCCTGAACACAGGCGATAGAGGGGGAGTTCCCAGCCGGTTCGGATACCTTCGACCGGTGAACTGGTGGATCGTGGGGGCGCTCGGAGCCGTCATCCTGCTCGCCGTCGTGGCCGCGAGACTCGGCTGGATCGACCTTTCGAACAAGACCAGGTCGACCGGTGGCTCCTCGAGCAGCATCGTGGGGATCGGTGACGAGGTGTTCGCACCCACCCGGCACGAGGCGCAGATCGAACTCGACCGTCAGAGCATGCTGCCGGCCCCCGCACCCGTTGCAGGCGACGGCGCGAAAGGGATCTGGAACGGCAAGATCCAACTCGACCTGGGCACGCAGGGCCGCGGACAGTACGCGCCCGGCCGCGACGCCGGATACCGGGGGCGTCACAGAGGCGACGACAGAACTAGCGGTGCGGCCGTCTAACTTCCGGCCGACCCGCTCTCGTTCCGTTTCAGCAGATCTTGATACTCGGGATGTTCGCGGAGCCAGTGCCGCACGTAGGGACACGTGGCCACCACCCGGCGATCCGAGTTCGCCCGGACATCGTCGAGGGCGGACTGCACGAGCGTGCTCGCCATTCCGTTCTCCCGCCGCGCCTCCTCGATCTCGGTGTGCGTGAAGACGATCTGGTCGGCTCCCCGCATGGTGTACTCGGCAACGCCGATCCGTTCGCCATCGCGCAGTATGGCGTAGCGGGAGGCATCGGGTTCGTTCACGACAGTGAGGCTCATTCCGCCAGGCTAACCCAGGCAGAGCGCGAGGGCGGCGCGAGCAGCGCAGGGCCCGCACTGCGAGAATGGGCACATGCCCGACGACCTCACCGCAGCGGATGCACCAACCGTCACCGCGGTCCCCGAGCCGCCGAGCCAGGTCGGCTGGCATCCGGACTCGCCCAGTCAGGTCGTCGAGGCGGACAACCTGGACGTCGTTGCGGCGCTGCCCGACGCATCCTTCACCCTGATCTACCTGGATCCGCCGTTCAATACGGGCCGGTCGCAGACGCGCCGCAGCACGACTTCGGTGCGGTCGGCCGAAGGTGGCTCCGGCACGGTGACCGGTTTCAAAGGCCGTAGCTACGAGCGCATCAAAGGCGACCTGCTGAGTTACGACGATCGCTTCGACGACTACTGGGAGTTCCTTGAGCCGCGTCTGATCGAAGCGTGGCGAATCCTCGCCGACGACGGCACGTTGTACCTGCACCTCGACTATCGCGAAGCGCACTACGCCAAGGTGCTGCTCGACGCGCTGTTCGGCCGCGCGTGCTTTCTCAATGAGCTCATCTGGGCCTATGACTACGGCGCCAAGTCGAAGAACCGCTGGCCCACGAAGCACGACACGATCCTCGTCTATGTGAAGAATCCCGACAGCTACTACTTCGACTCGAGCGCGGTCGACCGTGAGCCGTACATGGCGCCCGGGCTCGTCACCGCCGAGAAGGCCGAACTGGGCAAGTTGCCAACGGATGTCTGGTGGCACACGATCGTGTCGCCGACCGGCCGCGAGAAGACCGGTTACCCCACACAGAAGCCCGAGGGTATTCTGCGCCGCATCGTCCAGGCTTCCAGCCGCGAAGGCGATTGGGTGCTCGACTTCTTCGCCGGCAGCGGGACGACCGGGGCTGTCGCGGATGCACTCGGCCGGCGGTTCCTGCTCGTCGACCGCAACCCGGAGGCGCTCGCCGTGATGCGCACGAGGTTCGCGCAGGCGCAGGAGCCGGTCGTGTTCGGGACCTCGCCCGTGTGAGCCGGACCCGGGGACCGGGGGACCCGGGCCTGCGGCGTGCGGCCATTGCGGATTTCTGGGCGCTCCGTGGGTCTCATCCGGCCATTCCCAGGTGTCGTGTGGAAGGCTTGTGACTTATGCGAGCTGTCACGGGATCCACCCTCCGGGCCGCCCCGTTCCTCTGGGGGGCGCTCGGCTCCGCGGCAGCGTTCGTGCTCGTCTACCTGGTGTTCGTCCGCAGTCATGTGGGGCAACTCATCGATGAGCGCGCGTTCGCAGGTGCGGATGTTTGGAAGGGCGTCTCTTTCCAATTCGCTCACGACTTCCTGGACGCACTGCCGGCCCTTTCGGTCGCACTCGCCTCCATCGCCGCGATCGCGATCGTCGCGGTGCGGCGCAACTGGCGTGTCTTCGCCGTCGCGGTGATCGTCGCGGCGCTCGCGAATGGCAGCACCCAATTGCTCAAATACACCATTCTCAGCCGCCCGGCCAAGGGCGTGGACGTCGGCCTCAGCAACTCGCTCCCTTCCGGCCACACGACCGTCGCGGCGTCGGCGGCGCTGGTCGTGTTCCTCTTGGCCAGTGCTCGTTTTCGGCCGCTCGCGGCGGTGCTCGGCGCCGTCTTCTCGATCGCGGCCGGCGCATCCACTCTCGTCGAACAGTGGCATCGGCCGAGCGACGTCATCGCCGGCCTGCTCGTCGTCGCCTTTTGGGGCTGTGCCGCCGGAGCCACCCTCTCCTGGATGCGCGCAGGCACCACCCAAAGGTCGTCGCGCGCCAGGCTGTGGCCCATGGCCTTGATCGCGGGGGTCTGCGCCGTCGGCTCGGCGATCGCGCTCGTTGTCACGTACTTCTCGGTGCAGGCCGGGGTCACCCACCTGTTCATCGCCTACGTCGGAGGCGTCGCCGCGATCGCGGCGCTCGGGCTCGCCCTCGCCGCCGTCGGCAATCGTCTGTTCCGCCCGCTGGCGTAAACGCCGTGGCGTCGGTCGTGCTGCGCTCACGTCGGAAAGTTCGCCACAACCCTCGGCGTTTCATCCACTCGGACGGAGTTTCCAGCCCACGCGCCCGATTCTTCCTGCGCTGGCGTGCATCGACGAACCGTCAGGTGCTCTGCCGCACGACCAGCTCGGTCGGCAGAAGCGTCACGCGCTCGACGGGCTTGCCCTCGATCCTTCTCACCAGCACCTGCGCCATCCGCTCGCCGAGGCCGCTGGAGGGCTGGTGAACGGTGGTGAGAGGCGGCGTGGCCGTGAGGCCGAAGTAGTCGTCGTCGTAGCCGACCACGGCGATGTCGCCGGGGATGCTGCGCCCGGTCTCGAGGATCGCCGGGTACGCTCCCGCCGCCATCTGGTCGTTGGCGGCGAGCAGTCCGTCGATGGGCCGGCCGGTGGCGAGGAGGCGACGCATGGCGTGCATGCCGGAGAGCGGCGAGAAGTCACCGAACTCGACCAGCGAGGTGTCCAGTCCGTGTGCCTCCATGGTCTGCCGCCATCCGGTGTAACGGTCGACGCCGGCTGGCATGTCTTGCGGCCCCGCGATGAGCGCGATGTTGCGGCGGCCTCGTTGGATGAGGTGCTCGGTGGCTCCGGCGGATCCGGAGACGTTGTCGACGTCGACGAAGTACGAGTTGTGCTCGGTGTCGCTCAACGGTCGCCCGCCGAAGACGATCGGCAAGGAGTTGCCCAGCCTCGCGTAAGAGTGGTCGCCCGAGTGGTGGGAGACCACGAGCGCACCGTCGATGTTGCCGCCCATCAGGTAGCGCCGGGTCTTGTCGGGGTTCGTCTCAGACGCGATCACCATGTTGAGCGTGTAATCCGTGTCTGCCAGATGCAGCGCGACACCCTGCACGATGGAGGCGAAGAACGGGTCCGAGAACACCTTGGCCGTCGATTCCGGCACGACGAGCGCGATCACCAGGGTGCGCTTGGAGGCGAGCGTGCGCGCTGCCAGATTCGGAACGTAGTTGAGTTCGGCGATCGCCTTCGTGACGTTCTCGATGACGTCCGGATGGACCTTCGTCGAGCCGTTCACGACCCGCGAGACCGTTGCCCGGGAGACGCCGGCCAATGCCGCGACCGCCTCGAGGGTGGGCAGGGGCGGGGTGGCCGTCGGCTCGGTCGTCATCGGGTCCCCTTTCTTCTGCCGTCAATGCTAGACGTGTGCGTCACGCGGTCGCCCAGCGCGTCGAGCCGCCCGCATCCTCGAGTGGCGGCAAACCGACCTTCCCGGGCCGCGGGAAGGTTGATTTACCGCCACTCGGCCCGCAAGGAACGACTGACGACGGCCGAGGGGCCTTACTCGGTCGCGGGCAACGGGTTGGAACGCTGCGCGCGCACGGACGCCGTGTCGGCCCCGGGCTCGATCAGTGCACCGAAATCGTCGGCCGCGCGATGGGCGAAGATGCCCGTGTCGAGTTCGATGTCGTCGTCGTCGGATGCGGAAGCCAGCACGGCACCGACCGGAACGCGCTCGCGATCCGCTTCGGCGGCGGCCGCCTTGTCGTCGGCCGCCTCCTGCAGGGCGGACTTGGCGCGAAGCGGCGGCGTCTTGAAGAACCAGGTGAGCACGAACGCGATCAGCACTACGAGGAGCGCCACCCAGTAGACCTCGACAGCGGACTGGTTGAAGCCGACA
>DASYGJ010000132.1:0-9037 GCA_035999915.1 Leifsonia sp.
GGCGAGCCGTACGCGGTCGTGCGGCGGTTCGAGTTCGGCGACCCGAAGCATCCCGAAATCTGGTTTCGTGTGGTCACCTGGACTCCCCGTTCGGAGGGCCGCGAACTGATCGGCTGGTGCCGCACCATCGAGGCGGCGGCCGCGGCCGGCTGGGACTATCGCTGCGCATCCGAATCGTGGATCAATCACCGATCAGAACAGCGAACGGATGCGGCGATCCCGTTACCGGCACGGCCGCCGGCCGCCGAGCTGGTTCGGTTCTACCGCGCGGCGTTGCGACGGCGCCCTGCTCCGAGCACGCACGGGCCCCAAAGATCCGTGCCAGCCCGGATGCCAACCATTCTTGCGGATCGATAACTTGGGGTCAGATCTTCGGCGAGGGGGAAGCCGAGGAGTCTTGGGGAGGCTGGGGCCGGCGCGGAGCGATCCGCTCCGGCCCCAGCCCGTTTAAGCACAAACGGAAGGGCCGGACCTCCTGCGAGGCCCGGCCCTTCCGGTGTTGTTGCCGCTGTCTGAGTGCGACTACTTGGTCAGCGGCTCCAGAGTGGGGTCCGTAGCATAAGCCTGGGCCGCGTTCTCCTTGGTGACGATGACCGGCTTGAGCAGGTACGCCGGAACGATCTTGACGCCGTTGTTGTACGACTTGTCGTCGTTCGTGACCGGCTTCTTGCCCGCCTGCAGGTCCTTGACCATCGCGATGGCCTGCTTGACGAGGTTGCGGGTGTCCTTGTTGATGGTGGAATACTGCACGCCGGCCATGATGGACTTGACCGACTCGGCCTCCGAGTCCTGACCGGTCACAACCGGTACCGGCTTGCCCGCACCCTGCACCGAGGTGAGGATGGCGCGAGCCAGCGTGTCGTTCGGCGACAGAACGCCGTCGAGTTCGGTGGAACCGTAGCTCTTCGCCAGCAGCGTATCCATGCGGGTCTGCGCGTTCGCCGGCAGCCAGCCCTGGGTCGCGGTCTGCTTGATGTCGGTCTCACCGGAGACGACCTTGAGGGTGCCGTCGGCGATCTTCGGCTGCAGGACCTTCATGGCGCCGTCGAAGAAGACCTTCGAGTTGGCGTCGTCGGGCGAGCCCGAGAACAGCTCGATGTTGTACGACTTCTTGCCCGGGAAACGCTTGGCCATGCCGTCGAGCAGCGCCTGGCCCTGCAGTTCGCCGACCTTCTCGTTGTCGTACGCGACGTAGTAGTCCACGTTCGGCGAGTTGAGGATCAGACGGTCGTACGCGATGACGATCGCGCCGGCGTCGTGCGCGGCCTTTGCCTGGGCGGCGAGCTGGCCACCGTCGACGGCGCCGATGATGACGACCTTGGCGCCGTTGGTGATCATCGACTGGATCTGGCTCTGCTGGTCGGCCACGGCGCCCGACGCTCCGGCGTACTGCACGTCGGGCTTGAAGCCGGCCGAGGTGAGGCCGTCGGTGAACAGGCCACCGGCGAGAACCCAGTTCTCCGACGTCTTGGTCGGGAGGGCGACGCCGATGGTGGCGCTCTTGGCGAACCCGGCAGCGGTCGTTGCGCCGGCTGGGCCTCGACTGGAGCAGCCTGACAGGGCCAGCGCGGCGGCAGCAGCGACAGCCACTGTCGCGAGTGCGATTTTGCGCATGCGTATCTTCACTTTCTGTTTTTGGATGGTGCAGGAATGGTGCGGGAGTTGAAACTCATTTGTTGGCGGTGACCGCGGAGGGACGCGAAGTCTCCTCGGCAGCGTCGGCGGTTGGGAGCACCTGGGGCTGGGCGGCGCCCACGGCATCCGCTGCCTTCTCGCGGCGTTGCAATCTGCCGATCAGCGAGGGTCCACCGCGGTGCTTGCTGTAGACATCGATGCCCACGGCGATCAGAAGCACGAGGCCCTTGATCATCTGCACCCGGTCGGAAGTAACGCTGAGCAACTGCAGACCGTTGTTGAGCACCGCGATCACAAGTCCACCGATGATGGATCCGGCGACCGTTCCGATGCCGCCCGAGACGGCGGCACCACCGATGAACACAGCGGCGATCGCGTCGAGCTCCCAACCGAGGCCGTCTTGCGGGCCGGAGGAGATCGATCGTGCGACGGAGACCATTCCGGCGAGCGCGGCGAGCACCGACATGTTCATCATCACGAAGAAGTTGATGTGCTTGATTTTGACGCCGGAGAGTTCTGCGGCATGCCAGTTGCCGCCGACCGCGTAGATGTGGCGGCCGAAGATCGTGCTCCGGGTGACGAACGAGTACAGGATGACGAGCACTCCGAGGATGACGCCCGACACGGGGAAGCTGGTGCCGATTCGGCCGCCCGCGAAGAGGAATGCGGCGTAGATCACGACGGCGTCGAGCACGACGACCTTGAAGACGCTCACCCAGAGCGGCGCCTTCTCCGAGCCCATCTTCGTCTGGATGCGGCGACGGCGAACCTCCGTCCACGCGATGACGACCGCGATGATGAGGCCGAGCAGCAGCGTCGAGTTGTTGTAGCCGAAGTCCGGACCCCAGTCGGGGAGGAATCCGCCGCCGATGTAAGTGAAGCCGTCGGGCACCGGAACCGTGTTCGCGTTTCCGATGAACTGGTTGAGCCCACGGAAGATGAGCATGCCGGCCAGGGTCACGATGAACGCGGGGACTCCGACGTAGGCGACCCACCATCCTTGCCAGGCGCCGATGACGGCGCCGACCACGAGGCCGAGCACGATGGCCAGCGGCCAGGGCAGGTGCCACGAGTTCATCGAGTTGGCTACGACGATGCCCACCACGGCGGCCACCGATCCGACCGACAGGTCGATGTGGCCGGCGATGATGACCATCACCATGCCGATAGCCAGGATGAGCACATAGGCGTTCTGGTTGACCAGGTTGATGAGGTTGACCGACTGGAGCGTCTTGCCGCCGGTCAGTACCTCGAACAGGAGGATGATGACGACCAGAGCGCCGAGGATGCCGAATTGGCGCCCGGTGGACTGGCCGTTTCCGAACATTTTGGCGAGGTCGCGGATTCCTCCGGACTTCTTCGTTTCGCGGATCTGTGTGGTCATGAGCGGGCGGTACCCTTCGTGGCTGGCCTTTTGGCGGATGTCATGCTTTTCAGGAGTGTCTCGGGGGTGGCCTCCGCGATGGGAAGCTCGTTGGTGATCTGACCCTCGAAGATCGTGTAGATGCGGTCGGAGATGCCGAGGAGTTCGGGCAGCTCGGACGAGATGACGATGACGCCCTTGCCCTGCGCGGCGAGCGCCTGGATGATGCCGTAGATCTCGTACTTCGCGCCGACGTCGATGCCGCGGGTGGGCTCGTCGAGGATGAGCAGGTCAGGGTCGGTGAACATCCACCGGGCCAGCACAACTTTCTGCTGGTTGCCGCCGGAGAGGGTACTGACCCCGCGATCGACGTCCGGCGTCTTGATGCGCAGGCTCTTGCGGTACTGCTCCGCGACCGCGAACTCCGCTTCGTCATCGACGACACTGAACTTGGCGATCTTCTTCAGTTTCGCGGCCACGATCGACTGTTTGATGTCGTCGAGCAGGTTGAGCCCGAGCACCTTGCGGTCCTCGCTCACGTAAGCCATGCCTTCGTCGATCGCGTCGCTGACGTTGCGCACGCTGATCTCTTTGCCGTCTTTGTAGATCTCGCCCGAGATGAAGTTGCCGTAGGAACGGCCGAAGATACTCATCGCGAGCTCGGTGCGGCCGGCGCCCATCAGGCCGGCGAAGCCGACGATCTCGCCACGCCGCACGTAGAAGCTCGAGTTCTTGACCACGAGGCGATCCGGCACCTGGGGGTGCTGCACCACCCAGTTCTTGACCTCGAAGAACTTCTCGCCGATCTTCGGCGCGTGAGCGGGGTACCGGCTCTCCAGCGTGCGACCGACCATGCCGCGGATGATCCGGTCTTCGTCCACGCCGTCGTCTCGCACATTGAGCGTCTCGATGGTGCGACCGTCGCGGATGATCGTGATCTCGTCGGCGATGCGCTCGATCTCGTTGAGCTTGTGGGAGATCATGATCGAGCTGATGCCCTTGCTCTTGAGGCCGAGGATGAGGTCGAGCAGGTGGCTCGACTCCGCCTCGTTGAGGGCCGCGGTGGGCTCGTCCAGGATGAGCAGCTTCACCGATTTGTTGAGCGCCTTCGCGATCTCGACCAGCTGCTGCTTGCCGACGCCGAGGTTCTTGATCGGAGTGTTGGGGTCGTCGATCAGCCCGACGCGCGCCAGGAGTTCGACAGCGCGGCTGTTGGCTTCCTGCCAATTGATGACGCCGTTCTTGCCCGGTTCGTTGCCGAGAAAGATGTTCTCGGTGATCGAGAGCTCCGGGATGAGCGCCAGCTCCTGGTGGATGATGACGATTCCCGATTTCTCGCTGGACTTGATGTCCTTGAACCGCACCTCTTCGCCCTGGTAGATGATGTCACCGGTGTAGGTGCCGTACGGGTAGACGCCCGAGAGTACTTTCATCAGGGTGGATTTTCCTGCACCGTTCTCGCCGCAGATCGCGTGGATCTCGTCGGCCCGAACGGTGAGGGAGACATCCTCGAGCGCTTTGACCCCAGGAAACTCCTTGGTGATCGCGCGCATATCCAGGATGACTGCGTTCGACGACATCGTCGCTCCTTCGTGTGTTGCTCTGCTCCAACTATGTGCTTAAGTAGTAAACGCTAACTGCAGCGTTGACGTCAAATAGTGAACACAACGACCTGATAACGACTTGACGGGCCTCGCCGAGGTCGCAGGACTCCGGGCCGGCGGTCAGATGTGAGCTGCGATGGCGCTCTGGATGACGATCGCCGCGGCCCCGAGCGATTCGGCCCGGTCGCCGAGCGACGACATCCGGAGCGTGGTCGTCTCGCCGATCACCGGGATCGCATTCTGGAGGATGCCGTGGTGGATGGGATCGAGCAACGCGTCACCCAGCCCGGCCAGCGGGCCGCCGATCAGCACGAGTTCCGGGTTGATGATGTTGGCGATATTCGCGATGGCCTGACCGATCGCAGCGCCTGCATCCCCGACCACCCGCAGAGTCGCCGGATCACGTGCCAGCCCACCGGCGACGATGTCGGCCGTGGTCACCGGGCCGCCGGTTCCGCGGCTCAGGGATTCCAGCATGACGGTGGTGGAGGCGATGGTCTCGAGACAGCCGCGATTGCCGCAGCGGCAGATGATGCCGTGTTCCACCACGGGCGTGTGGCCGAGTTCGCCCGTGATCCCGAGGTGGCCGTAGTACGGCTGGCCGTTGAGGATGAGACCCGCGCCGATACCCGACCCGATCTTCACGAAGATGAGGTTGCGGACCCCACGGTTCGCTCCCCAGGTGACCTCGGCCAATGCACCCAGATTCGCGTCGTTGTCGACCAGGACGGGGAAGTGGAACGCCTCCTCGAGGTCACGCAGGGTGACGCCGACCCACTCGGGGAGGATGGCGCCCTGCAGCACGGTTCCAGTGCGTCGGTCGATGGGGCCGGGCACGCCGACGCCGACCGCAAGAACCGACTCGCGCTCGAATCCGCCCGTCTCGAGCAGGCGGTCGAGCAAGCCGGCCGCCGTGCTCAGACTCTCGCTCACGTCGTAGCCGAGCGGCAGCGCGACGGACTCCTCGGCGAGCACCTGGTAGCCGAGCGTCGTGAGCACGATCCGCACGTGGCGGCGGCCGAAGTCGACACCGACCGCGATGTCGCCCGTATCGGTGAGCCGCACCAGAAGGGCCCGCCGGCCGCCACTGTTCACCGGCGAGGTGCTTACAGCACTTTTCGCGACCATGTCGCGAATGTTGTTCGAAACGGTCGCCGTAGAGAGTCCCGTTCCGCGCGCAAGCTCCGCCTGGGTGGACGGGCCATTGGCCAGGAGGAACTCGACGAGCCGCTCCTGGTTCAAGTGCCTCAAAGCACCCTGCGACCCGGGGTTCTGCGCGCCACGGACGAGGGAACCCGAGGCGGCGGTCATAGCCATAGAGTGCAATATCCGGCAGTTGTAGTCAAGTTATGAACACACACATCAGCCTGCGAAGATGGGGGCCATGCCCATCCTCAACAAGGACATGCAGGTGTGCATGTCGCTGGCCGCCCGGCCCAGCAACATCGGCACCCGGTTTCACAACTACCTCTACGACGAACTCGGCCTGAACTTTCTCTACAAGGCGTTCACGACAACCTATCTGGAGGGTGCGGTCAGCGGCATCCGCGCTCTCGGCATCCGGGGCTGCTCGGTGTCGATGCCTTTCAAGGAGGCGATCATCCCTCTCGTCGACGTGCTGGAGCCGTCGGCGCTGGCCATTGAGTCGGTCAACACGGTGGTCAACGATGACGGCGTTCTGACCGCGTCGAACACCGACTACGAAGCCGTCGCAGCGCTGCTGGCAGAGCACGAGGTCGACCCGGCGCAGCGCGTCCTGCTGCGCGGATCGGGTGGCATGGCGAAGGCGGTGACAGCGGCGTTCCGCGGAGCCGGATTCGGGGACGTCACCATTGTCGCCCGCAACGTCGACGCGGGCCGCTCGTTGGCCGACCGGTACGACTACGCCTGGGTGCCCGTCGTCCCGGCCCCCGAGTTCGACGTGATCGTCAACGTGACTCCGCTCGGGATGCGCGGCGAAGCCGAGACGATCTTACCGTTCAGCCCCGAACACATCCAGCGCGCTTCGACGGTGTTCGATGTCGTGGCCTTCCCCTCCGAGACTCCTCTGGTCGCCGCCGGTCGCGCATCCGGCAAGCACCTGATCACCGGCGCGGAGGTCATCGCGCTGCAAGCGGCGCGCCAGTTCGAGCGGTACACCGGAGTGACCTTGACCGCCGACCAGGTCGCGCGCGCCTCGGAGTTCTCCCGCGCGGATGGCTAAAATGGGCGAATGTCGGATGATGTGCTCGCCCTCGAGAACCAGGTCTGTTTCGGCCTTGCGGTCGCGGCCCGCAGCGTCATCGCTCTCTACCGGCCCGTGCTCGAACCGCTGTCACTGACGCATCCTCAGTACCTGGTGATGCTCGCCCTCTGGGAGCGGGATCCGCGCTCGGTGAAGAATCTGGGCGAGGCGCTGCAGTTGGAGCCCGCCACGCTCTCTCCCCTGTTGAAGCGTCTCGAGGTCACCGGCTATATCGAACGCAAGCGCAGTACGAGCGACGAACGTTCGCTGGAGGTCACCCTGACGGAGACCGGCCGGGCCTTGCGTGCACAAGCCGAACTCATCCCCCACCAGATCGTGCAAAGACTCGGGCTTCCCGTGCCCGAGCTCGAGAACCTGCGCGAGGGGCTGCACACGATCATCGCGGCGGCGCTCCGAACCGCCTGAGTCGGTTACGTTAGGTCGCGCCGGTCAAGGGCAGCTGAGCCGGGTCGCATTCCGCTGACCGTCTGAGCGGGCGACGGTGTGGCTCGTCATCGGCCGGCCGCAGATCGGGCAGGGCGCTTCGGCCTGGCGCACGTCGGGGCCTTCGGGATGTCCGGCTCCGAGCTGCGCCGGCCCGGCCACGCGGATGAGCGACCGATTCGCCCGGGCGTACCAGTCCATGAACCGTCCGGCCATCACCATCTCCTCTTTTTATTAGTGCACTAACTATTAATGTACACGGTTGCCGAGAAGTTGACCTTGCCCTCCGGGTGAACGTTTAGGCTCATGCCGGAGGACTAGATGCGAATCGGCGAACTCGCCCAACGGGCCGGCGTCACCGTGAAAGCGGTGCGCTACTACGAGACCTTGAGCCTCGTGGTCCCCGACCGTCTGTCGAACGGGTACCGCGATTACAGCGTCGAGCATCTGCGCGTGGTCGATGAGATCCGGCAGCTCGCCGAAGTCGGAATCGCCCCGAGCCGGGCCAACCCGTTCATCGAGTGTCTCGACGCGGGCCACCAGCACAGCGACGAGTGCCCCGGATCGCTGGCCGCCTACCGCAAGGGCATCGCCGAACTCGATCAGGCCATCGACGCACTGACCTCACGGCGCGCACTCATGACGCGTCGTCTGGAACAGAGCGCATCCCGCGGATTCGACGCCACGGCCTCCCCCACCACCACGCCGATCGACTACACCGTGTTGCCGTCCGATCTTCCTCGACCCGACGACGACGGAGCCGCCGATCACCTTCCCGGGTTTCGCCTGCCGCCGCTCGGCCTGCCGACTTCCGCGGGCGGTCGCGTCGACCTGGCTTCACTCGGCGGCGACCGAACCATCGTCTACCTCTATCCCCTCACCGGACGCCCCGGTGTCGACCTCCCCGACGGCTGGGATGCCATCCCCGGCGCCCGCGGATGCTCCACCGAGGCCTGTGACTTTCGCGACCACTTCGAAGACCTCCGTGCCGCCGGCGTCCGCGCGGTCTACGGACTCTCCAGCCAGTCGGCTGACTACCAGCGCGAGGTGGTGGAGCGCCTGCAACTCCCGTTCGCCATGATCTCCGACCAACGGCACGAACTGGCCGGCGCCCTCCGGCTCCCCACATTCGAGGCCGGCGGGATGCGCCTTTACAGCCGGCTCACCCTGGTCATCCGTGAGGGCGCCATCGAGCACGCGTTCTACCCGGTCTTTCCGCCCAACACGCACGCGCGAGAAGTGCTCAGCTGGCTCGCCGAGCATCCGCTCGCTCCCTAGCGCCACCGCCCCGCCCCCGCCCGCCCCCCGCCCTCGCCGCCCCGCGGCCTCGCGCTCCCGACCCCGCCCAAAGTAACCGCCGAGTCCGCAGATTCTCTGCGGTCTCGGCGGTATTTGGCCGATTTTGAGTGGACTCGGCAGTTCCTAGTTGTTCCACGGGGTGGACGTGAACACCGCGCCCGCGTCGGTGAAGGAGGTGATCCAGCCCTCGACCCTCGCCTGGATCGGACCTGTCGACGTGACGTCGCCGGTCTCGCCGGTCGCAGGAATCGAGTAATTCGCGTGGAAGTTCACCAGCCCGGGCGGCGCCGATGTCACATTCCAGCAGCCGATTTCCGGCGAGGGTGTGGACACGGGGCAATCGAATGCCCAATCGCCGAGCTTGATCGTCGGTCGTGTCTGCACCTGCCACGACTGGTTCGTCCACACCTCGCCCGGGTTCGCTCCGGAGGTCAGCGAGAACGAGCATCCCGCGGGATGGAAATCCGG
>DASYGJ010000140.1:0-2725 GCA_035999915.1 Leifsonia sp.
CCGGGCGACCTCCTGCACGCCGACCAGCATGGCGTGCTCAAGATCCCGCCCGAGATCGCCGCTGAGCTACCAGCTGCCGCCGATCGGGTGATCGAGACCGAGCAGGCGCTGCTGCGATGGGTGCGGTCGGATGACTTTGACCCGGACCGACTGGCCCAGATGCGCGCCCGGCACTGACCCTGTCGGCTCCTGCTCGCACGCATCGCCAGTGTGAGTGATCCGTTTGCACAGCCGCAACGTAGAGGGCGGTAAGAGAGTCGAGAGCCCGGCCTCCAGACGGATGTCACGTCGAGGCGGGAGACGCACAAGACGAAGCTGACCGGTCCTCGGCGCAACCGATCAAAGGAGGACTCCATGAGTTCCGTTACCAGGCGTGGATTCGTCAAGAACTCTGCGGCTGCGGCCGCCGGTATGACCGCCGTCGGCGCAATCGTCGCGCAGCAAGCGGATGCCGACGTCGTCTCCGAGGCTGAGCCCGTGGTCGCGTATGTCAGCAACCCGCGCAAGGGCGAGATCTCGGTGATGACGGGCAAGCACGAAGTGATAGTTCGCGATCCGAAGCTCGCCGCCAGCATCGTGCGCGCTGGACGCTGAGGCGCTGCACCCCGGGGGCAGGTGACTCCCGCAGGAGAGTGATTCCCCCTGCCCGCCAACAGTCCAACCCATCAGCCGACCCAACTACTCGGAGGTCAAACCATGTCGTCTCACCGTGAGGCGCCGGCGATCAGCAAAGACCCTGTCGCCGACAACACTGACACGTACGCATTCGTAAGTCCGGACGACCCG
Organism: Leifsonia sp.; assembly: GCA_035999915.1. Classification (GTDB taxonomy): domain Bacteria; phylum Actinomycetota; class Actinomycetes; order Actinomycetales; family Microbacteriaceae; genus Leifsonia. The sequence goes on from DASYGJ010000140.1 coordinate 787, forward strand.
GACACCGTGACGATCATCGCCAACTACCTCCCACTGGAAGCGCCGTTCGGAGGTCCGAACTTCTTCGAGTTCGGAGATGACGTCCGCTACGAGATCCACATCGACAACGACACCGATGGTAAGGCGGAGATCACCTACGAGCTCGAGTTCACGACCGAGGTGCGCAATCCGGACACGTTCCTCTACAACACAGGCCCGATCAACTCGATTTCGAGCCCGAACTGGAACCGACGGCAGTTCTACTCGGTGACGCGGGTGGAGGGCTCAAAGCGCACGGTCATCGGCAGTCAGCTGGCCTGTCCGCCGTGCAACATCGGTCCGGCATCGACACCCAGCTACGAGACGCTCGCGGCGCAGGCCGTGCACCAGATCGGCGCCGGCCATACGGTGTTCGCCGGCCAGCGCCTGGAGGGCTTCTACGTCGACCTCGGCGCGGTCTTCGATCTCGGCGACCTCCGCCCGTTTCAGAATCTCCACATCGCGTCAATGGCGGCCGCACCGGGCGTGAACGCGACGAACGACTTCAGCGTGCATTCGATCGCGTTGAAGGTTCCCAAGACCGAGCTGACCCCCAACGGCATGAAGCCGACCAACCCGATGAGCAAGAGTTCCGTCATCGGCGTGTGGGCCGCGGCGAGTCGACAGCGGACCTTGATCCGCGGGACCGGAACCGGCACCACGTTCGAGGCGGGGGACTGGGTCCAGGTCTCCCGGCTTGGCAATCCGCTGTTCAACGAGGTGATCGTTCCGCTCGGCGACAAAGATCGCTGGAACGCGCTCCCCGCTGCGGAGGACGCTCAGTTCCTCAAGTACGTGCAGCACCCCGAGCTTGCCGGGTTGCTGCCGGTGCTCTACCCGAACGTGTTCCCCAACCTTGCCGGGCTGACGGCTCCAAGGGCGGACCTTGTCGCCGTCCTGCTGACGGGCCTCCCGGCTGGAATCGTGCCTGGATTCCAGAACTTCACCGGCAAGCGGTACGCCGACCAGTTGCGGCTGAACATGGCTATCCCGCCGGCGAGCGACCCCAAGGCATTGGGGCTGATCGGGGGAGATGCGGCTGGGTTCCCGAACGGCCGGCGCGTGTTTGACGACGTCGTCACCGTCGAGTTGCGCGCGATCGCCGGCGCGACGTATCCGCTGGTCAACCCCAGCTACACGCCAGACGCGGCGGCGTCGCTGGTCACCGACGGCCTGGACCAGAGCAGCACGCGGTACCTGCCGAATTTCCCCTACCTCGGGACGCCTGTCAGCGGCTACGACACCAAGCCGCTGGCCGCCTGAGAGGGGAGTGCAAGCATGACAACCACCAATGGGGGCACGCTTGAAGTGGGGCCCGCCATGAACACGGCTGCCAGTGCGAGTCTCGCGCTCGACATCGGCGCGCAAGCGGGCGCGCTCGTGATCTATCCGGCCGAGCGGTTCCGCGGCCGGGAGATAGAGATCAGTCGCCAGCACGGCCACGGACATCGAGTCCACACCGGCGTGCACCAACGCACAACCCAGGCGGGATCGGTGCTCACGGCGGTCTTCGGCAGCCTCCCGGCCGGCGACTACCTCGTGTGGGAGTCCGACACCCAACCCGCCTCGACGGTCGAAGTTCGCGCAGGCGTCGTCACCGAGATGCGTCTGTCCTGAAAGATGAGCGAGGGCGCCTGGCCGCGCGCCGGGCGCCCATCGCTCGCCAAGCACCTAACACGAGCGGAGTTCTGACATGCGAGCGAACCGAAGGTCGACGCTGCGCCACCGCGTGCGGGGCGCTTTGACAGGTCCCGAATGGCGTGCCGTCGCGGCGATGGCGGCTGTCGTGATCGGGCTGCACGTAGTTGGGTTCTTCATCCTCATCGCGGTGATCGCGCCTCGTCACTATCAGCTCGGCGCAACCGGTTCGTTCACGGTCGGGCTCGGCGTGACGGCATACATGCTCGGCTTGCGCCACGCG
>DASYGJ010000187.1:0-11539 GCA_035999915.1 Leifsonia sp.
TGATGCCGTCGAGGGAGGTGGTCAGGTGGTAGGAGGCGCCCCCCGCGGGCGCGGCCGGCCGGGTGGCGTTGCACGTCGTCGGGTCGGAGCGGGTGCGGTCCCACTCGATGGGGGTCGACGTGACCGTCTTGTTCGGCGCCAGAAGGATCGTCGTGTCCGTCGCGTTCTGCTGGCAGTCGGTGGAGACCCAGTAGGTGTCGGATCCGCTCGTGATCGTGTAGACCTGCTTGGCGGTGCCCGCGTCGATGTGGCACGACGACGATCCGGTGTTCGTCAGCGACAGCGACAGCATCGGATGCTGACCCGCGGCATACGAGGACGCATCCGTGATCGCCTGCACCCTGATGTTCGCCGGCTTGCACGGCGCGCCGTCGGCTGCCGCGGCATCCGTCGGCGACGAGGTGCTCGTCGGGGCGGAGCCGCTGCCCGCCGCGGACCTGCTGGTCGCCGCCGGCGTGCTCACGGGTGAGTGTGCGGGCGAGTGCGTGGAGGCCGGCACGGGTTCGCCGTGGCCGGAGCCGGGCCGCACGAGGATCAGCACGATGATGATGACGACGGCGAGAAGCCCGAGGAGCACGACCGCGCGCCTGCGGCGGTACAAGGCGGCCGAGCGGGGGCCGACCGGATGCTTGTGCGTCGACATGCCCTCAGGGTAACGAGCAAACCGCCTCGCACCGCGCATCCGGCGCGGCGCGCTGCGGCACCGGCCGGTTCAGCTGGCCGGGTGCAGCCGGGCCGGTTCAGTCGAGGTGCTTGATCATGCGGGTGTTGCCGAGCGTGTTCGGCTTCACCCTCGCCAGGTCGAGGAACTCCGCGACGCCCTCGTCGGGTGAGCGCAGCAGCGCCGCGTACAGTTCCGGGTCGACGGTCTCATGACCCATGTCCTCGAAGCCGTTTCGCTCGAAGAAGCGTGTCTCGAACGTGAGGCAGAAGAGCCGGTCGAGGCCGAGCTTCACGGCGTCCCCCTCGAGCCTGGCCAGCAGCGCGTGTCCCACGCCCTTGCGCAGCCACTGTGGCGCGACGGCGAGGGTGCGCACCTCGCCAAGGTCCTTCCACATGACGTGCAGCGCGCCGCATCCGATCAGGCTGCCGTCCTCGGTCTCGGCGACCCGGAACTCCTGCACCGCCTCGTAGAACACGACGGTGTCCTTACCCAGCAGGATTCGTCGCCGCACCAGCGGTTCGACGAGGTCCTCGATCGCGCGGACGTCGGTCGTGCGGGCGCGACGGATCCTGTAGGGGGTTGTGCTCACGCCCACAAGTCTACGGACGTGACAGTGACCTTTCCGGTCGAGAGTGGCAGTTGCGCCGGTAACTCTCGACCGAAAAGGTCACACTCGTATGGCTCAGTCGCTCGTGATCGCCAGGTCGGGCGTGCCCGAGCCGGTTCCGACCGTCGCGCCGCTGTTCACGCCGACGCCGACCGGGTGCTCGCGCTGCCCGGTGGTGAAGACGTACTGGCCGTCCACGAAGTCCACGTGTATGTGGTCGCCGGCGTTCAGTTCGCCCTGCAGGATCCGCTCGCTGAGTGCGTCCTCCACCTCGCGCTGGATGGCGCGGCGCAGCGGGCGGGCACCGAGCGACGGGTCGAAGCCGACCTCGATCAGGTGCTCCTTGGCGGACGTCGCGAGCTCCACGGTCATGTCGCGGTCGAGCATCCGATCGCTCAGGCGCTTGATGAACAGGTCCACGATCTGCAGAAGCTCGGGCTTGGTGAGCTGCGGGAACACGATCGTCTCGTCGACGCGGTTCAGGAACTCGGGCTTGAACTGCTTCTTGAGCTCCTCCACGACCTTGCCGCGCATGCGGTCGTAACCGGTCTGCGTGTCGCCCTCGATCTGGAAGCCGACGGGGCCGCCGGTGATGTCCTTCGTGCCGAGGTTGGTGGTCATGATGATCACGGTGTTCTTGAAGTCGACGACCCGGCCCTGGCCATCCGTCAACCGGCCCTCCTCCAGAATCTGCAGGAGCGAGTTGAAGATGTCGGGGTGAGCCTTCTCGATCTCGTCGAACAGCACCACGCTGAACGGCTTGCGGCGCACCTTCTCGGTGAGCTGGCCGCCCTCCTCGAAGCCGACGAAGCCGGGAGGGGCGCCGAACAGCCGTGAGACGGTGTGCTTCTCGCCGTACTCGCTCATGTCGAGCGAGATCATGGCGTTCTCGTCGTCGAACAGGAACTCGGCGAGCGCCTTGGCCAGCTCGGTCTTTCCGACGCCGGTCGGGCCGGCGAAGATGAACGAACCGGATGGCCGGTGCGGGTCCTTCAGACCGGCGCGGGTACGGCGAATGGTGCGGGAGAGCGCCTTGATGGCCTCCTCCTGGCCGATGACGCGCTGGTGCAGGGCCTTCTCCATGAACACCAGGCGAGCGGACTCCTCCTCGGTGAGCTTGAACACGGGGATGCCGGTGGCCTGGGCCAGAACCTCGGCGATGAGTCCCTCATCCACCTCGGCATTGGTCTGCACGTTGCCGCTGCGCCACTGCTTCTCGAGGCGCAGCCGCTCGCCGAGGAGGTTCTTCTCCTCGTCGCGCAGGCTGGCGGCCTTCTCGAAGTCCTGGTCCTCGATCGCGGCCTCCTTGCGGCCACGCACCGCAGCGATCTTGTCGTCGAACTCGCGCAGCTCCGGGGGCGCCGAGAGGATCGACAGGCGCAGGCGGGCGCCGGCCTCGTCGATCAGGTCGATGGCCTTGTCCGGCAGGAAGCGGTCGCTGACGTACCGGTCGGAGAGGTTGGCGGCGGCGACGATCGCGCCATCGGTGATGGACACCTTGTGGTGAGCCTCGTAGCGGTCGCGCAGCCCCTTCAGGATGTTGATCGTGTGCGGCAGCGACGGCTCGGCGACCTGGATCGGCTGGAACCGGCGCTCGAGCGCGGCGTCCTTCTCGAAGTGCTTGCGGTACTCGTCGAGGGTGGTCGCGCCGATGGTCTGCAGCTCGCCGCGAGCGAGCAGCGGCTTCAGGATGCTGGCAGCGTCGATGGCGCCCTCTGCGGCACCGGCACCCACGAGGGTGTGGATCTCGTCGATGAACGTGATGATGTCGCCGCGCGTGCGGATCTCCTTGGTCACCTTCTTCAGGCGCTCCTCGAAGTCGCCGCGGTAGCGGCTGCCGGCGATGAGCGAGCCGAGGTCAAGCGTGTAGAGCTGCTTGTCCTTCAGCGTCTCCGGCACGTCGCCGCGCACGATCGCCTGGGCGAGGCCCTCGACGACCGCGGTCTTGCCGACGCCGGGCTCACCGATCAGCACCGGGTTGTTCTTGGAGCGGCGGGAGAGGATCTGCATGACCCGCTCGATCTCCTTCTCGCGGCCGATCACGGGGTCGAGCTTGTTGTCGCGCGCGGCCTGGGTGAGGTTGCGGCCGAACTGGTCGAGGATCTGGCTGCCGGCCTGCGCGGTCGCCTGATCGTTGCCGCCGACCTGAACCTGCTCTTTGCCCTGGTATCCGCTGAGGAGCTGGATGACCTGCTGGCGAACACGGTTGAGGTCTGCGCCGAGCTTGACGAGCACCTGTGCGGCGACGCCTTCGCCCTCACGGATCAGGCCGAGCAGGATGTGCTCGGTTCCGATGTAGTTGTGGCCGAGCTGCAACGCCTCGCGAAGGGAGAGCTCCAGCACCTTCTTGGCGCGCGGAGTGAAGGGGATGTGACCGGTCGGCTGCTGCTGACCTTGGCCGATGATGTCTTGCACCTGCTCGCGCACGGCGTCCAGCGAGATACCGAGCGACTCGAGCGCTTTGGCGGCGACACCCTCACCCTCGTGGATCAGGCCGAGCAGGATGTGCTCGGTGCCGATGTAGTTGTGGTTGAGCATCTTGGCCTCTTCTTGGGCCAAGACGACCACCCGGCGGGCTCGGTCGGTGAATCTCTCGAACATTTCTACTCCTCCGACGCCCTTGCAGGGGTGGCGTCGATACAAAGAGAGTAACCACCCTCTCGCCCGGATTCTGCCCCTGTTCGCCGTAGGCGTGACGGTTGTACCGAGTTCCCAGGCAGCCTCAGGGTCCTCGGGGCGAGTCCGCCTTCCCTCAGCCGCGCAGGCCCGGGAGCGTCAGGGTGGAATCCGGGAGCTTGATCGACACGGTCGTCGTCTTGGTGATTCCGCTCGGCGTGGCGAAGACGGTGGTGTGCGGCGCATAGTCACGCGTGCAGACGCCCCCGGGTGCGGGTTCCAGGGTCGCCTTGAGTTGGTTGCCCGCCACGACGGAAACCGACTGAACCTTCGGCGGGCACGTCGAGCTGCCGTAGAGGGTGATCGCGAACTGCGCGCCACTCTTCAACCAGACGGCGAAGGCCGCCCCGCCGGCGCTGGATGCGGGCGCTTGCACTCCCTTCGGCTCCCCGCTGTAGTCGTCGACCGGCTTGCTCGAGGAGGTGGTGCATCCGGCGAGCGCGAGGACCGTCAGAACTGCTGCGGCGGTGAAGATCGGGACGCGCCTGCGGGCTGCGAAGGCTGAGAGCGGGGGCACGCGACCCATTCTAGGAAGCGATATCGCCGGGCGCCTGAACGCGTCGTGGCCAGTACACCTAGGATGCACGTGTGAGCAACCTGGAGCGTGACCCCGCCGAGTTCGTCGCCGGTGACACCGCGGTTATCGAGAACGGGGCCGTCGAGCTTCTCGAGCCGCGGGAAGTGCCCTTGGGCGGCCCGCGGGCGATGACCGTGCGGCGCACGCTCCCCCAGCGCAAGCGTTCGCTGATCGGCGGATGGTGCTTCATCGATCACTACGGCCCCGATGACGTGTCGGTGAGCGGCGGGATGCGCGTTCCGCCGCATCCGCACACCGGGCTTCAGACGGTGAGCTGGCTGTTCGCCGGCGAGATCGAACATCGCGACAGCGTCGGAAGCCACGCGCTGGTGCGCCCCGGCGAGCTTAACCTGATGACGGCCGGCCGCGGAATCAGCCATTCGGAGGTGTCGACGGACGCGACGACGATGCTGCACGGCGTGCAGCTCTGGGTCGCCCTTCCCGCCGCCCACCGGGACGCGAGGCCGTTCTTCGAGCACAAGGTTCCCAACGTCAGTCGCCTCGGCGAGGCCGAAGTCCGCGCCTTTGTCGGGTCGCTCGCAGGCAGCAGCACGGATGCGACGGTGTTCAGCCCGCTCGTCGGAGCGCAACTGACGGCGCCGGCCGGATCGACCATCGAGGTTCCGCTCGACCCGGCTTTCGAGCACGGGATCCTCGTGGATTCCGGCGAGGTGTCCGTCGACGGTGTCGCCGTGCCGGTCGGGCATCTCGCCTACCTCTGTCCCGGACGCTCGTCGGTTGAGGTCGCCTTGGGCGGCACGGATGCGCGGCTCCTGCTCCTGGGCGGAGAACCACTCGGCGAACAGATCGTGATGTGGTGGAACTTCATCGGCCGCAGCCATGACGACGTCGTGCGCTCGCGCGAGGACTGGCAGCGCGACGTGATCAAGGGTGTCGACCCCTCTGGGAGGTTCGGGGTTGTGACCGGATACGACGGTTCGCCGCTTCCAGCACCCGTGCTCCCGACAGTGCGGCTCAAGCCGCGCGGCTGACGCTCGCGGCTGACGCTCGCGGGTGACGCTCCTCCCCAGCGCACGAATCATCGCTTTTCTCCACAGAATATGGCCGATCACGTCTGACGTTTCGCCGCCCTGCGACGATTGATTCATCAGAGTTGCATGCGAATCAGCGATATCCGCATGCAGTACGCGTAAGATCGAGCCATGGGAGTAACAGTGCAAGTGAGAGATCTGGATCCGGCCGTCAATGATCGGCTGAAGGCAGCGGCAGCCAAACGCGGCCTGTCGTACTCCGAGTATCTCCGTCGAGAGCTGACGCGGATAGCCGAGAGGATGCGCATCGAGGAGCGGTGGGCAGAGCTGACCCTCGAACACGCAGATCGCGTAGCAGAAGTGCGCTCGCGGCCTGGCGAACGAGTCGAGCCGGCGCAGGCCGATATCGAAACGATCGTCAGCTGGTTGCACGAAGATCGGGACAGCCGGTGACCGCGGTCGTCATCGACAGCAGCGCGATCGTCGACCTCCTCTATCTCCGCGAACAACACGAGTGGCTCACGCCCCTGGCACGCCACGACCTGCTGGCACCCGACTTGATCGTTCCCGAGATTGTCAGCGTCGCACGCCGCCTGTCGCGTCAGAAGACGGAGCCGCCCACGCGTATCGAGCGGCTGCTCGCCGACTATCGTGTCGTCGAGATCGAGTACTTTGCACAAGTACCTCTGATGAGGGCGGCGTGGCGCTTGCGACACACGCTCTCGGCGTACGACGCCATGTACGTTGCACTCGCGAGCGAGCTCGCTGTTCCACTCGTCACGAGCGATAAGCGGCTCGCCCGCGCAGCGGCCGGAGAGTGCGAGGTGCTCGACCTGGATGGGCTACTGCAAGGCTGAGGTCAAACGGGCGAGGTTGTCCAGCACGGTCGAGCGGAGGGGTTGGCGCATCCACTCATCCAGGGTCAGTTCGCGGCTTTCGCGCCGGTAGCCGTCCTCGACCTGGCGCAGCTGCTCCACAAAGGTGCGGCCGCGCACCATGAGTGAGACCTCCATGTTGAGCTGGAAGGAGCGCATGTCCATGTTGCTCGAACCAATAACGGCTACGTCATCGTCGATGGTGAAGTGCTTGGCGTGCAGAATGTAGGGCTTCTTGTACATCCAGATGCGCACACCGGCGCGCAGAAGCACTTCGTAGTACGAGCGCTGAGCATGGTAGACCAGCGCCTGGTCTCCGATTTCCGAAACGAACAAGTCAACGGCGATGCCGCGCTGCGTCGCCGTCGTGATGGCGGTGAGCATCGACTCGTCGGGAACGAAATAGGGGGACGTGATGACGATTCGCTTTTGCGCGTAGTACAGCAGCGCAAGAAAGAGGCGAAGGTTGTTCTCTCCCTCGAACCCCGGGCCGCTCGGCACGACCTGCGCGTCCAGAGAATCCTCCGTGAGATCGGCGGTGATCGGCTCTGTCTCGCGACGCAGCAACTCATCGGTTTCGCTGTACCAATCGGTGATGAAAATGGCGTTCAGACCGGCCACGATCGGGCCCTCCAGGCGCACGATCAGCTCTTTCCATTTGAGGCCCCGACGGATGTTCGACCTCTTGTTGTAGCTCCGGTCGATCACATTCTGCGAGCCCATGAAGCCGACCGCGCCGTCCACGATGAGGAGCTTTCGATGGTTGCGCAAATCCGGGCGCTGGTACTTGCCCTTGAACGGCTGAATGGGCAACATCAGGTGCCATTTCACACCGATCTCGGTGAGCCGTTTGATCGTGTGCCTGTAGTCGCGCGTGCGAAAGGAGGCGATGTGATCGAAGAGCACCCGCACGACGACACCGCGATTGACAGCCGCCTCGAGGGCGTCGAAGAACGGCTTCGTCGTCTGATCGCAGGAGAGGATGTAGAACTCGACGTGCACGTAGCGGCGAGCTTTGCCGATCTCGGTGGCCATCGCATCCAGGGAAGCCTGGTAGTCGCCATTGAGACTCGCGCTGTTGCCGCCGACGAGCGGCATGGCCCCGAGCTTGCGGTTGAGCTGAACGACAGACTCGAGCCACGGAGGCCAAGGGTGATCCCGTCGCACGCGTTCAATTCCGTCTGTGCTCTCAATGATGAAGTTGTTGATCTCGACCTGCTTCTCGCGGCGCCGCTTCGGAAGCTTGTAACTACCGATCAGCAGGAAGAAGAGCACGCCGACGTACGGGATGAGAAAGATCGCCAGAAGCCAGGCCGTCGCCGAGGTGGGCTTGCGGTTGCGGGGAACCACGATCACAGCGATCACGCGGATGACGAAGTCGAGCAGAAGCGCGAACCCCACGATGAGCGTCCAGAAAAGCGCTGGGTCCATCGGCGCGATTCCCTCCGTCGGCTTGGCGGAGCGCAGACGCGCGTCGCTATCGCAACCGTACCGAAACGCGACTCCGAATACGGTGAATCGATCGCTACGGTTTGTGCGGGAGGCCGCGGCGGGCGCGCTCCTCCGCCTCCATGCGTGAATAGACTTTTCGCTCGGTGCGGTCGGCGCGAATGATCGAGCGCATGATCACCCAGAAAAGCAGACCGACCAGAACGGTCGGGGCCAGCGACCAAACGATACCTGCGACGACGTCATTCCACACCCGATAATGGTAACGCCCCCTGCTGTGAATGGAGTCCGTCACGCCACCCCTTGCCACGTTCGTCACCACTTGGCGGTTCGACGCCGTCGCCTTCGTCGTACTGCTTCTTTCCGGCGCGCTCTACCTCGCCGGAATCGTTGCACTGCGCAAACGCGGGCACCGCTGGCCGTTGCGGCCGACGATCTGGTTCTTCCTGCTCGGGCTCGGCTCGTACGCTTGGGTATCGTTCGGCTTTCTGGGGGCGTACAGTTCTGAAATCCGCTGGGCGTTCACCACGCGGATCGCGCTGCTGCTGTTCGTCGTCCCCGCCTTCGTGAGCCTCGGAAAGCCGATCGCTCTGGCACGCCTCGCGTTGACGGGCCGGCCGCTCCGTGCGACGAACCGGATGATCCGAGCGTGGCCCGTTCGACTGTTCGGCAACGCGATCTTCGCGACGCTCTTCGCCTGCGCCGTGTTCATGGTGTTCCTCACGCCGCTCGCCGCCGTGCTCCGGAGCAGCGACTGGTCGGAATGGACCATCACCGTGCTCACGCCGGCGGTCGGACTATTGATGGTGCTCCCGATCGCGACGCACGCCGTCATCCGGACCAGCTTCTTCATCACGATCGAGTTTCTGCTGGCCTTCGTCGCGATGGTGCTCGACGCGATTCCGGGACTCCTGCTGCGACTGAACGAGACCGTGCTCGACCACGCGCCCGCCGTGCTCGGGCCCCTCCCCGTGTGGTTCCCGAACGCACTGCACGATCAACACCTGTCGGGGGACTTCCTCTGGTTCATCGCCGAGATAGCGGACATTCCCGTGCTGATCTTCCTCTTCGTGCGCTGGATGCGCATGGACCGGCGGGAGGGCAAGAAACTCGACCAACTCACCGACGAGCAGATGGAAGCACTGACGCAGGAGCACCTGCGGGCGCACCACTGAGCTAGGGCCGTCGGGCGTCAGCCCTGCTTGACGAGCGGGAACAGAATCGTCTCGCGGATGCCGAGACCGGTGAGCGCCATCAGGAGGCGGTCGATTCCCATGCCCATTCCACCGGACGGGGGCATGCCGAACTCGAGGGCGCGGAGGAATTCCTCGTCGAGCCGCATGGCCTCGCCGTCGCCCGCCGCCGCGAGCTTGGCCTGCTCCACGAAGCGCTCGCGCTGCACGACCGGGTCGACGAGCTCCGAGTACCCCGTCGCCAACTCGAAGCCCCTGACGTAAAGGTCCCACTTCTCGACGACGCCTTCGCGGGAGCGGTGAGCGCGCACCAGCGGGCTCGTGTCGACAGGAAAGTCCATCACGAAGGTCGGGCGCACGAGAGAGTCTTTAACGAAATGCTCCCAGAGCTCCTCGACATACTTGCCGTGCAGGGGATGCTCGATCTCGATTCCCTCCACAGCCGCGATCTCGCGCAACCTTTCCACAGATGTGGCCGGAGTGATCACCTCACCGACCGCATCCGACAGGCTGTCGTACATGCGAATCCGATCCCATTCACCGCCGAGGTCGTACTCGGCGCCGTCACTCCACGTCACAACGTGCGAACCCGAGATGGCCTGCGCCGCGTTCTGGATCAGCGTCTGTGTGAGGGCGGCGATGGTGTTGTAGTCGCCGTAAGCCTGGTAGGCCTCGAGCATCGCGAACTCGGGCGAATGGGTGGAGTCCGCGCCCTCGTTGCGGAAGTTCCGGTTGATCTCGAACACCCGGTCGATTCCGCCCACCACCGCGCGCTTCAGGTACAGCTCGGGAGCGATGCGGAGATAGAGGTCGGTGTCGAAGGCGTTGGAGTGCGTGACGAACGGACGCGCCGAGGCGCCGCCGTGCATCACCTGCAACATCGGGGTCTCCACCTCGATGAAGTCGCGCTCGGCGAACGTGTGACGCAGGCTCGCGACCGCTTTGGCGCGATTGATCACGTTGGCGCGCGCCTGGTCGCGGGCGATCAGGTCGAGGTAGCGGCTGCGAACGCGAGTCTCTTCGCTCAGTTCGTTGTGCAGGTTGGGCAGCGGCTGGATGGCCTTGGCCGCGATCTCCCACTCGGTGACCATGACCGAGAGCTCGCCGCGGCGGCTCGAGATCACCTCGCCCGAGACGAAGAGGTGATCGCCGAGGTCCACGAGTTCCTTCCAGGCCGCGAGCGACTCTTCGCCGACGGACGCCACGGAAACCATGACCTGGATGCGCGTGCCATCGCCGGACTGCAGCACCGCGAAGAGCAGCTTGCCCTTGTTGCGCAGATACACAACGCGGCCGGCGATGCCGGCGACCACACCGCTGGTCTCGTCTGCCTCAAGGTGCCCGAACTCCGCGCGGACCGCCGGAATGGTGGTCGTGATCGGAACGGTGACCGGGTACGCACCACCGCCGGGGTTGTCCGCCTCGGCGATCAGGCGCTCGCGCTTCGCCAGGCGGACCGCCTTCTGCTCGCTGATCTCGTCATCAGTGAGGTCAGGCTCGGTGGTCTGCGCGTCCGTCATGAGTGTCTTTCGTCGGGTGGCGGGTGAGGCGGCGATCAGGGGATGCTGATGCGTTCGTTGTCGATGAGTCTGGTCGTTCCAAGGTGGGCTGCGACGAGCACGACGGCGGGGCCGCGGTATTCGGTGTCAACGGTCTGGAACGTGTCCGGGTTTACGACGACGAGATAGTCCAGCTTAACCGCTGGCTCGGAATCGAGACGTTCTCGGGCCGCGGCGAGAACCGCATCCACGCCGCCAGACGTTGCGGAGGACGCGGCGGCGAGCGCACTGGAGAGAGCGACGGCGGCGCGACGCTGCAGGTCGTCGAGGTAGCGGTTGCGGCTGGAAAGGGCGAGCCCGTCCTCTTCGCGCACCGTTTCGACGACGGCGATCGTCACCGGCAGATCGAGATCGCTCACCATGCGTCCGACCAGATGCACCTGCTGCGCATCCTTCTGCCCGAACACTGCGACATCGGGCGCGACGATGTTGAACAGCTTGGCGACAACCGTGAGCATGCCATCGAAATGACCGGGCCGGATGGCACCCTCGTACAGGTCGGCGACCGGGCCTGCCGACACCCTGATCTCGGGCGCACCGTGCGGATACATCTCCGCCGCGCTCGGGGCGAACACCAGATCGGCGAGGCCATCGAGCTTCGCGACATCCGAATCGAGGGTTCGCGGGTAACGGTCGAGATCCTCCGACGGCCCGAACTGGAGCGGATTGACGAAGATCGAAACCACGACGATGCCCCCCAGACCGCGGGCGCGACGGACCAGCTGGAGATGTCCCCCGTGCAGCGCCCCCATGGTCGGTACGAACACGACCCGGGCATCCGGTGCGTCGGAGCTGCCTTCTCGCACGGCGATCTCGCGCGCGTCGGCGACCCGGCGACGCAGTTCGGCGATGGTGGTCACAACCTCAGGCATCTGCTCCCCTACAGCCGCGGTCCCGAACGGGACGAGCACGAAAACGGCCGGACATCCAGGCTACTCGCGCCGCGC
>DASYGJ010000208.1:0-3688 GCA_035999915.1 Leifsonia sp.
TCGGTGAGCACCACGCCGGGAGCAGAAGCAAGCAGCTCTTCTGCGCGCGCCGGAGACAACGGCTTCGAGAACTCCGCGTTGATCGAGAGCGAGTGTCCGGTGAACACCGGGACCCGCACGCAGGTTCCGCTGACGAGCAGGTCGGGAAGACCGAGGATCTTGCGGCTCTCGTTACGGAGCTTCTTCTCTTCGTCGGTCTCGTTGGCACCGTCGTCGACGATCGAGCCGGCCAGCGGGATAACGTCGAACGCGATCGGACGCACGTACTTCACCGGGGCCGGCATCTCGACCGCGGAACCGTCGTGCACGAGCTGTAGCAGGTGTTCGTCGTTCACGGCCGCGCGGACCTGCCCGGCAAGCTCCTCCGCGCCGGCGAGCCCGGATCCCGAGACGGCCTGGTACGTGCTGACGATGAGACGCTCCAGCCCGGCCTCTTCGTGCAGCACCTTGAGCACCGGCATGGCCGCCATGGTGGTGCAGTTCGGATTCGCGATGATGCCCTTGCGCGCATCTGCGATCGCCTCAGGGTTCACCTCACTGACGACGAGTGGAACATCCGGGTCCATGCGCCACCCGCTCGAGTTGTCGATGACGATGGCGCCGGCCTCGGCGAAGCGCGGGGCCTGAGCCTTCGAGCCGGTGGCGCCGGCGGAGAAGAGGGCGATGTCGACACCGGCGACGTCGGCGGTCGCCGCATCTTCCACCACGATGTCCTGACCTTTGAAAGGCAACGTGGTGCCGGCCGAGCGGGCGGACGCGAAGAAGCGGATGCGCCCCACCGGGAAGTCGCGCTCCTCGAGCAGGCGGCGCATCACGCTACCGACCTGGCCGGTGGCGCCGACGACGGCGACGGTCAATCCTGTGGTCTCGCTCACGTGGTGTCCTTCGGATCTGCGGTTCTGAAAAGAACGATGGTGTCAAAGTTGTCGAACGATGGGGATGCCGGGGCCATTCCCCGAAAGCGGAGGTTGTTAGCGGCCCGTTCCGGCATAGACGATTGCCTGGGTGTCACCGTCGAGCCCGAATGCCGTGTGGACGACGCGGGCGGCCTCGTTCACGCTGTCGGCGCGGGTGACGACGGAGATGCGGATCTCGCTGGTCGAGATCATCTCGATGTTGATGCCGGCCTCGTAAAGCGCCGTGAACAACTTGGCGGAGACGCCAGTGTTGGTACGCATCCCGGCGCCGACGAGGGCCAGTTTTCCGATCTGGTCGTCGTACTGGAGGGCTTGGAAACCGACGTCCTGCTGTTCGGCGTTGAGGGCGGTCAGCACACGCTGGCCCTCCGACTTCGGCAGCGTGAAAGAGATGTCGGTGAGCCCGGTGGCGGCGGCGGAGACGTTCTGCACGATCATGTCGACGTTGGCCTCGGTCTTCGCCACGATCTTGAAGATCTGCGCGGCCTTACCTGGGACATCCGGGACGCCGACGACCGTGATCTTGGCCTCGCTCAGATCGGTGGCGATGCCGGCGATGATGGGCTCTTCCACGTTCTCTCCCTCTTTCTTTCTCGCGGCGGCGGCCGCTGCTTCGTTGAGAACGAGCGTGCCCTCGTTGTTGTTGAACGACGACCGCACGTGCAGGGTGACGTTGTGACGGCGGGCATATTCCACTGCGCGGATATACAGCACCTTCGCACCGGCGGCGGCCAGTTCGAGCATCTCCTCGCTGGTGATGCGGTCGATTTTACGAGCGCTCGGCACGACCCGAGGGTCGGACGTGAACACGCCGTCGACGTCGGTGTAGATTTCGCACACCTCGGCGCCGAGCGCTGCGGCTAGGGCGACGGCGGTGGTGTCGGAACCTCCGCGGCCGAGCGTCGTGATGTCTTTGGTGTCGCGGTTGAAGCCCTGGAAGCCGGCGACGATCGCAATGGCGCCGTCGTCGAGTGCGTCGCGGATGCGCCCCGGGGTGACGTCGACGATGCGTGCTGCGCCGTGCTGCGCATCCGTGATCATGCCCGCCTGGCTCCCTGTGAAGGAGCGGGCGTCGTAGCCCATGCTGCGGATGGCCATGGCCAGCAACGCCATCGAGATGCGTTCGCCCGCGGTGAGCAGCATGTCGAGCTCGCGCGGTGCGGGGATCGGCGTGACATCGTGCGCCAGGTCGAGCAGCTCGTCCGTTGTGTCACCCATCGCCGAGACCGCGACGACGACTTCGTTGCCGCCTTTGCGGGTTTCGACGATCCGCTTCGCCACGCGTTTGATGCTCTCAGCGTTGGCGACGGACGATCCGCCGAATTTCTGCACGATTAAGGCCACGGACACTCCTGGGGTAGGTGGCTGTCAAAGCCGGAAACCTCATTCTAACCAGCGCGACGTTCCCGCTCTGGAATATGACGTGGCCAGCGCGGTCAGGAGACGACGCGTCGACCTTCGAACGCGCGACCGAGGGTGACTTCGTCGGCGTACTCGAGGTCTCCGCCGACGGGAAGGCCCGAGGCCAGGCGAGTGACGCGGATCTCCAGGGTGGTCAGCAATCGGCTCAGGTAGGTGGCGGTCGCTTCGCCCTCGAGGTTGGGGTCGGTCGCGATGATCACTTCCTGCACGGTGCCGTCGGCCAGGCGCTGCATGAGCTGGCGGATGCTGAGGTCGTCCGGTCCGACGCCATCGATGGGACTGATCGCACCGCCGAGCACGTGATAGAGCCCGCGGAACTCTCGAGTCCGTTCGATCGCGACGACGTCCTTCGCCTCTTCGACCACGCAGATCAGCGCGGGATCGCGGCGCGGATCGCGGCAGATCGAACAGGTCTCCTGTTCGGAGACGTTGCCGCAGATCTCGCAGAATCGTACTTTGTCGCGCACCTCGAGCAGCACCTCGGCCAGCCGGGTGACGTCGAACGTTTTGGTCTGAAGGATGTGGAAAGCGATCCGCTGCGCCGACTTCGGCCCGATGCCGGGAAGCCGGCCCAGTTCATCGATGAGCTCCTGGACGATGCCCTCGTACACGCGGCCTTACCTCGCGCCCGAGCCGGCCGACGGCGCGGCCTGTTCTTCGATGAACGTGGCGCCAAGGATCTCGCGCACGACGGCTTCACCGTATCGCTGCGGTTCCTGGAAGGTGGGAGTGCGAGCACCGGCTGCGGGAGCCGCGGATGCGGCAGGTCGGGCAGGCGGGCTGCCGGCCGCGGTCGGTTCGGCTGCCCATTCGCCGAGGGGCTCTTCGGGGAGCGGCGGTTCCTCCGGAGGTTCGATCTCTTCGGGCGGCGCACTGTCGTCGAGCGGTTCCGGCTCGCGCTCCAGGGTGCCGACGGATGCCCGTGCCGGTGTGGGAGCGCCCGAACCGGGGATCGCGACGACCGCCCATTCCGTCGTCGCAGCCCGGACGGCGGCCGAAGCAGGTTCAGCAGGTGGTGCTCCGGCGCCGGAGGGAGCGGACGGCGCAGCGGGCGCACTAGTCGGGCCGGATGGACCTGCCGGGCCGGACGACGACCCTTCCGCGCGGGCGATGTACTTGACGCGGATGCCGAGGATGTCGACGATCGCCTGACGGAGGTATTCACTCACGCCGAGCGCCCCTCCGGCCTGCTGCTGGCGGAAGCTGGCCACGTCGTTGTCGCTCGGGAAGGAGAGGGTGAGCACGTCCCCTTCAAGGGAGCGGACCTGGGCGGTGAACACGACCATCCAGGCGCTTCGCTTCGCTTTCTGCACCGCGTCGAGGATCTGCGGCCACGCGTCTTTCACCTG
>DASYGJ010000230.1:0-7675 GCA_035999915.1 Leifsonia sp.
TTGCGCACGATCCTCTCGTACATCTCCGGGCTCACCCGGTTGGGGTTCGACATGGCTCGTGAGACGGTGGACGCGGCGACGCCGCAGGCACTCGCGATTTCGGTCAAGGTCACCCGACGCCGAATGCGTCGCGCCGGCAGAACCATGCGCTCGTCCCTTCCTCGCACGATCACTGGCAATGAAATTGCCAACAGTGCCAGTTTGGCACAGGCTTCTGCCCAGAAACTCAACGATCACTAGGTGAAGCGCCGCACAGGCTTGGCACAAGCCGGGCGACATACGCGAGGGGACCGTAGCATTCTTAGCGTGCTGGTGAGGGAGCGAGCAGGAGGTGCCGAAATGCCCAGACAGATCGACTTGGTCGCGGACCTCGGTGAGGGGTTCGGCGACTGGAGGATGGGCGACGACGCCGCCCTGCTCGAGATCGTCACGTCGGCCAACGTCGCTTGCGGATTCCATGCCGGCGACCCGCGGATCATGGATCGGACAGTTGCGGAGTGCGTGCGCCGCGGGGTCCGGGTCGGGGCTCACCCGAGCTTTCCCGACCTGGTCGGCTTCGGCCGTCGCGCCATGGACCTGACTGCGCACGAGGTACGAACGGATGTGGTCTATCAGTTGGGTGCGCTCAGCGCCTTCGCCGCCTACCACGGAACGCGCGTCTCGCACATCGCACCCCACGGTCGCCTCGGGAACCTCGTCGCCACGCGCGAGGACTATGCCGATGCTGTGGTCGATGCTGTGGCGCACGTCGACGGCGGGCTCCGCATCCTGGCGCAGGACGGTTGTCTTGCGACGGCGGCTCGGGCCGCGGGAATAGCGGTCGGAATCGTAGGCATCGCCGACCGGGCGTACGAAGACGACGGAACTCTCGTCGCTCGCAGCCAGCCAGGTGCCGTCATCCACGACCCGGGGGTCATCGCCGAGCGCACAGTGCGGATGGTGGTAGAAGGTCTCATCGAGAGCCGGAACGGGGTTGCTCTCCCCGTCGCAGTCGACACGGTACTGCTGCACGGCGACACTCCGGCCGCCGTCGAACTGGCGAAGCGGCTGCGCCACGATCTCGAAGCCGTCGGCGTCCTTGTCGCCGCCCCCGGGGAACGGACATGAACGGCACGGCCGACCACGTTTTGATCGCCACCTGCGGGCCGGCAGCGATCCGTGTCAGCGGCGTATCCGGCGATCGTGAGCAAGACTGGCGCGTCGTGCACCAGCTCGCCCGAAGTCTTGCGGCTCGAGCTGAGTCGGGCCTGACAGGCTCGATTCCGACGTACGAATCCGTTCTCGTGGAGTTCGACCCGATGCTGGTGACGGCCTCTGCCGTGATCGAGTGCATCCAGGAAACGCTCGAGAGGATCGACCCTTCGGCTCCGTTCGGCACCGCTCCGCGCGTGTTCACGGTTCCGGTCCTCTACGGAGGCGACACAGGACCCGATCTGGACGACGTGGCCCGGCTGACCGGCCTCGATCCTGAGGAAGTCATCCGGCGTCACCTGGAACCGCAATACACGGTCCGTTGCCTGGGCTCGCCCGGCGGGTCGCCGATGCTCGATGGGCCGGCGTTCCCCGCGCCCATCCCGAGGCTCAGCAACCCTCGGGCAAGCGTTCCAGCGGGGGTGGTGTCCGTCGCCGGGCGTCAAGCGACGATCGCTCCCGCCCAGGCACCTGGAGGGTGGCGAGTCCTCGGCCGGACACCGCTGGTACTCCTGGACATCACGCGCGAGCCCGTCGTGCCTTACCGCCCGGGCGACACGATCCTTTTCGAGAGGATCGACGCTGAGACGTTCGTCATGCTCGAGGGTCGTCCTTTGGAGCCGACGGAGCCGGCTTCGTGACCGGCGGCATCCGGGTGGATGCGTCAACCATCGCCGTCGTCACTGACCTCGGCCGAACCCGTGGGCCCGCTGTCGGACTTCCTGTCAACGGAGCACTCGATCAATACTCGGCGCGCGTGGCGAACATCCTCGTGGCCAACGCTGAAGGCGCGCCGCTCATCGAGGTCACGGCCTTCGCCTTCTCGTTCACCGCTGAAATCGATCTGCTCATCGCCGTCACAGGTGCACCCATGCTGCTCCTGGTCGACGACGTCGCGAGAACCATGTGGGAACCCGTCTCCGTCGCTGCCGGGCAGACTGTCGCCCTCAGCGAGATGATCGTCGGGCTGCGGACATACATCGCCGTACACGGTTCGTTCGACGTTCCTCTGCTCCTGGGAAGCTGCGCTCCTGACTCGGTCGCCGGTTTCGGCACAGTGCTGACGGACGGTTCGACATTGGACGTGCGGGAGGCCGTCGGCCCGATCGTCAATCCGTACTTCGACATGTCTCTGTTCAATCTGGGCGTGCTGATCCCGTATTTCGGGGGCGAAGCTGTGGTGGAGGTGACCGACGGGCCAGACGCCGAGCAGTTCCAGGGATCATCGGCTCGGCTGTTCCACGCTCCATACACGGTGACACCGACGAGTAATCACATCGGCTTGCGCATGACGGGCGAACTTCCCGTGCGTACGAGCACCGAAGAGATGATCTCTCGCGGTGTGCCGGTGGGGGCCGTCGAGGTCCCGCCCGGTGACGAACTCCTCGTCCTTCACCGGGGTCGCGGAGTGACCGCAGGATACCCGGTGCTGGCTGTCGTGACGCCGCTCGCGCTCGACGACCTCGGGCAGGTGAGACCGGGCCAGCGCGTCCGCTTCCGACAGACGAGCGTCGAGCGCGCAGAGGAGGACATGCGCGCCTGGCGCGTGCGCCTCGACGGTCTCCGGAAGCGCATCTCGACCATCTATTCGTGCCTTGAAATCGACGTGGTCGTGCAGGGCGAAGCCTGATCCACAGCAACAACTGAAAGGAATCTCGTGCCATACAGCGACTACGAGACTGCGCTCGTCACCGGTGCATCCACCGGGATGGGAGCGGCGATCGTCAAGAGACTTCGCGAGCGCGGCCTCACTGTCCATGCGCTCGCCCGCGACACGGCCCGGCTTGCCGACCTGGCAGACGCGACGGGAGCCATCCCCCACTCCGTGGACCTGTCGGACGTCGACGCTCTCGAGGCGGAGCTCGCGGGCCTCGCCGTCGACGTGCTGATCAATAACGCGGGTGTCAGCGCAACCGGCAACATCCTGGACGCCTCGCGGGAGACGGTCGACGCGATGGTGGACGTCAACCTGCGTGCCGTGCTGCACCTGGCGCGGCTGACCCTTCCTGGGATGGTCGAGCGCGACCTCGGTCACATCGTCAACATCTCCAGCATCGCCGGCCGGTACAACTTCTTCGGTCACACGGCCTACCACGCGACCAAGGCGGCCGTCTCCCAGATCTCCCGCCAGTTACGCAACGACACGCTCGGGCGCCGCATCCGTGTCACGGAGATCTGCCCCGGACGCGTCGAGACGGAGATCTTCGGACGCAACCTCGGCGGGACGCCGGAGGCGATGGCCGAGGCATGGGACACCTACTACGAGGGCTACGAGTCGCTCACGACCGACGACATCGTCGCGACGGTCGACTTCGCGATCGATGCGCCACGCCACGTCAACCTCGGCCTCATCGAGGTCACCCCGACCTTCCAGGTCCCCGGCGGCCTGACTTTCGACAGGAGAGAACCATGAGCATCACCCTTCCCCGTGGCACGGCCACCAAGCAACCGCACGTCACCACTCGTATCGAGCGCGCGGACCCTGCCAGCATCGGCCGGCTCGGCGAATTCACCGCGGCCACCATCCACGAGGCGCAGGGCCGCCGCGGCGCCATCGACTCGCGCATCAAGCCGATCGACCGTGACCAGTCGTTCGTCGGCTCGGCCTTCACAGTGGTCTGCGCGCCGCGCGACAACCTGATGCTTCAGGTTGCCATTCACTACGCGCAGCCGGGAGATGTGCTCATCGTGTCGGCGGGCGAATTCTCGGAAGCGGGGATGTTCGGCGACGTCCTCGGAAACGCCAGCAAAGCCAAGGGGATCGCCGCCCTCGTAACGGACAGCGGCGTACGCGATACCCAGGAGCTCCGTGAGCTCGGCCTCCCGGTCTTCTCCGGCAGCGTGTCCATCAAGGGCACGGTCAAGGAGACCCTCGGGCACATCAATCAGCCGCTTGTCTTCGGAGGGGAGCTGATTTACCCGGGTGATGTGATCAAGGGCGACGCGGACGGCATCGTGGTTGTGCGCCGCGATGAAGTGGACGACGCGATCGCGCTCTCGGCTGCACGCGATGCGAAGGAGGCGGACCTGATCGAGTTGTATAAGCAGGGCCGCACCACGATCGACCTGTGCGAACTGCACGATGTGCTGCGTGCGAAGGGCATCACCACGGATCTCGATCACATCGACCCTGATCAGGGACTGGGTGCGCGATGACCGGGGTGGAGTTCGTCCCCGCCCAGCGTGTGCGGCGCATCCGCGAGTCACCCAGTTCCGTCGCCGCGAACCGGGTGCGTGAACTCAAGGCTGCTGGACGTCCGATCGTGGACTTCACGGTAGGTGAACCGGACTTCGACACACCACAGCACATCAAGGATGCCGCGGTCGCAGCGATCGCCGCCGGGGAGACGAAGTACACTCCCGTGAACGGCACGCCCGCGCTCCGAGAAGCAGTGCGGACGCGGATGCTGCGCACTTCGGGCATCCGGTTCGCCGACAACGAGATCACCGTTGGCGGCGGCGGCAAACAGGTCCTCTACCTGACCTTCGCCGCGACGCTGGACGCGGGGGACGAGGTCATCATCCCGGCACCATACTGGGTGTCGTATCCCGACATGGTCTTGGCCAATGACGGCGTCCCGGTAGTCGTGGAGACACGCGGGGAGGCCGGTTACAAGCTGACGCCCGACGCGCTGCGCTCGGCGATCACGCCGAAGACCCGCTGGCTCGTCGTGAACGCACCAGGCAACCCGACCGGAGCGGTTTACAGCAGGGACGAGATCGCCGCCCTGGCCGAGGTCCTCGAGGAATTCCCGCACGTCTGGGTGCTCACTGACGAGATCTACGACGAGATCCTCTACACGGGGGAGCCGTTCGTCGGTTTCGCCCAGGCGGCCCCGGGCCTACGCGAACGTGTGTTCACCGTCAACGGCGTATCCAAGGCGTACGCGATGACGGGTTGGCGCCTCGGCTACGGCGTGGGGAACGCCGAACTCGTCGCAGCGATCAACAAGCTGCAGTCGCAGAGCTCGTCCTGCCCCTCCTCGATCAGCCAGGCTGCAGCCGTGGCGGCTCTCAACGGCGACCAGTCGTTCGTCGGCGAGAGCGTCCAGGCGTACCGGCAGCGCCGCGACCGCGCGGTCGAGTTGTTGAGCCGAATCGAAGGATTGAACCCGATCGCGCCCGACGGCGCCTTCTACCTCTTCGTGGACTGCAGCGGCCTTCTCGGCAGGCATACCCCAGCGGGCGCACTGCTCGAGACGGACCAGGACGTGACGCTCTACCTGCTCGATGTCGCCGGCGTCGCGGTGATCCAAGGATCGGCATACGGCAGCGAACCGTTCTTCCGCATCTCCTTCGCCACCAGCCTCACCGAGATCGAGCGCGGTGCGATGGCCATCGCCGAGGCGGTGAAGGGACTGTCCTCATTCGAACCCGCAATCCTCCGTGGCACGGCTGCGATCCCAGCCGACCGACCGAACTGAAGGACAATAGTGTCATCACGAATCCGCGTCGCGGTCGCGGCGCCTCTCGAGGAGGAACTCTGCCTCCTGATCGAAAAGACCGAACCGCGCATCGAACTGGTCCGCGACGCCTCACTGCTTCCACACATGCGTTGGCCGGCCGACTTCTCCGGAGACCCGGCTTTCGTGCGCACACCACGCGAACAACGCCGGTTCGAAGAGCTTGTCGACAGCGCGGATGCGCTCTACGGGATCCCTGACGTCGATCCTGTCGCGTTGGCGAGGGCTGTCCGCGCCAACCCCGAGCTCCGCTGGGTGCACACAATGGCGGCGGGCGGAGGAGGACAGGTCAAGGCTGCCGGCCTCACGAAGGAGGAGCTCGAGCGTGTCGTCTTCACCACCTCGGCCGGTGTGCACGGGGACACCCTGGCGGAGTTCGCCGTGTTCGGGGTACTGGCCGGCGCGAAAAGTCTCCCGCGGCTGCTGCGGCAGCAGCGAGCGCGTGAGTGGAGCGGGCGCTGGACGATGGGACAGGTCTCAGAGCAGACCGTTCTCGTGCTGGGCCTGGGTGGCATCGGCCGGGTCGTGGCACGCAAGCTGAGCGCACTGGGCGCGACCGTCATCGGAGTCAGCCGGCGTGACGTCGTGGTCGATGGTGTCGCGCGCGTGATCCGCCCGGACCAGCTCGTCTCCGTCGCCGCCGAGATCCACTCGGTTGTCAACACCCTGCCGGGCACTGTAGCGACCGAACACCTGCTCGGCGACGCCTTCTTCCAGGCGATTCCCGGAAGCATCAGCGTGGTGAACGTCGGCAGGGGAACCGTGGTCGATGAGACCGCCCTCGTCCGTGCCCTTGAGGTCGGTAGCGTCGCATTCGCCGCGCTCGACGTATTCGAGACGGAGCCCTTGGCAGCCGACAGCCCGCTGTGGAGCCGCGACGATGTGCTCATCAGTCCTCACACCGCGGCGCTGAGCGAGGGCGAGGACCGCCGTATCGCCGAGCTGTTCGCGGAGAACGCCACGCGTCTCCTTGACGACCGGCCGCTACGGAACCGGGTCGACACCATCGAGTTTTATTGAGTAAGGAGAATCAGGAACGTTCCTCATCGATTTCCGCGCAGAGACCGCCGATGAGTGACACGCCCCTTGTCGTGGTCATGGGTGTTGCGGGCTGCGGAAAGTCGACGATCGGTGGACGACTCGCCGAGCGAATCGGGGTCGCCTTCATCGATGGCGACGACCTGCACCCCGCCGCGAACGTCGAGAAGATGGCGAACGGTAGACCTCTGACCGACACCGACCGGTTACCGTGGCTGACCGACATCGGACGGACACTTCACGGCCATCGGGAGGTGGGCTTGGTCGTGGCGTGCTCTGCGCTGCGCCGCCCGTACCGCGACATCATCCTCCGGGAGGAGCCGCGAACCCGATTCATACACCTGCATGGCGAGCCGGCAGCGATCCATGCACGTCTGGCAGCGCGCCCCGGGCATTTCATGGGCGCCGGAATGCTCGCTGGGCAATTGCAGATACTCGAGGAACTCGCCGACGACGAGCCCGGCCTCATGCTCGATGTAACTCTCCCCGTCGAGGATCTGGTCCGTCTGGCCGCTCAGGGGACACAACGCACGGAGTCTCAGCGGTGAGCGCGGAGCAGGCGACGGACTGCATCGGAGTCGGTGTCCACCGGAGAATCGAGACCGGTCAGCCGTTCGTCATCCTCACCGGGCGAGCAATGGTCGAGTTCGACGAGGGCGACGCATTGATCTTCTTGCGGCGGGGCAGCACCTGCACGCTCCCGGCGATGACGTCGACACGATGGACGGTCTCGGAGCCTGTCGAGGCGCTCTTCGTGACCGAGGCCTCCATCGTGTTCCGTCGGCACGTCTCCTGAGGCGATCGTCCACGCGGACAGTCAGACGATATGGGGTGCTGCTGGGCCGGTCGACTCGCGCACGGTCAAATGGGTGGGCAGCCTGTCGAGTCGGTGGGAACGGTCCTTGCTTGTGAAGCGACTGAGAAGCATGTCCGTTATCGCCCGCCCGGCTTGCTCGCCTGACGCGCTGATCGTGGTCAGCGGC
>DASYGJ010000307.1:0-9672 GCA_035999915.1 Leifsonia sp.
GCGCACCTGCATGGCATGCAGGGGGTCAGGGGTTCGAGTCCCCTCAGATCCACATTTGTCGGACGTTTCGACAGCGCACGCGGCGTTTCTTCCGTTCGATGGAGAATCCGTTCGGATGGAGAGTCCGGGCCAGTCGCTACTGTCGGACGTTTCGGGCTGCTCAGGTCATTTCTCCGTCCGAACGGATGACACACCGCGATGAGATGCGTTTTCTCCTGCGGTGGCGTTGGGCCGTTGGGACGTTGGGCCGTTGGGACGTTGGGACGGCGGGGCTTCGGTCGGACGTTTCGCGAATCCGCCCGGTGTTTGATCCGTTCAGACGGAGAATCCGGGACCTACGTCCGCATACTTCCTGCGGGGGGTCCGCCGCCACGCATGTCCGCGGCGGCGCGGAGGCCCACGAGCTAGGGCAGCGGCGGCGTCACGAGGAAGTGCCAGCCCAGCCACCACCAGAACAGGAGGATGGTGACCCGGGCCGCGCGATCCTCCATCACCACATCGAGCAGCGAGCCGAATCGGGCGAGCCGCCCCGAGTCGAGGCCGGCAGAGTCGGGGCCGGCAGAGGGCCGCCGGGACTGGACCACGAGAGCGAGCATAGCGATCCCGCAGACCACGAATCCAGCGACGGTGATGATTCTCATGAGCGGTAGCCTCTCCGCAGCAGGGCATATCCGCCGATGAACCAGGCGGCGACCAGAAGTGCGCGCGTCACGGGAGTGGCGAGCAGCGGGTCGATGAGGTCGGACAGCGGCGGGAACTGTTGCTCGGCGGCCGGCGAGATTCTGCTGAGGAAGAAGGCGGCGATCTCCCACGCGCATCCCGCCACGATCACGATCGACCATGCCACCGCCGCGCGCCGCACCCGGCGGGACGAGGGCGCATCCCTCGGGCCGGGAGCACGGTCGGCCCACACCACCGGAAGCAGCAGCACCCCGAGGCCCACGACCACGACGGCGTCGACCGCGCCGTAGAGCGGAGTTGCGGCCATGACCAGCGAGGCGACGCCGATGAGCGTGAATGCGAGCACCCGTCGCGAGAATCCCGGGCCGTAGGAACGCGGACGCAGCGGGATGCGCAGCCAGCCGAGCGCATCCAGGCCCACGACCGCTGCACCGCCGAGATAGATCCAGGCGTCGACGGGCGCCCCCCGGATGAAATGGAACGTCGCTGTGAGCACGAGCACGAACACCCAGCACGCGCGCGTGATCGCGGCGACCACAGCGGTGCTGCGGCGCCGAGACGTCTTGCCGATCGCTCGCGATTCCTCGGACATGGCGAACCCCACGGTACGCTTTCCGGAGGCTGAAAGGTGCCTGCTGTTGCCATACCGGTGCGCTCACCGTTTACTGAGAACATGACAGACAGCGAGACCAAAACCGCCTCGACCCGGATGACCCCGGTGCAGCGGCGAGTACTCATCATCGCGATTCTGGCCAGTTTCGTGGCCTTTCTTGATGGTGCCGTGATCAACGTCGCGCTCCCGGCCATCATGAGGGAACTCGGAGGCGGACTGCCGCTGCAGCAATGGGTGGTGGACGGGTACCTCGTGACGTTGGGATCGCTCATCCTCATCGCCGGATCGCTGTCCGATGTGTTCGGGCGAAAGCGGGTGCTCTTCGTTGGGCTCATCGGATTCGCGGTCACGTCGCTGCTCTGCGCGTTCGCACCATCGGGCGTGTTCCTCGTCGTCGCCCGCGCGATGCAGGGCGTCGCCGGAGCCCTGCTAGTGCCGAGTTCGCTCGCCCTCATCATCTCGACGTTCTCCGGTCCAGGTCAGGCGAAGGCCATCGGACGCTGGACCGCGTGGACAGGCATCGCGATGATCGCAGGGCCCGTCCTCGGTGGCGTGTTCGTCGATACTTTGTCGTGGCGCTGGGTGTTCGTGATCAACGTCGTGCCGATCGCGATCACGCTGTTCCTGATGATGAACCTCAAGCAGGCCGACAAGGGGACAGGCGGCCATGTGGATATCCTCGGCGCCGTTCTCGGTTCCGTGGGCCTGGCGGGAGCGGTGTACGGGCTGATCGAGCAAGGTGTCTACGGGTGGGGGAGTCCGCGGGTGCTCATCCCGCTGATCGCCGGGCTGTTGTGCCTCGCCGCCTTCTTCTTCTCCCAGACGCGAGTGAAACAGCCCATGCTCCCGCTCGGCCTCTTCAGGGTGCACAACTTCTGGGTCGGCAACATCGCGACCGCGCTCGTGTACGGCGCTCTTGCCTTTGGGCCGCTTATGGTGACGCTCTACCTGCAGCAAGTGGTCAAATTCGCCGCGACCGAAGCGGGCTTCGTCTTCATCCCGTCCACGCTGTGCATGCTGCTGCTCTCCGGCGTGTTCGGCTCTCTCGCGGGCCAGTACGGCCCTCGGCTGTTCATGGCACTCGGGCCGATCGTCGCGGCGTGCGGCTTCCTCTGGTTGCTCATGATGGGCGGTGACGTGAACTACTGGGTCAACCTCCTGCCCGCCGTGCTTCTCTTCGGGGTGGGGCTGTCGATGACGGTCGCGCCCCTCACCTCGGCGATCCTCGGCTCGATCCATTCCGCTCAGGCGGGCATCGGGTCGGCGGTCAACAACGCGGTCTCCAGGATCGCGGGACTCATCACTGTCGCGATGGCCGGTCTGGTCGTCGGCCAGCAACTCGACCGGGCGGGGCTTGACCGTGCGATGCTCTGCACGGCCGGTCTCATGATCGTCGGCGGTCTCGTGTCGGCCGCGGGCATCCGCAACCATGAGCCGGCTGCCGCTCCGATTCAGGTCACGACCGACTGACCGGCCAGGACCAGCATCGCCACGTCGACGATGGCGCACGTCATGATGAGTTGCATGAGCAGACGCGTGGGGGTGCGTCGCACGAGGAGGACCACGCCGAGTGCGGCGACCGCGAGCCCGAGGACGAGTCCAACGACGAGCAGCGCCCGGGGCGGCCAGCCCGGCCCGAAAGTGAGGGTGATGGTGGCCGCGGCGAGGCAGGCGAAGGCGATGAGTCCACTCGGCACCGCGCCGAGGCGATGGGGGAGCCCGCGGATGCCTGTGGCGGCGTCGTCGGCCAGGTCGGGGAGCACGTTGGTGACGTGGGCTGCGACGCCGAGCAGCGCTCCGGCGGCGACGACCCACGGCGCCGTGAAGCGCGGATCGGGCTGACCGAGAGTGGCGATGGCGGGCAGCAGACCGAAGCTCACCGCGAATGGGACGAACGATGCAACGGTCGACTTGAGACCGACGTTGTATGCCCAACCGCCGGCGATCGCGATGGCGTGGGCGGCAACAGCGAGAGGCCCGAGGAATGCGGTCACGACCAAGGCGCCCGCCAGGGCGACGAAGGCAGCGGAGCGCACGGCACCCACGCTGATGGCCCCCTGAGCCGCCGGTTTGCCGGTGCGGTGGACGGCAGCATCCCGCGCAGCATCGAGCCAGTCGTTCGACCAGCCGATCGAGAGCTGGCCGAGGAGGATCGCGAGCGCGAGAACGGCGAGACGGCCCGGAGAGTAGCCGAGCCCGACGCCGAGAAGCGTGGCGACGGCCGTGACGACCAGCGTCGGACCCGGGTGGCTGGCGAGGAGTAACGCCGTCGCTTTGTTCGCCATGTGGACATGCTAGGGCGCACCGCGGCAGTCCCGGCTTCAGTGACGCGTCAACTTATTTTCGGAAGATCGGAATAATGACGGTATTCATGCGCTTGCATGTACTTGAGCGGCGCGAGAGCCGCCTCGCCCCCGACTCTCTGAGGAGAACAAAGCATGAGCACGAACATCGAGATCCCCGGGTACAAAGCCGGCACCTGGACCATCGACCCCACGCACAGCGAGGTGGGCTTCAGCATCCGCCACCTCATGATCAGCAAGGTGAAGGGCGTGTTCGAGAACTTCGACGCCACGTTCGTCACCGCTGAGAACCCGCTCGAGTCGACCGTCACCGCCAAGGCCGAGGTCGCCTCCATCAACACCAAGGACAAGAACCGCGACGCGCACCTGCGCACCGGCGACTTCTTCCAGGCCGACGAGCACCCGCACATCGAGTTCGTCTCCACCGGCGCCCGCAACGAGGGCGGCGACTTCTTCGTCGACGGCGACCTCACCATCAAGGGTGTCACCAAGCCGGTTACGTTCGAGTTCGACTTCGGCGGCTTCGGCCAGGACCCGTACGGCAACTACAAGGCCGGCGCGACCGCGAAGACCAAGGTCAACCGCGAAGACTTCGGCCTCAACTACAACGCCGCTCTCGAGACCGGCGGCGTGCTGCTCGGCGAAGAGGTCACCATCACGCTCGAGCTGCAGGCCGTTCTCAGCCAGGCGTAATCGCCCTTCGATTCCACTCAGGCGCTCCGGGTATCCGGGGCGCCTGACTGCGTTTGCGCCTGGAGCCAGGGCGCCGCTCAAACAGAGTCGTCGCCGGTGATCTCATCGTGGATGCGGCGCAGATCCTCCAGAAGCGAGCCCAACAGGATCCAGTGGCGCGGATCGGGCGTCGAGATCACCAGGGGAGCGGTCAGTACGGGGATACCCGCAGTCTTCGCCTCCGGTTCACCGGCCGATTCGGCCGGGTCGCGGGAGAGTAACCGGAGGTCGTGCGACGCTCGACGCAACTCGTCCGAGATGGCCCGAAGGGTCGGCTCGCCGGCAAGGCTGTCGTCGTAATGGTCGTGCAAGGCCCGCGTCATCCCCAAGGTACGGGTGATCAGCGGACGCAGCCTGGCGAACAGTTCATCGTCGTGATCCAGCACCTCGCGGTGTCGGCCCTGCCTCGGGTTGAGCGTCAGGCTTTCCCGCGCTTGGGCCAGCGCCGCCGCCGTCTTCGTCTCCATGGGCCGCAGTAACCGGGCCTCGAGCAGGAGCCCGCTGAGTTGTCCCGCTGTTCTCGAGGATTTCAGGGCATCCGCAAGTCGGTCGAGGGTGGCGGCGATCTCGTTGCCGAGTCGAAGAACCGAAGCGTGTGCGGGGCCGAGAAGAACGGGCGGCACGATCAGGATGTTGACGAGCACGCCGATCACGGCACCGATGATGGTCTCGACGATGCGCGCGATGGCGTAGTCGGCGTTCGTCGCGCCCAGCAGGAGCACCAGCATCGCCGTGATCGGAACCTGATTGGCCGTTCCCGGCGTGAGCTTGAGCACCCAGGCGAGCACGACGGACACCACGATGGCCAGGAGGACGATCAAGCTGTTCGAGCCGAACGCGAGTCCGATCGCGTAGGCGATCAGTACGCCGACGATCACGCCGATGCTGCGTTCGATCGCCCGGCCGACGGACTGGTTGACACTCGGCTGCACCACGAGAAGCGCGGCGATCGCTGCGAAGATCGGCAGTTCGCCCGGGACGAGCAGTGAAGCGGCCAGCCAGGCGAGGACCATTGCGATCGCCGTCTTACCGACTTGCAGGATGGGGAGCCTGGTGGTCGTCTGAATATTCGCGGGAAGTCGCAGGGCCACGACTCCAGGTTAGCGGGGTGCGGCGAGCTCGCCGGCGACACCCACGAAGTGGCCGTACGCCTTCGCGCCGCGGGCGAGACCTGCCGACTGGGCCGCGCTGACAACCGTGAACGGCATCGGATCGACGACGACCTTCTTGGCGGTGACGGTGCGCTTCCATGTTCCCGTCACGCGATCGGGCGCGACGATGATCGGCGCGAAGACGCCGTTTCCGCCCGGCACGATGACGTCCGCGTATCCGGGATCGAGCACCGGGTCCCGGTTCTGGTAGCCGAGCAGGTACTCGTCGAAGGCCGGCAGCAGGTGCACCGCGTTCTTCTGTGCGGCGCTCCGCGGATGCTCGGCGGCCCGATCGGCGAGCTCTACGGTCATCCAGTACTCGTTCCCTTCGACCTCGACGGAGGTCAGTGTGTCGCCCGCGACGGCGATCGCGATCTTCGCGCCGGCGACGGTGCCCTTCGTCCACCAGACGAAATCTTTGACCGTTGCGGGGCCGTGGCCGGTCAGGTAGCGGACGAAGAGTTCGGCCCAGGCTTCGTCCTGCTCCACTTCCCGGGTGACGGGGGCCCATTCGTCCAGAAGCACGAGCGACTGCTGGGCCTTGTGCGAGGGGCCCCAGCACAGTACCCCGGTCTGCGCCAGAAAGTAGATGAGGTGATAGCCGCGCTGACCCGCGGTCGCGATCCCATGCGACTCCCAGAGCCGCATGAGTTCGGCACGTCCTATGCTTTTCCCGCCGGCCAACGCCTCCGTCACGACGTCTCGAGCCTCCGCGAGGTGGCCGCTCTCGAGTTCGAGTTGGCGATGGCGGAGAGCGAGTCCCTTGACCATGCGCTCCGCGGTGAGGGAGAGCATCCAGCGCAGGTCTTCGGGAGGGACGAAGTGCAGCGTTCCGCGCATCGGCCACGAGCGCACGATGCGGCCGTCGTCGAGCGCCGCGATGACGTCGGCCTGGGTCGACCCCGGGGATCGGACCCCGAGCGCCCAGCACGCGGCGCCGAAGTCCTGGGCCTGCACGGCGAGCATTCGTCGCACCACGCCTTCGGGGGAGCTCTCCGGCTCCCCTTCCAGACCGTGGGCGAGAAGCCTGAGTCGGAGCAGGTCGGCGATCTTCGCGGCAGCCATGCCGTCAGTATTGCGGATGCCGCCGACGCGGCAGGTCAGGGCAGCAGGCCCAGTTCGGTCAGCTGGTCGCTGAGGCCGGCGCCGTCGGGCGCGTAGACCCAGGGCGCGCCGCTGATGGCGGTGTGCTTGTCGGCATTGGACCGGCCACCGGCCAACACGGCTTCACCGGTGGAGAGTTGCCGGATCGCGACTGCGGCGACACTTCCGGGGTGGGCGGTGGTGAACTCACCGTAGAGCACCTCGTCGTGTTGTCCGTCGTCGCCGATGAGCAGCCACCTGAGTCCGGGGAACTCCTCGGCGAGCCGGAGGAGATTCGTTCGCTTGTGCTCGCGACCGCTGCGGAAAACCCTGTCGTGCGTCGGACCCCAGTCGGTGAGAAGCAGCGGACCGGATGGAAAGAGGTTGCGGGAGAGAAAACGCGTGAGGGTGGGAGCCACGTTCCATGCGCCCGTCGACAGGTAGATGACCGGGGTTCCGGGATGCGTCGCCGCCAGGCGCTCGAGCAGCACGGCCATTCCGGGGGTGGGTACGCGGGCGTGCTCGTCCACCACGAAGGTGTTCCAGGCGGCGAGCAGCGGCCGGGGGAGCGCGGTGACCATCACGGTGTCGTCGACGTCGGAGATAATGCCGAACTTCGTCTTCGGATCCACGATGAAAACGGGCGACTCGAACACGCGGGTCGACTCCGCGGTCGACAGCTTGATGGTGTGCCAGCCCGGGCTCAGCTGAACGGGGATCACGGTGTCGATCACGCCGCCCCGATCCGGTCTCACCGTGTGGGTGTTGCCCTCGATGTCGACCGTCACCTCGACGCCGGCAACGGGCACGCTGATGAAAGACCGCCAGCCCCGGATGCTCTCCTCGCGTTTACGATGCAAGCGCTCGGCGCGGCTGCCGGGTCGCGGATCCCGCGCGAGCACCACACGCCCCAGGATTCGGGCCCACGTGGGCGATCCGTAGCCGGCGTACGGCACGACGGTCGCGAGGAAACCCCGCTTACGGGCTCGACGTGCGCGGAACAGGTGGAACGCATCCTCGATGCGCGCGGCGCGGTGCATGATGGGCTCGACGCTGGGGCCGCGAGTGTCGGGTGATCCGGACATAGGCGTCAAGTTTCTCATGAACGCACAAGGGGTAAGTGCGCAGCCCCCAGAGTTGGGGCAACGGAAATCTGCGCGTCGCAGGCTTTTCGCACCAGAAATGAGGTTTCCACGAATATGATCCGAGTATCGCCTTGTAGATCCAGGGCGGGGCTGGGGACCCGGACCAACATATTGTCAACTGGCAGGAAAGAAGGAGTTGCCCTCGTGCCCATCAATGACCTCGCGGCCGGACAGAACACCTCAGGAGCGCCGCTCGTGCGCACGGAGCCGATCCAGGAGCGCAGTGCCGCGCGGATCGACGCCCTGCTCGACGCCGCGGCGGAAGTCGTCGACGAGATCGGTTTCGACCGGCTCACCACGGCGATGGTGGCGGACCGTGCCGGCGCCTCGATCGGAACGGTCTACCGGTACTTCCCTGACCGCATCGCGCTGCTGCAGGCGCTGCGCGATCGGGCGGTTCAGCGGTATCGCGGCGCGGTCGTCGAAGCGATCCACGCGGCGAATCCGGAACACTGGTGGAACGCAGTCGAGTGCGCGATCGACGCCTTCGTGTCGATGTTCCGTTCCGAGCCGGGTTTTCGCATCATCCGTTTCACCGACGCCGAACGCTCGGGGATGCCCGATGACGCGCCGGTGGATGACGACTTCTTCGCCCACCGTTTCGCGGAGATCCTGTCGGACGAGTACGGGCTGCCGGCCGGCGAGGATCTCAAGTTTCGTCTCGAGATCGTGGTCGAGATCTCCGATTCCCTGATCAGCCGGGCGTTCCTCTCCGACCCGAACGGTGACGAGCGGTTCATCGCCGAGGCGCGGGTCGTTGCGCGGCAATATCTCTCCTCCCGCTACGGCGACCGCGAGTAGCCTCGGCGAATCGCTCTGAGAGCTCGGTTTCTTCCGACCCTTGGGAATGTCGGTGGCGGGTGGCAGGTTGGCACACGATGACAGACAGCTTCGCCAAATTCGGACGCAATTCTTTGCCAACCGAGCCGAATAGTGTTTGGGTTGACAAACAGGCCTGTGTTGATCCGATGCCAGATTCGAGGAATGAGCCGCACCAATGATCGAGTTCCGCTCGGTAACGAAGCAGTTCCCCGATGGCACGGTCGCGGTCGAAGACTTCTCGCTCGTGATCCCATCGCGCACGATCACGGTGCTCGTCGGATCGTCGGGGAGCGGAAAGACGACCATTCTGCGGATGATCAACCGCATGGTCGACCCCACCAGCGGAGCGGTCGAGATCGACGGCGAAGACGTGATGAGTCTCAAGCCGGTGCAGCTGCGCCGCAGCATCGGCTATGTCATGCAGAACTCGGGACTGCTGCCGCACCGCAAGGTGGTCGACAACATCGCAACGGTGCCATTACTGCGTGGGGTGAACAAGAAGATCGCGCGGGAGGGTGCGCTCGGCCTGATGGACAAGGTCGGGCTCGAACGGTCGATGGCCGACAAGTATCCGAGCCAGCTCTCCGGTGGCCAGCAGCAGCGCGTCGGAGTGGCACGCGGGCTCGCAGTCGACCCGAACATCCTGCTCATGGATGAGCCGTTCGGCGCGGTCGACCCCATCGTGCGCGACGAGCTGCAGCTCGAACTGCTCCACCTGCAGCGCGAGCTCGACAAGACAGTGGTGTTCGTCACCCACGACATCGATGAGGCCTTCCGGCTGGGCGAGCAGATCGTGATCTTCCGTAAGGGCGGCATCGTGGCCCAGAAAGGGACGCCGACGGAAATCCTGTCGAACCCGGCCGACGACTTCGTCGCCTCGTTCATCGGTGCCGACCGTGGCAAGCGCGCCCTGCATGTGGAGACGACGGCGGCCGGCGACGTGCTGGTCGACAGTGAAGGACGACCGGCGGGCGTATTCGCCCGCTCGTCCGACGAGGCAAAGGCCGTGACCGTTCCGGTCGCGGGTGCTCCGGCGCAGGGTGAGGAAGCGTCGTGAGCTGGCTCTGGTCGAACTTCGGCCTGGTCTGGGACCTCACGATCGCTCACGTCACGCTGAGCGCATTTCCGATCATCATCGGTTT
>DASYGJ010000334.1:0-2997 GCA_035999915.1 Leifsonia sp.
CGGAGCCGAACAGCACGGGCGACAGCGCGATCGAGAACTCGTCGATCAGGCCGGCGTTCACGTACTCCAGGATCGTTGCGCCGCCGCCCGCGATGCGGACGTCCCGGTCGCCGGCGGCCTCGCGGGCCTGGTCGAGCGCGGGCTCGATGCCGTCGTTGACGAAGTGGAAGGTGGTCCCGCCCGGCCGCTCCCAGGGGTCACGCTTCTCGTGCGTCACGACGAAGACCGGTGTGTGGAACGGCGCCTCCTCCGGCCACGCCTGCTCGCCGAGGTCGAACATGCGCTTGCCCATCACGCTCGCGCCGGTGCGCTCGAACGTCTCCCGCGCGATGTCGTTGTCGCGTCCTTCCTCGCCGCCCTCGCCGAGCTTCAGGTTCTCCCGGAAATACTTCTGCAAGAATATCCACTGCTGCAGTTCCATCCACTGCGCCGTCCAGCGCTGCATATCCGGGTCGTCCACGCGCTCCTCGGGCGCGATGAATCCGTCCAGCGACATCGTCACACTGAAGAACACCTTCCCGGCCATCAGTCCTCCACTCCTTTCCGAACTATCTCGTTGACGTAGGCAGCCAGGTTGCTCAGGGTCTGCTGGCCCCCTTCGATCGCGTGGTACTTCTCGACCACCTCGTCGCGCAGCTCCTTGGTGGGGAATACCGTGCGCATCTCGATCCGGGTCGCCGCGCCGTCGGGCGCGAACGTAAAAACCGACTCGAAGGTGTTCGGGTCGCCTGGGGACTCACCGTGCAGCAGCGCGATCAGCTCCGGCGGGGCGATTTCGGTCCAGGAGATCCACTCCTGGTAGTCGGTCCCGTCCGGTCCGTGCATCACGAAGTTCCACTCCCCGCCGACGCGAAACTCGAAAGCCCGCGTAGTGGTGGTGAAGCCCTCTGGCCCCCACCACTGCGACAGGTGTCGCACCTCGGTGAACGCCTCGAACACGAGCTCCCGTGGGGCACTGATGACTCGGGAGATCACGATCTCGCGGTCGGCTGTCGCGGACTGTGCCGGTGCTCCTCGTCCCGTGGCGCTCATCGGCTCCTCCTCCTGCCCTGCCTGCTGAGGTCCTGCACGTACTCGTCCAGCCGGTCGAAGCTCTCGTTCCAGAACCGCTCGAACCCGCCGGTCCATTCGTGAACCGGTCGCAGCCCGCGGGCGTCAAGGCCGTACAGGCGTTGCTTGCCTGCCTTGCGGTCCCGCACCAGTCCGACCTCCCGGAGCACCCGCAGGTGTTTGGACGCCCCCGGCTGGGTCATCCCCAGCTCGTGGGCCATCTCGGTCACCGGCGCCTCACCCCCCCGCAGCAGCACCAGGATCTCCCGGCGCTGCTCCTCGGCGATCGCGTTGAAAACGTCCGAAGTCGTCGCTGCTCGTGCCATAAGGGAATCATATGCCAATATCGGCATGTGTCAAGCCGAGAGGAATCAGGCGGGTCATTGTCAGATGACGATCGCCCTTGGTCAGCGGCTGCGAAAGCGCGTGTCGCGGAGACGGCATGCGCGACAGCGGCACGCAGAAAGGCAATGAGTGAGAGGGTCGATTGTTTCCCCCGTGCGACGGAACTCACCTCGGCCGTAATGGGGCGCGCCCGATGGCAAAGAGGCGGAATTCGCGTGCTTGTCGCACAGCCGAACTGCGGTCACGGGCGCCGAGCTTGGAGTAGATACTGCGGATGTGCGTGTTGACCGTGTTGACGGAGACGTGAGCGATCTCGTGGTAACGGGCCGCATGAGGTTTGTCGGCAGGAACCGCAGCACCCGCAGCTCGCTTGGACTGAGCTCTGCCGCTTGCGGTAGCCGCCCTCGGTCCATCAGTGGCGCCGGTACCCCCCTTAGTAGATCAAGGACGTCGGTAAGCAGCGCACGATTCGCCGTCTGGGCACGGGGAGGGAGTCGAGGAGCTTGACGGCATGTGAGCCTCGCTTTGTTACCCTTCTGCCATGACCGAGCACGTCGTAGTCCTAGGAGCTGGGTTCGGCGGCCTCGAGCTGGCAACAGGGCTGTCCGAGGCGATTCCCGACAAGGTTCAGATCACCCTCATCGACAAGGACGATGCGTTTGTGTTCGGGTTCTCGAAGCTCGATGTCATGTTCGGTCGGCGGCGGGCCGACGAGGTATGGAACCCGTATCGGGCGATCGACAAGCCGGGGGTGGAATTCCGACAAGAGACGGTCATCTCGATTGATCCGGAGCATCGCCGAGTCGTCACCAACGTCGGGACCTACGACGCCGATGTCCTCGTGGTAGCGCTCGGTGCCGACTACGACGTGGCGGCTACCCCGGGGCTGGCGGAGGATGGGTACGAGTTCTACTCCTTTAACGGCGCCGAGCGAGCCCGAGACGCCCTTGCCTCGTTCAACGGTGGCGCTGTCATCGTGGGCGTGCTTGGTCCGTTCTTCAAGTGCCCTGGCGCGCCGAACGAGACAGCCCTCTTGCTCGATCACTATTTGTCCAACCGCGGACTGCGGGAGTCGTCAACGATTCATCTTGTCAGTCCGATGCCCGCACCCATTCCGATCTCGCAGAAAACCTCGTCGGCACTCACGGCGATTCTCGCGGAACATGGCGTCGAGTACTGGCCCGGGTCGAAAGTGGTCCGCCTTGATCCTGAGCAGCACGTCGCCCACATCGACGATGGGCGTGTGTTGCCCTATGACCTCTTCTTTGGTATCCCGGTGCATTGTGCTCCCGAAGTTGTCGCAACCTCGGAGCTCGTCGAGGATGGTTGGATCCCGGTTGATCCGGCCACCTTCGCCACGAGATTCCCCAACGTCTTTGCGGTCGGCGACGTGACAAGCGCTCCCGTGCCACGCGCCGGTGGGATCGCCGAGGGCGAGGCGGCCACACTCACAAAGGTGCTCATTTCCAAGCTCACCAACGGCAAAGACCCTCTCCCATACGACGGGGCGGCCGCATGCTACGTGGAACTGGGCGATGACCTCGTGGGGCGCATTGACGTGAACTTCCTGTCGTACGACACCCCAGTCGCAAAATTCACTGC
>DASYGJ010000344.1:0-3823 GCA_035999915.1 Leifsonia sp.
CGAGATCCGCGAACAACTCGGCCGGCCAGTGAGTTTCGTCCCCCGCCACGATTCCTCCTCGCTGTCGCCGTGGCGCTCGCCACACGACATTCATATGTCCCGACAATGTTACCTGGCGATCCCGTTGTCAAGCCTCTTGCCACTGATGGCCTATGTGCTATTGTTAGGACATTCAAGCGCCAAGCGCCTCAGCACTCGTCAGAAAGTTGTACAGCGCCGTATGACCAGAACCACAACCGTCGCCGATGTGCTCGCCGTGGGCCGTCTGGGAGTTGACATCTATCCGCTTCAGGGCGGCGTCGGTCTCGAAGATGTCGAGACCTTCGGCAAGTACCTCGGCGGTACCGCAGCCAACGTCGCGGTGGCGGCGGCGCGCCTGGGTCGGCGCAGCGCTCTGCTCTCGCGCGTCGGAGACGATCCGTTCGGCCGCTATCTGCTTCGCGAGCTCACGCGACTCGGCGTGGATGCACGCGACGTTCGGGTCGACCCCGAACTCCCGACACCCGTGACGTTCTGCGAGATGTTCCCGCCCGACGACTTCCCGCTGTACTTCTATCGTGAACCGAAAGCGCCCGACCTCAATCTGCAAGCGGGTGACTGGGACCTGGACCTGGTCGCCGAGGTTCCGGTGCTGTGGGTCACCGCGACCGGCCTGACGCAGGAGCCGAGCCGCGCGAGTCACCTCGCCGCGCTCGAGCGCCGGGGACGAAAGCAGCACACCATCCTGGATCTCGATTACCGCGCGGTCTTCTGGCCCGACAGCGAGACCGCGCACGCCCAGATCTCCTCGGCCCTCGACCACGTGACGGTCGCGGTTGGAAACCGTGAGGAGTGCGAGGTGGCGGTCGGCGAAAGCGACCCCGACCGCGCAGCCGATGCTCTACTGGAGCGCGGAGTGGAACTCGCCATCGTCAAGCAGGGCCCGGCGGGCGTGCTCGCCCGCACTCGCGAGGAGTCCGTGGTCGTTCCCCCTCAGACGATCGACGTTGTGAACGGACTCGGGGCGGGCGACGCCTTCGGCGGAGCACTCGTGCATGGGTTGCTCGCAGGCTGGGATCTGACGCGTCTGATCACCTTCGCCAACACCGCCGGCGCGATTGTCGCGTCACGACGGGAGTGCTCCACCGCCATGCCCACCGTCGGCGAGGTCGAATCGCTGCTGTCGGGTGCGCGGGAATGAGCGCCGCACCGATCGACCGGACCGACGCGTTCGCGCGCCTCCGGGGTCTGCGTGCCTGTGATCCCGGGGCGATCCGGCGCGCGATGGCCGGTCGTCGCCGTCGCGAGCTGCTTCGCGGTGACGGACGTCTTTTCATCGTCGCGGCCGATCATCCGGCGCGCGGGGCTCTCGCTGTCGGTGGGGCTGCTGACGCGATGGGCGACCGCTACGAGTTGCTCGAGCGCCTCTCCGTCGCGCTCAGCCACCCGGGAGTCGACGGCGTGCTCGGTACCCCGGACATCATCGAGGACCTTGCCCTTCTCGGGCTGCTCGACGACAAGATCGTCGTGGGATCGATGAACCGCGGTGGTCTCCGCGGCGCCGTGTTCGAGATGGACGACGGCTTCGGCAGCTACACCGTGCCCGCGATGGTGGAGTCGGGGGTCGATCTGGCGAAGACATTGCTGCGGGTGAATCTCGAAGACCCGTCCACCGCGCGCACCCTCTCCGCAACCGCGGAGGCCGTGACGGCGGCGGCCGCGGTCGGCCTGCCCATCCTGCTCGAGCCGTTCATGAGCAGCTGGCAGGAGGGCAGGATCGTCAACGACCTGTCGACGGAGGCGACCATCCTCTCGATCGCGATAGCCGCGGGTCTCGGCACGAGCAGCGCGTACACCTGGCTGAAGCTGCCGGTCGTCGCCGACATGGAACGGGTGATGGCCGCGACGACGCTGCCCACACTCCTCCTCGGAGGCGACTCAGGTGCAGATCCAGACGAGACCTTTGCGGCTTGGGAGGATGCTCTGAGCCTTCCGGGCGTGCTAGGCCTGACCGTGGGCCGCACTCTTCTGTATCCGCACGACGACGACGTCGCGCTCGCGGTCGACACGGCCGCGAGACTCGTACACACCGATCCCACTCACTGACCTCAGCAAACGAAGGAAACGACATGACCGCTCCGCTTTTGCCGCACTGGATAGACGGCGCCGAGCGCCCCTCGCGCAGCGGACGCACCTCACCGGTGTTCAACCCGGCCACCGGCGCCGTCAGCGCAGAGGTCGGACTGGCCGACGACGCTGAGATCGCCGAGGCGATCGCCTCGGCCGAGCGCGGCTTCCAGGTTTGGAGCGGTCTGTCGATCGCCCGGCGTCAAACGGTGATCTTCGCCTTCCGGGAGCTGCTCAACGCGCGCAAGGGTGAGCTCGCGCAGATCGTCACGTCCGAGCACGGCAAGGTCCTCAGCGATGCTCTGGGCGAGATCATGCGCGGCCAAGAGGTGGTCGAGCTCGCAACCGGGTTCCCGCATTTGCTCAAGGGCGCATACTCCGAGAACGTCTCGACCGGTGTCGACGTCTATACGCTGCGCCAACCGCTCGGCGTGGTCGGCGTCATCAGCCCGTTCAACTTTCCCGTGATGGTGCCGATGTGGTTCTTCCCGATCGCGATCGCCGCAGGCAATGCCGTCATCGTCAAACCCAGTGAGAAGGATCCGTCCGCGTCGCTCTGGATGGCCAGACTGTGGAAAGAGGCGGGCCTTCCTGACGGCGTCTTCACCGTACTTCAGGGTGACAAGGTCGCTGTCGACGGCCTCCTGACCAACCCGGCCGTGCAGTCGCTGTCGTTCGTGGGGTCGACGCCCATCGCTCAGTACATTTACGAGACCGCAGCTCGTCACGGCAAGCGCGTGCAGGCCCTTGGCGGAGCCAAGAACCACATGCTGGTGCTGCCGGATGCGGACCTCGACCTCGTTGCCGATCAGGCGGTCAACGCCGGTTACGGTGCGGCGGGAGAGCGCTGCATGGCGATCTCGGTGATACTGGCGGTCGAGCCCGTCGCCGACGAACTGATCGCAAAGATCCGTGACCGCATCGGTAAACTTCGGATCGGCAACGGCGCCGGCGATGCCGACGGTGAGCCCGACATGGGGCCGCTCATCTCGGGCGTGCATCGCGACAAAGTGTCGTCGTACGTCGACATCGCCGAGGCGGACGGGGCGCGGATCATCGTCGATGGCCGTGGGCTCACGGTCGAGGGCCATGAGGACGGCTTCTGGTTCGGGCCGACTTTGATCGACGACATCCCGGTGGGATCGCGCGCCTACCGCGAGGAGATCTTCGGCCCCGTGCTCGAGATCGTGCGCGTGACGAGTTTCCAGGAGGGACTCGACCTCATCAACTCGGGCGCCTTCGGCAACGGAACCGCCATCTTCACCAACGACGGCGGGGCCGCTCGGCGGTTCCAGAGGGAGGTGCAGGTCGGAATGATCGGCATCAACGTTCCCATCCCAGTGCCGGTGGCCTACCATTCCTTCGGCGGCTGGAAGGCATCGCTCTTCGGCGATGCTAAGGCTTACGGGGTGCAGGGCTTCGACTTCTTCACGCGAGAGAAGGCGATCACCAGCCGCTGGCTCGACCCGGCCACGCACGGGGGCATCAACCTCGGCTTTCCCCAGAACACCTGAGCTGGACGATGACCAGCGCAGCGCAGCGGTGGCTTTACCGAAGCGGCGACCTCGCCGAGGGACCCTGGGAGAGCGTGGTCGACGATCGTATCGACGGCTGGCGACACACCGGCCTGCGAGTCGCGCACCTCGATGAGGAGCGGACCCTGAGCCTGGAGCGCGCGGGGGAGGAACGGATGCTCATCCCGCTCGCAGGGAGCTTC
>DASYGJ010000354.1:0-3267 GCA_035999915.1 Leifsonia sp.
CCGACCACCGACGTGGCGTGACCGGATGAGATGTAGATGGTGTTGTTGTAGATGTCCGGAAGGGGTGCGGCCGATCCACTCTGGTTGGGGATGGCCCCGGGAAAGTCGAACACATTGTGAGCTCGGTTGAAGTTGCTGGTGATCGGGCAGCCGGCGGTGTTCGTATCGTCTTCGCTCACGTTGTACCGGACGACCGTCCCATCGCTCGCAAGCGCAGATCGGGGCTCTTGGGTCCAGCCCGAGATCTTCGGCATCATCATCAGAAAGCCGCCGGAGTTGTTGCGCGAGTAGTTGTATTGGATCGTCGAGTTGTGGTTCCCCCAGTCGACGTCGAAGGCCATGCCGTCCTGCTGATTGATCGTGCAGGCCACAGTGTTGTTCTGGATCGTCGTGTCGTCGCTGCCTGCCATCCAGATCGACGCTGATGCCCCGTTGCAGACGTTGCCGGACGGCGGGCATCCGGTCATCGACTTCGACCCGCCGTACGCCGCATCGTTGCCGTCGATGAGCGCGCCATCGCCGTGGACGACCAGGATGTCGTCACCGCCCGAGTACCGGATGTTGTTGTTGAGGATGCGAACGTTGGTGGTCTGGCCGGTCCCGTCACCATTGCCGTCCGGTGTGACAGCCACCGCGAGGCGGTCGACATGATCGAAGGTGTTGTTGGCGATCGTGATGTCGTTCCAGGTCGAAACGGAGGAGGTGTGGTCGGTTTGGATGCCGACTCCCGCGTTCGATGAGTACCAGCCGCCCGACCAGCCGGAGATGTTGCGGACGGTCATATCGGTGATCGAGATGTGCGAGAGCGTCGTGCCCGAGGAGTTTTCGGCCAGGATCCCTGTCCTGAACGCGGGAGAAGCCGCCGCGTCTTGCACCTCGAGGCCTGAGAGCTCCCACTGCTGGACGTTCAGGAGCTTGATCACTGCGCCCACAACGCCGGCGCCGTCGATGATCGGCTTGGCGCCCGTTCCATAGCTGGTGAGAACGGCGGGGCTGCCCGCCGCTCCCGACCCGGACGGCGTCAACTGGCCGACGCAGGTCGTACCCGCCTTGAACAGCACGCGCTCGCCCGGGCCGAACTGCAGGGAGTTCACCGGCGCCAGCGAGTTCCACGGATCCGCCTGAGTCCCCGAGCCGTTCGTGGCCGCCGAGCAATCGACGTAATGGTCTGTTCCTGCGGCGTTCGCCACCGAGGCGTTGCTCTGCGCGGCCACCGTAACTAGTACGGCGGCCAGGAGCGCAAGCATCCCTCGTGAATATTTCGGGATTTTCAGCATGGAATTTCCATTCTCCTTTGAACGGTGCATACTTGGAGCGCTCCAAGTTCCGTACACTGTCCCTCAGAAGTTCCCATGCTGTCAACCCGCACCCGGGTCGGCGTCAGGCCGATACCACCTCGATTTCGAGGACGCCCGCGAGAAGGATCCACAATGACGTTGCCCCCGATCAACCCGGCCGATCTACCCGATGAGGTCGACGTTTCCGACAACACGGCCGCTCTGGCCGGCGTAATGCAGGTCATCGAAGCAGGGCCGTACGACGCGACGTGGGAGTCGCTTCAGGGCTATCGGGCTCCCCTCTGGTACCGCGACGGCAAGTTCGGGATCTTCCTGCACTGGGGCGTGTTCTCGGTCCCCGGTTTCGAAGACGAGTGGTACTCCCGCAACATGTACCTGGAGGGGACGAAGCCCTTCGAGCATCACGTCGCCACCTACGGATCGCAGAGCACCTTCGGGTACAAGGACTTCATCGCGAGCTTCACGATGGACAAGTTCCAGCCCGACGACTGGGCGGCCCTGTTCAAAGAGGCCGGCGCGCAATTCGTGGTGCCGGTGGCTGAGCATCACGACGGTTTTGCCCTGTACGACACCGACCGTTCGCGGTGGAGCGTGACGCAGATGGGCCCGCGCCAGGACGTCTTTCGTCAGCTCGGCGACGCGGTGGATAGCGCCTGGATGGTTCTCGGCGCCTCAAGTCATCGCGCAGAGCACTGGTTCTTCATGAACGGCGGCAGCCGGTTCGACTCCGACGTTCGCGATCCCGCATACGCGGACTTCTATGGGCCGGCCCAACGTGAGGAGATCGCGCCGAATGAGCGCTTCCTCGAGGACTGGCTGCTGAGATGCGTCGAGATCGTCGACAAGTACCGCCCGCAAATCTTCTACTTCGATTGGTGGATCGAGTCGGCAGCGTTCGAGCCCTATCTCCGGCGCTTCGCCGCGTATTACTACAACCGCGCTGCCGAGTGGGGCCGTGAGGTGGTCATCAATTTCAAGTGGAACTCATTCGCGCCGGGGAGCGCTGTCTACGACATCGAACGCGGCGCCATGGGCGGCATCCGCGACGACGTCTGGCAGAACGACACCTCCGTGTCGCGAACATCGTGGAGCTGGGTCGAAGGACACGACTACAAGGGCGCGCACGAGCTGATTGCGGAGCTGGCTGACACCGTCTCCAAAAACGGCGTGCTCCTGCTGAATGTCGGGCCGAAACCAGACGGCACCATCGCAGAGGAGGAACGTCAGCTCCTCACAACCATCGGGGAGTGGCTGGCCCGAAACGGGGAAGCGATCTATGGCAGCCGACCGTGGATCATTCCCGCGGAGGGTCCGACGGTGGTGACGACCGGCTCGTTCATCGACAGCACCTCGCCCGAATACACCAGCGCAGACATTCGCTTCACAACAAGGACCCACGTCACCGGCGACTACGTCTACGCGACATTGCTCGCGCAACCAGAGGACGGCATAGCCCGAATCCGCTCGTTCGGAACCGGCGCCGGGCTCCTCACTCGAGCGATCCGGGAAATTCGAGTCCTCGGTTCCACCGAAGACGTCGCTTGGCAGCGATCCGCCGAGTCGCTGGATGTGACCCTGCCGGCCCAATCGCCGATGGCAGCGGGTCCGGTCGTGCGACTCTTCCTCGAGGACGAAGCCCAGCCACGCCGTCACGACTTCTTCCACGGATGACTCGCCCACCAGCTGCCCCCTCCTGA
Source organism: Leifsonia sp. (assembly GCA_035999915.1). Classification (GTDB taxonomy): domain Bacteria; phylum Actinomycetota; class Actinomycetes; order Actinomycetales; family Microbacteriaceae; genus Leifsonia. The sequence continues at coordinate 2,996 of DASYGJ010000354.1, forward strand.
AGTTCGACCCATCTCAGGAAGATTGGACACCCATGCACGGCACAAACGACCGTCCCCTTCGCGTCGTCGTCTGGAGCGAAAACCGCCACGAACAACTGGAGCCACACGTCGCGGCGCTCTATCCCGACGGGATGCACAACACCATCAAAGCCGGAATCGAAGAGAACCTCGGTGATCGCGCTGTCGTCACCACGGCCTTGCTCGATGAGCCGGAACATGGCCTCAGCGAGCGAAGGCTCGAAGAAACCGACGTCCTCACCTGGTGGGGTCAC
>DASYGJ010000046.1:0-10494 GCA_035999915.1 Leifsonia sp.
CAGGTGTCCGTGTGGTTCGTTCCGCTGGAGACCGTGGCCGCGCCTGAGTTGCTGCCATTGGCGATTACGAACACCCTCGGTCTCACGGACCAGTCAGCGCGTGCCCCACTCGAGGTCATCGTGGATGCCCTCGCCGAGCGCGACGCACTTATTGTTCTCGACAACTGTGAGCACCTGGTCGCCGCCGCCGCAAAGTTCGTCGACGAGCTTCTCGACGCCCTGCCGCGGCTGCGCATCCTTGCTACGAGCAGGCGACCGCTCGACCTGGCGGGCGAGCACATCTTCGCTGTCCCACCACTGTCGCTCGCCGCCGATGCGGGCCGGGCTTCTGACGCACTCCGCCTCCTGGACTCACGTGCCCGCGCGGTTGGCGTAACGAGCTTGTTGTCCGCTGACGACGAGATCATAGCGCTCGACCTCTGCCGGTCTCTCGACGGCCTTCCGTTGGCGATCGAACTCGCTGCGACCCGCCTCCGCACCCTGTCTCTTGCGGACCTCGTCGACCGCCTCTCATCGCGATTCGTCCTCCTGCAGAACGGTCCGCGCAACGCCGTCGAGCGTCAACGTACCCTGCGCGCCGTGGTGGACTGGAGCCACGAGCTCTGCGACCAGCAGCAGCGGGATCTCTGGTCTGCGCTCTCGATATTCTCTGGCAGCTTTGACCTTGATGCGGCAATCGCGGTAGCGGGTCTGCCCGAGGCCACCGTGGTCAACACCCTCGACCAGCTCGTCGCGCAGTCTGTCGTCGAGGCCGACCACGAAACGGGCCGTTTTCGGATGCTGGAAACCATCCGCGGCTATGGCCGCGAGCGCGCCGAAGAGAGCGGGCGCTGGTCGCTGGCGGTCGATCGTCATCTCCTTTACGTGCGAAGCAGCGCCGCGAGCATTCGGATCGCGTGGTGGGGCCCCGGGCAGGCCGAGAAACTCGCTCGCCTGCATGCCGATCATGCGGAGCTGCAGTCTGCGCTCGCAACAGCGACGGCAATCGATGCGGACGTTGCGCTCGAGCTGTTTTCGGATCTGCGCTATCACTGGGCGGTCGGCGGATTTCTGCGCGAGGGACGAGGATGGGCGGCTCGGGTGCTCGGGCTGCAGACTACCGACCCGAACCGGAGACTGTCCGCGCTCGTTACCGCTGCGTGGCTGTGCCTGCTGCAGGGAGACCTCGCCGAGGCGGACGAACTTCTTTGTGAGGCGGAGGTGCTGGCCGAGTCGATCGACGCGACGACGGCGGGCGCCGACACCAGAATCACCACGTTGATCGAACTGCCCCGCTGGCGTGGCACACACGCGATGTTTCTTGGCGATCCGGAGCGGGCAGCGGACTACTTCGACCGGTCGATCGAGGCTGCATCCGACGAGGGGATGCCCGCGGAGTCCATGCTGGCGCAGTTCCAGCTGACGACAGCGAGAACACACCTGCGCCGCTCCGACGCCGCGATCCCGGCGACGGATGCGTTGCGGTACGCGGAGTCGATCGGCGAGACCTGGATGCGCTCGCACGCGCTGTGGTCGCTGGCGCTCGCGGCTTTCGTGGACAACGAGCTTGCTGCCGCTGAGAGCAAGGCGCGCGAGGCGCTCACGGTTGAACGGGGCTTCGACGATCCCGTCGGGATGTGTCTCATGCTCGAGGTTCTGAGCTGGATCGATGTGCGCCGTGGGGTGACTGACCGCGCGGCGATGCTGTTGGGCGCGGCAGCAACCGGGTGGCGCAGAATCGGCTCAGACATCACCGTGCACGGACCGCAACTCACCGCCCACCACGACGAGTGCACGACGACAGTTCGGCAGCGCCTCGGCGTGCGCCTGTTCACAAAGATCCGTTCCGAGGGATCTGAGCTCAGCCGGCAGGAGGCGCTGGGTCTTGCGTTGGCTCCCGCGCCTTCGTCCTCTGGAACGCTCAGCGCACGCGAGCGGGAGGTCGCATCCGGCATCCACCGTGGCCTGAGCAACCGCGAGATCGCGGACGAACTCGTGTTGTCGGTGCGCACGATCGATACTCACGTGCAACGGATTTTCGCGAAACTCGGCGTTGCCTCGCGCGCCCAGGTGGCGGCCTGGTTCGAGTCGCTCGGCGACTGACGGCAGTGCCGATTCGGTAATCCTACGGATGGTGCCGCGAATCGGCGCGACCCATGCTGGTCCTGCGACGACGGCGTCGTGCGAATCCCGAAACCCGAGGAAGGTCGACGATGACCACTGAGAAGAGACCCCGACTGCTGCTCGTCCACGGTGCGTGGGTAGGCGCATGGGAGTTCGACCCGCTGATCGCAGTGCTCCGCGAGCAGGACTGGCCGGTCGACGCCGTGTCGTTGCCCTCGGTCGGTTCCACCAGCGGCATAGCGCAGGACGCCGCCGTCATCACGGCGGCGATCGACGCATCCCCCGAACCCGTGGTGCTGGTCGGCCACTCGTATGGTGGGATCCCGGTCACCGAGGCCGGCACCCATCCCAACGTCGAACGGATCATCTACGTCACGGCGTTCGCACTCGACGAGGGAGAGAGCGCGGCCGGGTCAATGGGTGGTGGTCTGCCGGACTGGTGGGGCATCGCCGACGGCCAGGTCACGATGGGCCGGAGCCGCGAGGAGCGTGTCGCCATGATCGCGGCCGACCTCCCGCCGGAGGCCGCGCCGGTCGCCGAGCAGCTCGCCGACCTGTTCCGACCGCAATCGCTTCGCACTCTGACCGAACCGGTAACGCGAGTGGCCTGGCGCGAGAAGCCGACTACTTACATCGTCACCGAGCGCGACGGTGTTCTTCCGCCCGCGTTCCAGGAATCGCTGGCCGCGCGTTGCACGACGGATATCGTGCGCATCCCGAACGGCCATGCGCCGTTCCAGGAAGACCCTACGGGTTTCGCCGATCTGCTGGCACGCCTCACCCTCGGCGCATCCGTCACCGACTGAACCGGAGAAGAACCATGACATTGACAGACATCACGCGGCAAGACACCGCAACCTCTCGTCCCGGCAGGCTTTTCATCGGGGGACAGTGGATGGAGGCGTCCGACGGTGCTCGCACCGACATCGTGAACCCTGCGACGGGCCTGAAGCTGACGGACGTCGCGGCCGCCACGACTGCCGATGTGGACGCCGCTGTCGCTGCCGCCCGCGCTGCCTTCGACTCCGGCATCTGGTCCGGCCTCTCCAGCCGGGAGCGGGCGCGCATCCTGCAGCGTGCTTATGAGCTCATGCGCGAGCGTACCGAGGAGCTGGCGCAGGCAGAGAGCGCGAACGTCGGCAAACCGATCACATTCGCACGGGTCGTCGATGTCAACAATGCGGCCGAGCTGTACGAGTACTACGCGAGCCTCGGTCATCACCTCGACGGCTCCGTTCGCGAGACCACCGGCAACACTCACGCCTACGTCAAACGGGAGCCGCTCGGGGTCGTCGCGGCCATCACGCCGTTCAACTTCCCCCTCATCCTCTCCAGCACCAAGATCGCTCCCGCCCTCATCGCCGGCAATACGATCGTGCACAAGCCGGCAAGCGACACCCCACTGTCCGCCCTGATCATGGCCGAGATCTTGACCGAGGCCGGCGTGCCGGCCGGAGTCTTCAACGTCGTCACAGGGTCGGGATCGACACTGGGCGACCACCTCGTCGGGCATCCGGATGTCGACAAGGTCGCCTTCACGGGGTCCACCGAGATCGGAGCCCACGCGGCCGCCCTCGCAGCCAAAACGCTCAAGCCCTTCACAGCAGAACTCGGTGGAAATGCAGCGAACATCTTGTTCGCCGATGCCGACCTCGACCAGGCCATCAACACGGTCATCTCGGCGTTCGTCTTCAACTCCGGCCAGTTCTGCATGGCGGGCCCACGCCTGCTCGTGGAGCGCCCGATCTACGAGACCGTCCTCGGGATTCTGGGCGGCGCCCTGCCGCATGTACCCTTCGGCGACCCGCAGAACCCGGAGACCGTGATCGGCCCCCTCGCCTCTGCGACACAGCTACGGAAGGTGGTCAGCATCGTGGAGCGAGCGAAGGCGGCAGGCGCGACCGTCGTCACGGGGGGAGAGCCGGTCGACCGTGACGGCTTCTATTACCCGCCGACCGTCCTCACCGACCTCTCCGGCGATGCGGAGGCCGTGGCCGAGGAAATCTTCGGACCGGTTCTCACCGTGCAGCCGTTCGACACAGAGGACGAAGCTATCGCACTCGCCAACGGCACAGCGTACGGTCTCGCTTCCGGCATCCAGACGAGCGACCTCGCCAAAGCCCACCGCGTCGCCGCGAAGCTGCGGGCGGGAATCACCTGGGTCAACGGGTGGGCGATGCTCGACCCGGCCGTGCCCTTCGGCGGCGTCAAGGCATCCGGATGGGGGCGCGAAGGTGGCCCGGAGGCCATGGAGTCGTACCAGCGTGCGCACTCCATCGTGTTCAACCTCGAGCAGGGGGCCGGCCAGTGATCTCCGGTCGAGCCGCCGTGCTCGATGCGCCGGGAGCCCTTGTCGTCGCGGACGTGGAGTTCGGCCGCCCCGGCCCCGGCGAGGTACTCGTGAAGCTCGTCGCCTCGGGGCTGTGCCACACCGACCTCGGCGTGATCGCCGGAGGCATCCCGTTCGGCCTCCCGGAATCATCGGTCACGAGGGAGCGGGTGTCGTTGAGGCTCTCGGCGACGGGGTGACCTCTGTTGCGGTCGGCGACAAGGTGCTCCTCAGTTTCACCTCGTGCGGGGACTGCGCGGCTTGCTCCTCGGGACATCCCGCGTATTGCGAGACGTGGCTGGCACGCAACTTGCTCGGGATGCTTCGCGCGGAGGGGTCTGGCGATGTCACCCGCGACGGCGACCCGGTGACCACCCACTTCTTCGGCCAGTCGTCTTTCGGCCAGTATTCGATCGCAGACGAGCGTTCGATCGTCAAGGTCGATCAGGACGCAGACCTTGCGCTCCTCGCGCCCCTCGGCTGCGGCACCCTCACCGGCTTCGGCTCCATCTGGAATGTGCTCGACCCGGGAAGAGATGACGTCGTCGCGGTCTACGGCACAGGTGCCGTCGGCCTCTCAGCCGTCATCGCCGCGTCCCTCCGATCGCCCGCCCAGCTCATTGCGATCGACGTCGTGGACGAACGGCTGTCGCTCGCGCGCGAGCTCGGGGCGACCGATACCATCAACGCGAAGACCGAGAACGTGGCCGAGCGCCTCGCCGAGCTGACGGGAGGTCGTGGCGTCTCCAAGAGCTTCGACACGACAGGCAACCCGCAGGTCGCTCGAGGGGCGCTCGACGCGGCGGCCGTGCGTGGCACCGTTCTCGTCTGTGGAGCGCCGCCACCCGGCACCGAGATCCCCGTCGATATCCAGGGCATCCTGACGGGAAAGGTTCTTCGCGGAGTAACCATGGGCGACACCGACCCCCGGCAGCTCATCCCGCAGCTCGTCGCACTGCACGCCGAGGGGAAGCTACCTCTCGAGAAGCTCGAGAAGACCTACACGCTCGACGAGATCGGGCAGGCGGCGGACGACATGCACCACGGGATCACGGTCAAGCCGGTCATCCTTTACTGACTGCGTTCACCGACTGCGAGGATCGGCTCGGCGGCTCACTGCCCGCCGAGGCGTTCGCGCAGTTCCTGCTTGCGGACTTTGCCGGATGCCGTGCGGGGCAGCTCGTCGACGATCACCGTGGACTTCGGGATCTTGTATCGGGCGACCCGGCCGTCGAGGTGGGTGGCGATGAGTTCGTGACTGACCGTCGATCCGGCGCTGGGCACGATGACCGCGCGACCGACCTCGCCCCACCGCTCGTCGGGGACGCCGATCAGGGCGACAGACTCGACTTCTGCGAGCTCCAAGATGATCAATTCGACTTCGGCCGGGTAGATGTTCTCGCCACCGGAGATGATCATGTCTTTGGCTCGATCGCTGATCGTCAGAAAGCCGTCCGCGTCCAAGAAGCCCACGTCTCCCGTGCGGAGCCACCCGCCGGCGAGCACCTCGGCCGAGTCCAGCGGACGGCCCCAGTATCCGCGCATCACATTGGGACCAGAGACCAGGATCTCGCCTTGAGTGCCGGCTGGGACGTCGATTCCCGCCTCATCCACGACTCGGATGTGCGTGAAGAAGTGGGGGAGTCCTGACGTCGTCGAACGACTGGCCGAGTGGCGAGCTGACAGCGACGTCGCTCCTGGAGCGGTCTCGGTCATCCCGTAACCCGACGAGAAGGCGAGGCCGCGCTGCTCGTAGGCCGCGGCGACGCGGGCGGGCACGGGGGATCCGCCACAGGTCAGTCTGGTGAGGGAGCTCAGGTCGGTGCTTGCCCACAAAGGATGCTCCGCGAGGAGCTGGAACGTGGTGGGAACGCCGCTGAGCGAGGTGACGCGGTGGCGCTCGATCGCCGCGAGTACCGTCGCCGGGTCGAACTTGGCCTGGAGCACAAGTGTCCCGCCCTTCAAGAGGGTCGGTAGCGCACCCATTCCGAGCGACGCGACGTGAAACAGGGGCGAGACCATGAGTGAGACGTCGTGGCTGGTCACGTCGTAGTCGACAAGGACGTTGATCACGTTCCAGGTGAGGTTGCCGTGGCTGAGCATCGCACCCTTGGGCTTGCCCGTGGTGCCCGAGGTGTAAAGGATCGCCGCCGTGTCGTCGAAGCTGACCGGCACGTCGCGACGCTCCGGCAGGTGAGCTGAAAGCAGGGTCTCGTAGTGCTCGCCGATGGCGATCCGCGGAATGACGATGGGTTCGAGGGACGCCGTGAATTCACCGCCATGCACAAGCAGGTGGGAACCCGAATCGTCGATCACGTACGCGATCTCGGCGGGCGCGAGTCGGGCGTTGACGGGCACGAAGATGGCTCCGAGCATCCCCGTCGCGAAGAGCGTCTCGAGGAACTCGATCGAGTTGTGTCCGAGGAATGCGACGCGGTCGCCCGGTCCGATCCCAAGGTCGGCGAAGGTGCTTGCCAATCGGTCGATTCGGTCGGCGAGTTCTGCGTAGGTGCGCTGAACATCGCCGTCGATCACGGCGACGACGTCTGCCGACTTCACCCGGCGTCGATCGATCCAGGTGCCAATTCCCAGGTTCTCCATTGAACCGCTCCTCGTTTCGCTGGTGCCCGCTGCTCAGGCGTAGAACCGTGCGATGAATGTTGCGACGGCGGCCGGCCGTTCCTGGCCCTCGATCTCGATGGTGTTGACGGTCGCGATCTGCACCCCGCCCTTGACGCTTTCTACGGACTCGATGACCGACCGCATTCGCACCCGGGAGCCTACGGGGACCGGGCTGGTGAACCGCACCCGATCGAAACCATAGTTCAGCTTCGAGGACACCCCCTCGACGTCGAAGAGCTCACCCCAGAACGGGACGATCAGCGAAAGGGTCAGGAACCCGTGCGCGATGGTCGTGCCGAATGGTCCGTCTTTCGCGCGCTCCGGGTCGGTGTGGATCCACTGGTGGTCGTTGGTCGCTTCGGCGAAGGTGTCGATCTGCTTCTGCGTGATCTCGACATATTCCGTGGTGCCGAGGTCTCGTCCGACCAGCGTTGGCAGTTCCTCGAAGGAGGCGATGAGTTTGGGCATGGGGTTTCCCTTTCGAAACAGGTCAGGTCAGGCGAGGCCGAGTAGCCGCGCCGCGTTGTCTTTGAGGATGAGGGGGTGAATGGAGGAATCGATCGGGAGCGCCGCGAAAGCGGCGAGCCACTTCTCCGGCGTGATGAGCGGGAAGTCGGTGGCGAACAGCACCCGGTCCTTGAGGACACCACCGGCCAGGCGGACGAGTGACTCCGGAAAGTATTTGGGAGACCAGCCGGACAGGTCGATGTACACGTTGGTCTTGTGAATGGCGATCGAGTTCGCTTCGTCCTGCCACGGCACCGAGGGGTGGGCGAAGATGATTTTCAGGTCGGGATGATCTGCCGCTACGGCGTCCAGCAGCATCGGGTTGGAGTAGCCGAGCTTGATGCCGCCGCCGCCGGGGAGACCGGCGCCGATACCGTTCTGACCGGTGTGGAACAGGGCGGGAACGCCGAGTTGTTCGAGTGCGGCCCAGAGCGGGTCGAACTGCGGCGCGCTCGGGTCGAACCCTTGAACGCTCGGGTGGAACTTAAACCCCCGAACGCCCGACTCTTCGACGAGCTCGCGAGCCTGGTCGACGGCAACGGCACCGCGCAGCGGGTCGACCGACCCGAACGGGATGAGCACGTCGTTGTGGCGCGCGGCCGTTGCGGCGATTTCGGCGCTCGAAAGCGGTGGATGCCCGAGTGCCGTGCCGGCATCGATCGTGAAGACGACGGCAGCCATTCCGCGCTCCCGGTAGCCCTCGGCGATCGTGTCGAGCGTCGGCGTCCGATCCGCGGACCGGAAGTGAGCCGCTGACGCCTCCATCAGCACGGGCGGGAGTGCGAGCCGTCCGGCGCCATCGATCTCGACGTGCACGTGCATGTCGATGGCCGAAACGGCCGCCAGGTCGATGGCGGGTTCGTAACGCACGTCAGCCGGCACTCGGTGCTGTGGGCTGGAGTTCCTCGGGAAGCTCGGGGAAGTCTTCGCCGACCGACTGCAACTTGCCGTCGAGCAGGCCTGAAAGCTGCTCGATCAGTGTCGCAGAGTCCCATCCGCCGTCGTGGTACTCGGTGAGAACAGGCTCCGGATGCGACCACAGCTGCAGGCGGTCGCCGCCCACGCCGATCGCCTGCCCGGTGATACCGGCCGCGGCATCGGACGCGAGAAACGCAACTAGTCCGGAAACATCGTCCGCGGTGCCGAACCCCAGATCGTGGCGGAAGAAGCTGGGCATCGCTTCGCCGCGGTCATCGGCCTCGATCGCCTTCTGGAAATACGGCACCGTTCGGGTCATCGCAGTGGCCGCGACCGGGATGACGGTGTTGACCGTAACTCCGGCGCGCTTCATTTCGAGCGCCCAGGTGCGAACCATGCCGACGATGCCCGCCTTCGCCGCCGCGTAGTTGGTCTGTCCGAAGTTGCCCCGCTGTCCGGTGGGTGAGCCGATCGTGATGATCCTGCCGGCCACGTTGTTCCCCTTGAAGTGTGCGTAAGCTTCGCGCACACACGTGAACGTGCCCCGCAGGTGCACCTGGATGACCGCGTCGAAGTCATCGTCCGTCATCTTCAGGATGCTCTTGTCGCGCAGCAACCCGGCGTTGGTCACGAGGATGTCGAGACCGCCGAACGCGTCGACCGCCCCGCGCACGAGAGCCGTGGCGGTCTCCGTCGTTCCGACCGGGGCGACGACTGCCGCGGCCCTTCCGCCTGCCGCGACGATCGAGGCGACGGCATCGGATGCAACCTGCTCGTCGAGGTCGTTGACGATGACGGCGGCACCCTGGCGCGCAAGCTCCTGCGCGTAGCCGAGGCCGAGGCCCCGTCCGCTGCCGGTCACGATCGCGACCTTTCCGTCGAGTGGCGCGTTGTTCATTTCTGACTCCAGGTTCGTTGTATGCGGGTGGCACGCGCCGTGATCTGTGACGTCATCGTCGCTCCGGTCCTCTCGCTTCGGAAGTAGCACGATGCTAACACTAAACGGAGCGATCAATTCCGTTTATTTTTTCGGGTCGGTTTTATAGACTCTGGTCATGCACTCATCGTCGGTCGCCAAGCCGTTGCGGGCGGATGCCACGCGCAACCGCTTGAGCATTCTGGAGGCCGCCGACACCGTTTTCGCGACCCAGGGCCTTGGCGCTTCGATGGACGACGTCGCTGCGGCCGTGGGGCTCGGCGTCGGAACAATCTATCGGCGATTCGGGTCGAAGGCCGCCCTCATCGACGCGCTCTTCGATCAACGGCTCGAGCAGTTCGAGGCGCTCATCCGCGACGGTGCTCTGCGCCCAACGGCCTGGGAGGGTTTGTGCGAGGTCATGCGGTCGTTCGTGTCCATCCAGGCTCGAAATCGCGCGGTGCAGCAGCTGTTCTTCACCAGCGCGGATGACGCGGCGCGACTGCTCCGGAAACGCATCGAGCCTCTCCTCACCGACCTCGTGGAGCGGGCGAAGGCCGAGGGTCAACTGCGGGCCGACTTCGCGGCGACGGATGTGCCGATCCTCGCCAACTCCATCAGCCGGCTCGCTCACGCCGCGTCCCCGCACGGGCCGGAGCTCGCGCGTCGGCACCTTGAGCTTCTGCTCAAGGGGCTCGCCGCGACACCGGATACCGTGCCCGTGCCACCGCCGCTCTCTGACGATGATTACGGCGACTGGATCCGGGCGTCGGCGGATCGCAGGCACGTTCTGAACAGTTCCGTCGACTTCACTGTCGAGCCGTCGGCTACGAACTCTCGATCGAAATGAGGGCAGGCCCCGCCGACCCGGTGGACACCACCCGCGAGACGCAGCAGCACAGCTTCGACCTGGCGTCCTTCTGGCGCTCGCTGTAGAAGACGTCGCGGTGGTCGATACCGCCCTGGAGTCCGAGTACCCGCACCTCGCACAGACCGCATTCGCCCTTACGGCAGTCGAACATCATGTCCGCACCCGCGGCCTCGAGGGCTTCGAGCATCGTCTGGTCCGCTCCGACCGTGATCTCGAGTCCCCGCTCCG
>DASYGJ010000056.1:0-1941 GCA_035999915.1 Leifsonia sp.
CGCGAGATCGTCACCGTCCAGTGCCAACCGGGGTATCCGGGCATCGTGCAGTCGAACAGCAGCGAGAGCACGTGCTCACCCTCGACGAAATGCCCGGCGGGTGCGCCGACAGTCGACGCGGGTGTGATCTCGAGCAGAGCATCGCGGGCGAGGTCGACGGATGCGAGCAGCACATCATCGGGAACGGCCGGAGCGGTTTCCACCGTTTCGACCTCGACCGGGCTCTCGACGTGGCTCTGGCTCTCGCTCTCGCTCTCGCTCTCGCTCTGGCTCTCGCCCTCGCCCTCGTTCTGGGTGTCAGGCATCCAGGTCGTCCGCCACCCGGCGCAGCACTGCGGCGATCTTGGCGCCGTGCGTCTTGTCCGGATATTTGCCCCGCTTGAGGTTGGTGCCGATGCCGTCGAGCAGCTTCACCAGGTCTTCGACGATGATCGCCATGTCGTCGGCCGACTTGCGGCTCATCTTCGCCAGGCTGGGCGGAGCGTCGAGCACACGCACAGAGAGCGCCTGCGCGCCGCGCTTACCGTCGGCGATGCCGAACTCGAGGCGGGCACCCGCTTTGATCACCGTGCCGGCAGGGAGGGCCGAGGCGTGCAGAAAGACTTCCTGGCCGTCATCGGAGCTGATGAAGCCGAAGCCTTTCTCGTCGTCGTAGAACTTGACCTTGCCGGTTGGCATGGGAACCTCTTTCGCATGGGGGATCAGATGACCAACCTCAATTATCCTTGATTTCGTGACCCAGCAGACCCCACCGGCTACAAGCCGCCCTCAGCGCATCATCTCTTTCATCATCGCCGCGCTCGTCGTGGTCTCTCTGCTGTGCATCGCAGCAATCCTGATCGGCACCGCCATGGGCGGTTTCGCGCAGCAGGGCGCGGGGCAGGGGATCTGGCCCACGGTGTTCGTTCTCCCGCTCATCGCCCTCCCGATCGCCTTCGTTCTGATGATCGCCCTGTTCATCACCACGGCGCGTCAGCGCAGCAAGGCTGCGAAGAACGAAAACCCCGGTAACCCGCCGGCTAAGGGAAAGCGCTAGGGGCGGCGAACTGTTCGGGGCGCTGGTGACATCGCCATGACCAACACACTCGCCCTTGCAGCGCGTCTGCGCGGGATGCCCGACGACGCCCTGTCGACGGCGCTCGCCTCCCGCACTTTCCGCCGTTCCGGCATCACCGACTTCTTCGACCTGGCCGACGCCCTGCTCGAACGCGACTCAGTGCAGCGGGCCCTTGCCGTGCTGGATCGCCCGACGCTGGCCGTTCTCATCACGCTCGGCCGCGCATCCGGAGCCCTGACTGCCGACGCGGTGGCGACCGACCTCACGGCTTCACCGGCGACCCCGAACTTCGGGCGGGCGGATGCGACGCTCGCGCTCGAGCAGCTCGCCGCCGCACTGCTCGTCCACCCCGAGGGGCCTGCCGCCGCCGGTTACGACGCTGTGACGGAGCAGCTGGCCGCCTGGCCGTCGCTCGGCCTACCCGCTCCGGAGTCGGTCGTCTCGACGCCCGCACCGCCCGCCCTGGCTCCCGTGCCCGACACCGAGCGCCGCTTCACGGATCGGCTTGCCGCCGAGCGAGCCTTCGAGGCGGTCGCCGCGGTGTCAGAGTTGCTCGCCGAGCTCATGCGGGAGGGAGCGCGCGAGTTGCAGAAGGGCGGCCTGGCGCTTCCGGCGACCAAACGCATCGCGTCGGCTCTCGCCGTCGACGTCTCCGCCGTACCGACGGCGATCTCGGTGGCCGCACGAGCCGGGCTCATCGCGCTCGACGACGCCGTGTGGCTGCCGACCGAAGCGTCGACGATGTGGCTGCACTCGCCGACGGCGGATCGCTGGCGTGCCCTTGCCGCGGCCTGGCAGAACGCCCTGCCCGAGGATCTGCACACCATCCTCTCCGACCGTTCCCGCGCCGCCTGGGGCGAGAGCCTGCGCGAATACGTCGCCTG
>DASYGJ010000063.1:0-16758 GCA_035999915.1 Leifsonia sp.
CATCGACGCGTCGAGCGACGATGGCACTGCGGCGGAGCGCAAGGCTGTCGCGGAGGCGCGCGTTTCGGCGCTGGCGTCGGCGATGCGAGCGCTCACCGCCGCGTAGACGAGCCCGCGGGCAGCGTCGGCGCGGGCTCGTGCTCGTGCGCTCGCTGATCGCGCCTGCACTCGCACGCTCCGGGTGAGTGTGCCTGTTGCGGTCGAGAGTGGCAGGCGTACCCGGCACTCTCGACCGCAACGCGCACTCTCGGCGGCAAGGTGGCACTGCAGCGCGCGGGGCGCGGCGTCGGCAGGATTGCGCTCGCGCTCGAATCCTCGCTCCGAGTACCGAGTACCGAGTACCGAGTACCGAGTGCCGAGTGCCGAGTGCCGAGTGCCGAGTGTGCCTGTTGCGGTCGAGAGCGGGACGCGTACCCGCCACTCTCGACCGAAATGGGCACTCTCGGCCGCGCGAAGCGCAGGAGCGCGAAGCGCAGGAGCGCGGAGCGCGGCAGGGCGGCCCGCGACGGGCTAGCCGAGGGCTTCGTCGAGCTTGCGTTCGATCTCGTCGAGGTCGAAGTAGTTCTCGACCACCACGATGTCGGCGTTCGTCGGGCCGATGCGGTCCACGAGCTCCGGTGACGTGAGGATGACCTGTGCGTCGGCGGATGCGGCAGCCACATTGGCAAGGTCGGAGGCGGTCACATCGGCGTCGATGTCGAGCCGGTTGAGCACGCGCTCGGCGTTGACCTTGAGGATGCCCGACGTGCCGACCCCCGCACCACAGATGGCGACGATCTTCATGCGGTCGAGCCATCCTCGCTGGCGGCCATGATGCGTTGCACCTCGGCTACGTCCGAAGCGCCCGCAAGAGCCGGGATGGCTCCCTGGTCGTTGAAGATGTTGGCGAGCTCGGCGACCGACGTGACATGGGCGTCCGGCGTGGCCACGGCGAGCCCGATGACGACGCCGACCGGATCGTTGTGCGGATGCCCGAACACGACCGGCTCCGCGAGCGTGACGACCGAGAGACCGTCCCTCAGCACATCCGGGCCCGGGCGGGCGTGGGCCAATGCGAGCCCCGGAGCGATCACGATATACGCACCGAACTCGTCGATCACCTCGATCATCCGGGCGCTGTACCCCTCTTCCGTTGCACCCGAACGAACGAGCGCGGCCCCCGCGAGTTTCACGGCCTCACGCCAGTCGGAGGCATGCGCTCCGACCGTGATGGCGCTATCGAGAAGGGGAGGAAGAGGCATGCGTTCAGCGTATCGGTCGGGAAACTACGAACCCTCGAAACCGGCTGTGATGATGTCGGCCAGTTCTTCGCGCTCCTCGAGCGGCAGGAACGCGGACGCGGCCGCGTTCAACTGGAAGACCTCGAGGTCGGTGCGGTCGTATTGGAATGCGTCGGCGAGGATGCTCAGCTCGCGTGTGAGGGAGGTGCCGCTCATGAGGCGGTTGTCCGTGTTCACCGTTACACAGAACCCGAGTTGGTAGAGCAGATCGAACGGGTGGTCGAGGATGTCGTCGCCCCAGGGCGCGATGGCGCCGGTCTGCAGGTTGGACGTCGGGCTTGTTTCGAGCGCGATCTCGCGATCCTTGATCCACTGGGCCAGTGTTCCGAGAGTGACGTAGGTGTTCTCGTCGTCCTGGCGCTCGATGACAATGTCCTCGGCGATCCGCACGCCGTGTCCGAGCCGCAGAGCGCGACCGTCCAGTAGCGCCCCGCGGATGCTCTCGAGCCCGTCGGCCTCGCCCGCGTGGATGGTCGCCGGGAAGAACTGCGAAGCGAGGTAGTCGAACGCCGCCCGGTGGTTGCCGGCCGGGAAGCCCGCCTCGGGTCCGGCGATGTCGAATCCGACCACGCCGCTCTCACGATGACGCACGGCCAGCTCGGCGATTTCAAGACCGCGGTCGAGGTGGCGCATGGCCGAGACCAGCTGGCCGACCCGGATGGGCCGCCCTGTGGCGCGGACGTCTTCGATGCCCTGCTCGATTCCCTCCTGCACGGCGTCCACCGTCTCGTCGAGTGTGAGCCCCTTGCCGAGGTGCTGCTCCGGGGCCCAGCGGACCTCGCCGTACACGACGCCGTCGGCGCCGAGGTCTTGCACGAACTCACGGGCGATCCGGGTGAGACCTTCGCGAGTCTGCATGACGGCCGTGGTGATGTCGAAGGTCTTGAGGTATTCGACGAGGGACCCGGAGTTCGACTTCTCATTGAACCAGGCGCCGAGTTCGACCGCATCCGTCGACGGCAGTTCGAGGCCGATCTCCGAGGCGAGTTCCACGATCGTCGCCGGCCGCAATCCGCCGTCGAGGTGGTCGTGCAGAGACACCTTCGGCAGTGCCCGGATGTCGGTGCCGTCGCTCAGCCTGTATGTGACGTCGTTCTCTTCGCTCATGTGCTTAAACCTATCGGTCCGGTCGGTCAGGAGATGCGGTCGGCGATCAGGGGTCCGCCCGTGAACACGGTCTCGCCAGGGTCGCCGATGCGGTACGCGCCCACCAGGGATTCGAGGGCGCGCTCGAAGCGGGCCGGCTCGTCGGACGAGAGGGTGAAGAGCGGCTGGCCTGCGCGAACGGTGTCCCCCGGCTTGGCGAGCAGGTCGATGCCCGCAGCGTGCTGCACCGGATCTTGTTTGCGGGCCCGTCCGGCCCCGAGCCGCCAGGCGGCGATACCGAACGGCAGGGCCTGCTGCTCGACGAGCACGCCGTCTCGCTCGGCGACCACGGTGTGAGTCTCTTTCGCGACCGGCAGTGCCGCGTCGGGGTCTCCACCTTGGGCCAGGATGACCTCACGCCACTTGTCCATTGCGCGCCCGTCCTTGAGAGCCGCCTCGACGTCGACATCGGTCTTGCCCGCGAGGGCCAGCATTTCACGGGCCAGCTCGATGGTGAGTTCGATGACGTCGGCGGGCCCTCCGCCCGCGAGCACCTCCACCGACTCGCGCACCTCGTTGGCATTGCCGATCGCGAGCCCGAGCGGCACATTCATGTTCGTGAGCAGGGCGGACGTGGCCACACCCGCATCCTTGCCCAGCGCCACCATGGTGCGCGCCAGCTCACGGGACTTCTCGATGTCTTTGAGGAACGCGCCGGAGCCGAATTTCACGTCGAGCACGAGAGCGCCCGTGCCCTCGGCGATCTTCTTGCTCATGATCGAGGAGGCGATCAGCGGGATGGCTTCCACCGTTCCGACGATATCGCGCAGCGCGTAGAGCTTGCCATCGGCCGGGGCGAGGCCGGAGCCGGCCGCGCAGATCACGCCGCCGATGTCCCGCAGCTGGTCGAACATCTCCTCGGTGCTGAGGTTCGCTCGCCAGCCCGGAATGCTCTCGAGCTTGTCGAGCGTCCCTCCTGTATGTCCGAGGCCCCTGCCCGACAATTGCGGCACCGCGACGCCGAAGGTCGCGACGAGGGGCATCAACGGCAGCGTGATCTTGTCGCCGACGCCGCCGGTCGAGTGCTTGTCGCTGGTGGGCTTGCCGAGGCCGTCGAAGCTCATCCGCTCCCCCGAGGCGATCATGGCCATGGTGAGGTCCTTGATCTCGCGGCGGGTCATGCCGTTGAGGAAGATCGCCATGGTCATCGCGGCCATCTGCTCGTCGCCCACGTATCCGCGGGTGTAAGCGTCGATGAGCCAGTCGATCTCGGCGGTGGACAGCTCGCCGCTGTCGCGCTTGGTGTGGATGAGGTCGACGGCGTCGAAAGCCTCGACGGCGCCGGAGGTGCTGGTCACGTCAGGGAGTCCTTAATCGTTGTTCTTGGCGGTGCCCGGGTCGGCGGCCGAGTCCGCGGCGTAGGCGACGAGCTGGCGCGGTCCGAAGGCGTCGGGCAGTACTTGGTCGATGGTGCGGATGCCGGAGACTGTCTCCAGCAGCATCCCTTCGGCCGAGTGTTCGTAGAGCAGTTGCCGGCAGCGACCGCACGGCATCAGGATGCTGCCGTGCCCGTCTACGCAGGTGAACGCGACGAGGTGGCCGCCGCCCGAGAGGTACAGGGCCGAGACGAGTCCGCATTCGGCGCAGAGAGTCAGTCCGTAGCTCGCGTTCTCGACGTTGCAACCGGAGACCACACGTCCATCGTCGACGAGCGCAGCCGCCCCTACCGGAAAGTTGGAATAGGGGGCGTAAGCGTGGGTCATCGCCTCGCGGGCGGCCTCGCGCAGCGCATCCCAGTCGATGACCGTCATTTGACGTACGGCTTGCCGGAGGCGGCAGGCCCGCGGGACTGCCCGACCAGGCCGGCGACGGCGAAGATGGTCACGAGGTACGGCAGCATCTTCAGGAACTCGCTGGGGATGGGCGCATTCAGCAGGCTCAGTACACTCTGCAGCGCGTTCGCGAACCCGAACAACAGCGCGGCGAGGGTGGCCCGGATGGGATCCCAGCGACCGAAGATCACGGCGGCGAGGGCGATGTACCCCATGCCGTTCGTCATGTCCTTGACGAATCCGACGCCGCTGCCGAGAGTGAAGTACGCCCCGCCGAAACCGACGATCGCACCGGCCAGGATGACCGTCAGGAGCCGGGTACGGTTCACGTTGATGCCGACCGTGTCCGCCGCCTTCGGATGCTCTCCGACCGACCGCACGCGCAGACCCCATCTGGTCTGAAATAGCGCGTAATAGACGGCGGCGACCGCGATGTACATCAAGTACACGATCAGCGTCTGCTTGAACAGCACCGGGCCGATGATCGGGATGGCGCTGAGGCCGGGGATCGCGATCGTCGGCAGGCTCGGCGGCAGATTGAACGACGCGGTGTTGTTCGCCATCAGGGACGTGTAGAAGAAGCCGGTGACGCCCGAAACGAGCACGTTCAGCACGATTCCGACGATCACCTGGTCCACCAGGTACTTGATCGAGAAGGCGGCCAAGATGAACGACACGACCATACCCGCCACTGCCGCGGCGAGGAGGCCCGCGATGACCGAATGCGTCACCGTCGCGATCAGCGCGGAGGAGAAGGCGCCGCCGAGCAACTGACCCTCGATGGCGACGTTGACGACGCCGACGCGCTCCGTGAGCACACCGCCCATCGCGCCGTAGATCAGCGGAACGCTCAACGCCAGGGTGGCTGCCAGCAGGCCCGCGATGGGGATTGTGCCGCCGACGACCGACCAGGTGATGAATCCGAAGAGCAGCACCACCGCGAACAGGGCACCGAGCCAGCGCGGGATCCTTCTGCCCTGGGAGACGAGCACGAAGCTGACGGCGGTGATCAGAACGGCGATGACCACGACGACGATCCCGGCGGGGCCGGCAGGAACCGACCAGGACGGCAGCTTGACGACGTCCCCCGAGGAGGCGAATGAGAAGGTCGAGATCCCGTCGCGCTTCAGGAGAACGAACAGGACGAATGCGATCACGCTGAACACCGCGAAGATGACCGGGAGACGCCAGCTGCGGGTGACGACAGCGAGTGCCTTCAGGCTCTCCACGCTGACCGGTGAGTTCTTGGCAGGGGTCACGGCGGTCATTTTGCGACCACGCCCTTTCGAGTCGACGGCTTGGGCGTTCGCCGCGCACCTTCGGGCGAAGGGAGGCGGTAGATGGCGCGCACCAGCGGCGGCGCTGCGATGAAGAGGACGGTCACCGACTGGATGATCGCGATGACCTCGACAGGGACTCCGTCGGCGGCCTGCATGGCGAACCCGCCGGCCTGGAACGCACCCATGAGGATGCCGGCCGCGAGCACTCCGAACGGTCGGGATCGGCCGAGGAGCGCGACGGTGATGGCGGAGAATCCGATGCCGGCGTCGATGTCGCTGCCGAAACCGGTGGTGAGCCGGCCGAGCACCTGTGTTGCAGCGGCGAGGCCGACGAGCGAACCGGAGATGATCATGGCCCACACGTACACCGACTTGACGGAGATGCCCGCCACACGCGCGGCGTTCGGGTTCTCACCGACCGCGCGGAATTTGAAGCCCAGGCTGGAGCGCTCGAGCAGCCACCAGGTGACGACCGTGGCGATGATCACGAGGATGAGTCCGAGGTCGACCGAATACGCGGACCCGAACAGCGACGGGAACACCGCCGTCGGCAGCGACGCCGGCGTGCGCGGGTCGTTCGAATGCGGCGCGCGCAGGATAGGCGTGTTGAGGAAGTAGTTCAGCAGGTTGAAGGCGATGTAGTTGAGCATGATCGTGACGATCACCTCGTGCGCGCCGGTGCGCGCCTTCAGGAATCCGGCGATACCGGCCCAGAAGGCGCCTCCCGCGAGGGCGGCGAGCACGGCGACGACGATGTGGACGCCCCACGGCAGGTGCAGGTCGAACGCGACCAGCCCGGCGGCCGCCGCCGCGATCAGCATCTGCCCCTGACCGCCGATGTTGAACAGGCCGACCCGGAAGCTGAGGGCGACACCGAGTCCGGCTGCGGTCAGAGGGGTGGCGAACGACAAGGTGCTGCCGAGCGACTGGATACCCGTGGCGAAGTCGGGTGCGTTGAAATTGAACACAGCCCCTTGGAACAGTGCCGAGTATGCGCCGGCGACGGCGTTCCAGATGGCGCCGAAGGTGTCACCGGGTCGGGCGAAGAAGTAGCCGGCCGCCTTCTGTACATCCGGGTTGGTCGCGGCGATGAAGATCCCGCCGACGATCAGCGCGAGCACGACGGCGAGCACGGAGATCAGCACGCTGCCGGAGGCCATCTCACGGAGCGCGCGGGTCCAGCGGGACTCCGGCGCGGGCGTGGGGGCGTCGCTCATGCGGATACTCCTTGCGGCTCGAGAAGCTGCGCTTCGGGCGGCAGCTCGCCGGCCATCATCAGGCCGAGGACGTCGCGGGGCGTGGTGGACGGGACGATCCCGACGATGCCGCCGCGGTACATGACGGCGATTCGGTCGCCGAGGGACACGATCTCGTCGAGTTCGGTGGAGACCACGATGACCGGGACGCCCGCATCCCGGGCAGCGATGATCTGCTCGTGCACGAACTCGATTGAGCCGACGTCGAGACCGCGGGTGGGTTGTGCGGCCACGAACAGGCGGAGATCCCGACTGAGCTCGCGCGCGAGCACGACCTTCTGCTGGTTGCCTCCGGAGAGGCGGCCGACGTGGGTGGTGATCCCCTGCGCCCGCACGTCGAACTCGTGCATCTTCTTCTCCGCGAACTCGTCACGGAACTTGAGCTGCAGGTTGGCGCCCTTCACGAACGGCTCCCCGCTCGAACGATCGAGCATGAGGTTCTCGGCGAGGGTGAACTCGGCGACGAGGCCGTCCTCATTGCGGTCCTCGGGCACGAATCCGACACCGGCGTCGAGGACCTGACGGACCGAACGCCCAAGGAGCTCCTTGCCGTAGAGGTGGATCGACCCGGTGACCTTGTGCTGGAGTCCCAGCAACGCCTCGGTGACCTCGGTCTGCCCATTGCCCTGCACGCCGGCGATGGCAAGCACTTCGCCCGCCGCGACCTGGAACGAGATGTCGTCGACGACGACGTTGCCGGCGGCGTCGATCACGGTCAGATCGGTGACGTCGAGCGCGATGGGACCGTTCTTCGGGGCTCCCTTGTGCACGCTGAGCTCGACCGGCCGGCCCACCATGAGGGAGGCCAGTTCGGCGTTCGAGGCCTTGGGGTCGGCCTCTCCGACGACCTTGCCGAGCCGCACGACGGTGATCTTGTCGGCGACCTCGCGAACCTCGCGGAGTTTGTGCGTGATGAAGACGATGGCGGTGCCTTGCTTGGCGAGCTGTTTCATGATCAGCATGAGCTCGTCCGTCTCCTGCGGCGTGAGCACGGCAGTCGGCTCGTCGAAGACGAGGACTTTGGCGTCGCGAGAGAGCGCTTTGATGATCTCGACGCGCTGCTGCACGCCGACGGGGAGATCTTCGACGCGCGCGTCCGGGTCGAGGTGGAAGCCGAACCGCGCGGAGATATCACGCACGGCCTGGCGCGCCGCGGGCAGGTCGAGGCGGCCTCCGAAGCGGGTCTTCTCGTGTCCGAGCATGACGTTCTCTGCCACTGTGAAGACGGGGATGAGCATGAAGTGCTGGTGCACCATGCCGATTCCAGCCTTCATGGCGTCGCCCGGTCCGGAGAAATGCTGCACCTCGTCGTCGAGGAGGATCTCTCCCTCGTCGGCCTGATACAGGCCGTAGAGGACGTTCATGAGGGTGGACTTGCCTGCGCCGTTCTCACCGAGAAGGCAGTGGATCTCACCGGGTTCCACGGTCAGATCGATGTGGTCGTTGGCGACCAGGGCTCCGAATCGCTTCGTTATGCCCCGAAGTTCGAGCTTCATACGACTCAATCTAGTTTCTGTGAGCGCGGCAAAGCGATCACAACGGGTACGCGAAATAGAAGGGGCGGGGAGACCGGCCGACAGCCTGCCTCCCCGCCTTCGTGTCGTTCTGCCTTACGGGAAGGGCGACCTTACTGGAAGGACGACGGCGACTCGACCTTGATCGAGCCGTCGATGATGCCGGCCTTGATCTTGTCGAGTTCACCCTGCAGGCTCGGGTCGACCTTCGACTGGAAGTCGTGGAACGGGGCGATCCCGACGCCGTCGTTCTTCAGGGTTCCGACGTACTGGCTGTTATCGAACTTCGAGCCGGACGCGGCCTGCTCGACGATGGTCGAGACGGTCGGCTTGATGTTCTTCATGATCGAGGTGAGGAACAGGCCGTTGAAGCCGTTCTGGTCGGTCAGGAAGACGTCCGCGTCGTTTCCGAGGAGGGTGACGGACTTGCCGGAGTCCTTGATCGCGGCGCCGGCACCCTGGTAGATCGGGCCACCGATCGGCGCGAGCACATCGGCGTTCTGGCCCAGCATCGTCTGAGCGATGGTCTTGGACGTGTTCAGGTCGACGAAGCTGTTGACGAACTGGCCGTCCTGCGACGCGACATCCCAGCCGATGACCTTCTTGTCCGTCTTCTTCTGCGTGTTGTAGTACTTCACGCCGCCGGCGATGCCGTCCATGAAGATCGTCACCGATGGAAGCTTCTGGCCGCCGTAGGTGCCGATGACGCCGGTCTTCGAGTAGCTCGCCGAGGCGTAACCCGCGAGGAAGCCGGCCTCGTCGGTGTTGAAGACGACGGGCTTGACGTTGGCGGCTTTGATGCTGTTGTCGTCAACCATCACGAAGTTGACCTTCGGGTTGGCTGCGGCGGCGTCCTTCACCGGGGCGACGAGGTTGAAGCCCGAGGCGACGACGATGTTGCAGCCCTGAGCGATGAGGCTCTTGATGTTGGGGCCGTAGTCGTTGGCGCTCTTCGACTGAACCTGCTTGTACTTGGTGCCGAGCTTCTGTGCCGCCTCTTGCACGCCCTCCAGGCCGAGCTGGTTGAACGAGCGGTCGTTGAAGCCGCCCTGGTCGGAGACGATGCAGGGCAGGTACTTCGAGTTTGCTCCGGCGCTGCTGGTGCTGCTCGGTGCCGAGCCGCACGCCGCGAGCAACGCGACGACTCCGGCGGCGGCGAGGCCGGCGAACGCGGCCCTACGGGCTGTGATTGTCAAGGTGGTGTCCTCCAAGATGCAGGCCCCCGCGGGTGAAGGAGGCCGATTGCGATTCACGTTACCGAATGTGACGAACCGCTCCGTTCGAAATGCGGCTTCTTCATGTAAGCGTTACAAATGCGCGCCTGTTTGGCACCTGCTCATTTGAGCAGAGTCGCGTGCCCGCTCTGAAACTGCTCCACCCGATCCACGATGACTCCTTCGTAGTGGTGTACGAGCTCGTCGCTGATGACCGACCAGGAGCGGCCGAGCACGGCGCGACGGCCGGCCTCGCCCATCCTCAGCCGCAGCCCCGCGTCGGAGACGAGCATCCCGACGCCCGCCCGCAGCGCGCTGTCGTCGCCGGAGGGGAAGAGCAGCCCGTCGACGCCGTGCTCGACGAGGTCGATGGGCCCGCCGGCACGCGGAGCGACCACAGGAAGACCGGAAGCGTGAGCCTCCTGCACGGTCTGGCCGAAGGTCTCTTCGGATCCCGTGTGCGCGAAGATGTCGAACGCGGCATAGGCGGCCGCGAGGTCTGCGCCGCCGAGCCGGCCGAGCCAGGTGACCGGCATCCCGCGCAGAGCCGCGGCCACCGCGGGCTGCGAGGGGCCGTCTCCGACGATCGCGAGATGCACATCCCGTTGACCCCTCAGCGCGGCGAGGCGTTCGACCTGCTTCTCGGGAGCGATGCGGCCGACGTACCCCACCACCACTTCCCCATCGGGTGAGAGCCGTTCGCGCAGCATCCGGGCCGCCGGCGTGCGCCGGTTGTTGGGGTGATAGCGCTCGAGGTCGACACCGCGGCCCCAGCGGGCCAGTCGCCGCACGCCCGCCGAACGCAGGTCGTACTCCGATGCGGCCGAGGGGACGAGCGTCAGGTCGGCGCCGTCGTGCACCCAGCGCACGAACTTCCACGCGAGCGCCGACGTCATGCCGAGGCCGTTGCGGCGGGCGTATCCGGCGACATCCGTCTGGTAGATGGCCACCGAGGGGATGCCCAGGCGGTTCGCTGCCGCGATGCCCTGGGCTCCGAGCAGGAATGGCGAGGCGGCGTGCAACACGTCCGGCTCGAACGCGGCGAGGATGCGCTGCACCTGAGGGCTCGGGAGCCCGACCGGGAACTGACGATAGGCGAAGGAGGGGACCTGGTGCACGCGGAAGCCCGCGTACTCGGCCGGCGCCCCCGCATCCGGGCAGATCACGATCGCGTCGTGACCCACCTTCGCCAAGTGCTCGAGCACCCGGCAGACGCTGGTGGTGACCCCGTTGACGGTGGGGGGGAAGCTCTCGCTTACAACGGCGATCCGCATGTTCGCTACGGTACGGACGCCGGGTGGCCGACCTGTGAACGGCGGGTGTCCGGAACGGCTCGGTATCCTGTCGACATGGCTCGCGCAAACACTCCGATCGACCGCTTCTACACCGTCATCCCCGCCGGCGGCATCGGGTCGCGCCTGTGGCCTCTCTCGCGGGCCGACGCCCCGAAGTTCCTGCACGACCTCACCGGCTCCGGGCAGACCCTGCTCCGCGATACCTGGGATCGGCTGGCGCCGCTCTCCGGCGAGCAACGGATCATGGTTGTCACCGGCCGCGCCCACCGCGCCGCGGTCGAGAAGCAACTTCCCGCGTTGGCCGACCCCAACGTCGTGCTGGAGTCGGAGCCGCGTGACTCCACGGCGGCGATCGGACTGGCCGCAGCCATCCTCGAGCGACGCGAACCGGGCGTCATCATCGGATCGTTCGCCGCGGACCACGTCATCAAGAACCAGCGTCTGTTCGCGTCGGCCGTACGCGAGGCGGTCGCGTCGGCGGATGCGGGCTACATCACCACGATCGGCATCCGGCCCAGCGAGCCCGCGGTCGGTTTCGGCTACATCAACACGGGCGCCGAGATCGCGATCGAGGGGGCGCCGAGCGCTCTGTCGGTGACCAAGTTCGTGGAGAAGCCCGACCTCAAGACCGCCGAAGCGTACGTGGCGAGCGGCTCGTACCTCTGGAACGCCGGGATGTTCATCGCCCGGGCCGACCAGCTTCTGGCGGAGATCGGCCGTTCCGAGCCGGAACTGCTCGCGGGCATCCAGGAGCTCGCCGACGCCTGGGACGACCCGGCCGCCCGAGGCCCGGCCGTCGACCGCATCTGGCCGTCGCTCAAGAAGATCGCCATCGACTACGCCGTGGCCGAGCCGGCCGCTGCGCAGGGAAAGCTCGCGGTCATCCCCGGCTACTTCGATTGGGACGACGTGGGCGACTTCGCCTCGCTCGCCAAGCTCAACTCAGGCGGCCGAAAGTCCGACCTCGCAATCCTCGGCGAGAACGCGCGGGTGCTCTCGGATGCGTCGAGCGGCATCGTGATCAGCCAATCCGGTCGGGTGATCAGCCTGATCGGCGTGAAAGACATCGTCGTGGTCGACACGCCCGACGCGCTGCTCGTCACCACGAGCGAACACGCTCAGCGGGTGAAGGCCGTCGTGGATGCACTCAAGCTCACGGGCTCGAGCGACGTACTCTAGGAACATCGCGCTGGCAGTGTTGTTCTAGCAGCGGGGGAAACGGGGGAACAGCAGTGTTCGACGCGCTCTTGGCGACCGACATCGTCGACGGTCCGGTGATCGTCGTTTTCACCGTTCTCGCCGCGGTCGCCGCTGTCGTGCTGCTGGTCCGCCGGCCAACCGGACGGTGGCTCGTCACGTCGGGCATTGCGCTTGCGATAGGACTCGCGATCGCCGTCTCCCTCTGGCTGGTGACCGTGCGCCTCCTCAATCTCTGGGGTGGATCCCTTGGCCTCGGGAACTACCTCTGGGTGACGGCGACCTGCGGTGGCGTCTGCCTCGCCATCGTGAACCTGTGGCGTTCGAGGGTGTGGCGCAAAGTCGTCGCAGCCGTGAGCATCCCCGTGTTCCTCATCACCGGCACGCTCGCCGTCAACGCGAGCTACGGAATCAACCATTCGCTCGGCAACCTGATCGATGTGTCGACCGAAAAGCCGATCCACCTCACGCCGCATCCCGCGGCCGCCGGCTACGACGCGCACCTGTGGAAGCACTGGAAGCCTCCCGCCGACCTTCCGGCCAAAGGCCGTGTCGGCACACAGGTCATCCCCAATACGCGTTCCGGGTTCCGCTCGCGGCCCGCGGGGATCTACCTTCCTCCTGCGGCCCTGGTCAAGCACCCACCGCGGCTCCCTCTCGTCGTGCTGCTGATGGGGCAGCCGGGCAACCCGGATCCGCTCCAGGCGGCCGTCGTGCTGGACAAGTTCGCTGCCGCCCATCACGGGCTGGCGCCCATCGTGATCGTGCCTGACCAACTCGGCGACCCGCTGCAGGATCCGCTCTGCCTCGACACTTACAAGTACGGAAAGGCGGAGACCTTTCTGACGAAGGACGTGGTCACCTGGGCGGATGCACACCTCAACATCGCGCACGACCACCGCTTCTGGACCATCGCCGGATATTCGAACGGTGGTCAGTGCGCGCTGTCGATCGCGGTCAAGCACCCCCATATGTTCTCGAACCTCATCGACGTCTCGGGCGAGGAGTTTCCCGGCGCCGAGCATGCCGGCGCCATCGTGAAGGAGGTGTTCGGGGGCAATGCAAGTGCATACGAAGCGCAGAAGCCCCTCGAGATCATGAAGGCCCACCGATACCCCGGGATGACAGCCGTGTTCACCGCCGGCGACGATGATCCCGTCTATCGGCTCGTCGCGGCGAAGGCCGCCCTTCTCGCGCGGTCCTGCGGGATGACGGTCGACCACTTCGAGATCCACGGCGGCGGCCACGGTCAGAAAGCCCTCACCGACGGATTGGAGGAGGGCTTCCGGGTGCTCTACCCCGTGCTGGGTCTCGCGAATTTGTCTTGACGTCGAGATACTTAGGCGGCCCTAACGAGCGTCGTCAGCCCGCTCGGCATACACTGTCTCTGCGCTCTCGCGCGCTCGTTGCGATCACAACCAGGGAGGGTTGTTCGTGCCAGACCAAGCGGCAGGAACCCTACGACCGGCCAAGAACCGGCCGGGCGGAACACTTTACCGGGGCCGAGAGGGAATGTGGTCCTGGGTGCTGCATCGCATCACAGGCGTTGCCATCTTCTTCTTCCTTCTCGTGCACATTCTCGACACCTCGCTCGTGCGGGTGAGTCCCGAGGCGTACAACGCCGTCATCGGCACCTACAAGAACCCCATCATGGGTTTCGGTGAGATCGCGCTCGTGGGTGCGATCATCTTCCACGCTTTCAACGGGCTCCGGATCATCGCGATCGACTTCTGGAGCAAAGGCGTCAAGTACCAGAAGGTCATGTTCTACGTGGTCATCGTGCTCTGGGTGGTGCTGATGGCCGGCTTCGTTCCGGTGCAGCTCATCCACATCTTCGGGGAGGCCAAGTAACCATGACCACCATCGAATCCCCCCGCAGTCCCGCCCGCCCGGTGCGTAAAGGCACCAACTGGGAGAAGTGGGGCTGGATCTATATGCGGATCTCCGGAATCTTCCTGGTCATCCTCATCTTCGGCCACCTCTTCGTGAACCTGGTTCTGGGCCAAGGCGTCAAGCAGATCGACTTCGCTTTCATCGGTGGCAAGTACGCCACCCCGTTCTGGCAGATCTGGGACCTGCTGATGCTGTGGCTGGCCCTCATCCACGGCGGCAACGGCATGCGCACCCTCGTCAACGACTACGCGCACAACAAGACGATCAACCGCATCTTCAAGTGGGCCATCGCCGCCGCGGTCGTCGTGCTCGTCGTTCTGGGAACGCTCGTCATCTTCACCTTCGAACCGTGCCCCGCAGGCGCTCCGGCGAATCTTCTGCCGTCGTTCTGCCCGGTCAAGTAGCCAACGACGACGGAAAAGATCTGTGACAACTGAAACGAACGAATCCACCGTCATCGACGGCGTCCACTACCACGAGTTCGACATCGTCATCGTCGGCGCCGGTGGCGCCGGGATGCGCGCGGCGATCGAAGCCGGCCCGCACGCCCGAACCGCGGTGATCTCGAAGCTCTACCCCACTCGCTCCCACACGGGCGCAGCGCAGGGCGGCATGGCCGCGGCGCTGGCGAACGTGGAGGAGGACAACTGGGAGTGGCACACCTTCGACACGGTCAAGGGCGGCGACTACCTGGTCGACCAGGATGCTGCCGAGATCCTGGCGAAGGAGGCCATCGACGCGGTCATCGACCTCGAGAACATGGGCCTGCCGTTCAACCGCACCCCCGAGGGCAAGATCGACCAGCGACGTTTCGGTGGCCACACCCGCGACCACGGCAAGGCCCCCGTCCGCCGCGCCTGCTACGCGGCCGACCGCACCGGGCACATGATCCTTCAGACCCTGTTTCAGAACTGCGTCAAGCTCGGCATCAACTTCTTCAACGAGTTCTATGTGCTCGACGTGATCATGAATGACGTCGACGGGGTCGACCAGCCCGCCGGTGTCGTCGCCTACGAACTCGCCACCGGTGAGCTGCACGTCTTCCACTCGAAGGCGATCATCTTTGCAACCGGCGGTTTCGGCAAAATCTACAAGACGACGTCGAACGCTCACACTCTGACAGGCGACGGCGTCGGCATCATCTGGCGCAAAAAACTGCCGCTCGAAGACATGGAGTTCTTCCAATTCCACCCGACCGGCCTGGCCGGCTTGGGCATCCTGCTCACCGAGGGCGCCCGCGGCGAGGGCGCGATCCTCCGCAACGCGAGCGGCGAGCGGTTCATGGAGCGCTACGCCCCCACCATCAAAGACCTCGCGCCGCGCGACATCGTCTCCCGCTGCATGGTTCAGGAAGTGGCGGAAGGCCGTGGCGCCGGCCCGCACAAGGACTACGTGCTGCTCGACTGCACCCACCTGGGCGCCGAGGTGCTGGAGACCAAACTTCCCGACATCACCGAGTTCGCCCGCACCTACCTCGGCGTCGACCCGGTCGTCGAGCCCGTGCCGGTGATGCCCACCGCGCACTACGCGATGGGCGGAATCCCCACCAACAACAATGCGGAGGTGCTGCGCGACAACACGACCGTCGTTCCGGGCCTCTACGCCGCCGGCGAGTGCGCGTGCGTCTCGGTGCACGGCTCCAACCGCCTCGGCACCAACTCGCTGCTCGACATCAACGTCTTCGGCAAGCGCGCCGGAAGGAACGCGGTCGAATACGTCAAGACGGCGACCGCGGTTCCGCTCCCCGAAGACCCGTCGGACTTCGTCCGCGGGCTGATCGACGAACTGCGCACTGGAACCGGGACCGAGCGCATCGCGGCCATCCGCAAAGAGCTGCAGGATGAGATGGACAGGAACGCGCAGGTGTTCCGCACCGACGAGTCCCTGGCCAAGGTCACCGAGACCATCCACGGACTCCGTGAGCGCTACAAGAACATCGTCGTGCAAGACAAGGGCAAGCGCTTCAACACCGACCTGCTCGAGGCGGTCGAGCTGGGCTTCCTGCTCGACCTCGCCGAAGTCGTCGTCTTCTCGGCCCGCAACCGTAAGGAAAGCCGCGGCGGTCACATGCGCGACGACTTCCCGAAGCGCGACGACGAGACCTACATGAAACACACGATGGCCTATCTGTCGGGCGACCCGCACTCGTCCGACGCGGCCGACCACATTCGTCTCGACTGGAAGCCGGTCGTGATGACCCGCTACGAGCCGATGGAGAGGAAGTACTGATGTCGAACGCCGTCCTCGAGACTCCCCCGGTTCCCGAAGCTCCGATCCAGTCGTTCACCGTGACGCTGATCATCCGACGGTTCGACCCGGACAAAGACACCGAGCCGCGCTGGCAGGACTTCGACGTGGAGATGTACGCGACCGACCGCATCCTCGACGCCCTGCACAAGATCAAGTGGGAGCAGGACGGCTCGCTCACCTTCCGCCGCTCCTGCGCCCACGGCATCTGCGGGTCGGATGCGATGCGCATCAACGGCCGCAACCGTCTGGCCTGCAAGACCCTGATCAAAGACCTCGACATCTCGAAGCCGATCTACGTGGAAGCCATCAAGGGTCTGCCGCTCGAGAAAGACCTCATCGTCGACATGGAGCCATTCTTCGCCTCCTACCGGGAGGTTCAGCCGTTCCTCGTGGCCAACTCGACGCCGCCCAAGGACAAGGAGCGGATCCAGTCGGTCACCGACCGCGCCCTCTTCGACGACACGACCAAGTGCATCCTCTGCGCCGCCTGCACCTCCTCGTGCCCGGTGTTCTGGACCGACGGCCAGTACTTCGGCCCGGCAGCGATCGTCAACGCGCACCGCTTCATCTTCGACTCGCGCGACGACAACGCTCAGGTTCGCCTCGACATCCTCAACGACAAAGAAGGTGTGTGGCGCTGCCGCACCACCTTCAACTGCAC
>DASYGJ010000007.1:0-3305 GCA_035999915.1 Leifsonia sp.
CGCTGAGGTCGGGGACGGGCAGACCGAAGATCTCCTCCAGCGCACGTCGTGCGGCATTCCACCCGCCCAATCCGTGCACGCCTGGGCCGGGGGGTGTGGCCGAGGAGCACAGGTAGACGCCGGGCAGGGGGGTCCTCCACGGGTTCCTCGACACGACCGGCCGTTTGATCAACTGGGCGAGAGTGGTTGCCCCGGAGAAGATGTCGCCGCCGACGTAGTTCTCGTTGTAGCGTGCCATGTCGGACGCGGACAGGCTCCTCATCGCGAGGATGCGATCCCGGAATCCGGGGGCGACGCGTTCGATGAGTCGCACGATGTGGTGCGAGTAGTCGACGCGGGAGCCTGCGGCAACATGCGCGTAAGCCCACAACGTGTGCGAGCCGGCCGGGGCCCGCGATCGGTCGAAACTCGATGGTTGGGAGAGCAGGACGAACGGCTCTTCCGGGTTGTCGCCGCGGATGGCCGCCGTTTCGGCATCGTGTGTCGCCGCGGCCGGACCGCCGAGGTGGATCGTCCCGGCCGCGGCGAGCTCGGGGTTGGCCCACGGCACCGGTCCGTCGAGGGCGAAGTCCACTTTGGCCGCACCCGGTCCGTACTTCGTGCGGGACAGCGCTCGCTTGTAGCGGCCGGGTACGTCGGAGGTGCGGGTGAGGGTGAGGAAGCCCGCTGCGCTGACATCCAAGAAGGTCGCGCGAGCGGGAGGGAGCTCCTGCAGCGACTGGACCCGATGCCCGAGGACCACCTGGCCGCCATGACGCGAGAAGTCCTGGGCGAGCGCGTCGCTGATGGCCCGGCTGCCGCCACGCGGTATCGGCCAGCCGCCGCTGTGGGCGTGGGCGCCGAGGACCAGGCCGATCGCCGCTCCAGCGAGCGAGGGCATGGGGCGCATGGCGTGAGCACCGAGCCCTGCGAGCATCGCGGGAGCAGCGGCTTCCCGAAATCTCAGCCCGGCCAGCGCCGAGCCCTGTTCGAGCACGGAACGGGCAAGTCGAACGGCGACCCCAGGGTCTGCGGGCAACCGCAGCATGTGCCCAGCGCTGAACTCGGCAAGCTCCCCGATCCGCTCGACCAGCGGCTCGAAGAGCCGCCGCCAGGCTCGCCCGTCCCGGCCCAGGTGTTCTTCGGTTCGGGCGAGATCCCGGTATGCAACGCCTGCCCGGCGAGGGTCCACGACGTGCGCATAAGAGATCTCCGGTGTCACGAACTCGACGCGGCGTTCGAGCTCGAACGCCGCGAAGAATGGTGACGCGAGTGCCATCGGGTGCACGGCCGAACAGACGTCGTGGAGGAAGCCGGGGAGGGTCCCCTGATCGGTGCGGGTGCCGCCGCCGACAGCTTCGGCTGCCTCGTACACCGTGACCGACAGCCCGGCTCGAGCCATCGTCACGGCAGCGGCCAGGCCGTTGGGGCCGCCGCCGACGACGACGACATCGACAGACGGGCTCACACCCCGACGCCGACCTTCTCGGGGTCGCGCTCGTGGAGGACGGGCGGCTCCTGCGTGCTCTTCTCCTCCGGGGAAGGCAGCCGGGTCGACCGCCACTTCCGTTTGAGGCCATCGCGCGCTTCGACCCAGGTCACATCGCGGATGAAGATCGCATCCAGGGCGATCATCGCGAGCGAGAACCAGGGCAGGCCCATGAGCACGGCGATCCCGATGTGGAAGGACAGCATGACGATGAGCGCGAAGATCCGCGTCCCACGACGCAGCAGCAGCAGGGGGAAGGAGATCTGCACGGTGAGGGTCAGGACGGTGGCGAACGCGACACCAGGACCCCAGTCCGTGACGAATTGGCTCAGCTCCGGCCACGGCGCGAACTGCACGACATGAATCGGGTCATAGATCGCATAGCCGCCCGACCACGGCGCACCCCCGGCCTTGTAAAGACCACCGGACACGTAGATGAAAGACACCTGGCAGGCGAGCGCGATGATCGCGAAGTTGTGGAAAACAGTGGTGAACCATTCGGGAAGCACCCGTTGGAAGCGCCACCACCGCACGATCCACAGCCGTCCGATGCGGGTCGGGCGCTTCGCCTCGAAACGGGCCCGACGGCGCGCATCCAGCGACCACCGGTCTGAGAGGGCGACGAAGAACGTGACGATCAGCGCGATCCTGGTCAGATTATCGCTCTGGTCGTTCACGTAGGTGTTCGACCCGATCAGACCGACCCACAGCACGAAAAGGACGATCGACGATATCCGCGTCCGGTATCCGATGATGAAAGAGGTCGCAGCGACCATGCAGAGCAGATAGAGGCCGGTGAACACCGGTGTGTTGCCGGTCGTGGCATTGAAGATGCCGAAGGGCCAGATCTTCATGAAATCGCTGGTGGGGTACTGGATTTGGCCGGTCCAGGCCATTCCCGCGCCGAAAGTATAAAAGCGGGTATCGAAATTCGTCAGGAGCGTGCCCAGCATGCTGCCTCCCAGGAGCATACGTGTGACGGCGATTCCGTAAGACGCACGCTTCTTGTCGAGGATCCAGTCCTCTCCTTGGGCATACAGGCCCGTGAAGATCGAAACCGTGCCGGCAGCACCTGCCGCGATCATCCCGGAGATCAGCCGAAGCCCCCGACCGATCATCGTCTTCGGACTCGACGTCGACGTCATTTCTTGCTCACTTTCGAGTGCGCCGGCCCGAAGACCTCAGCGAATTGCTCTTCCGACTGTCCCGGCATCACGATGAGTCCACGCCAACCGGTGGGCGCGAACTGAAGGGGCGGCAGCTTCACGTCGGGGTTGTGCCGCTCCACGAACGGGATGATGTTCTGTCGCTGGGCCTGGAACTGGACACGGACGACCGAATCCCCCCAGACCGCGCGGGCGACCTGCACCGCATACGCATCCGTGTAACGTTCCTGGACAATGTAATTGACCACCGCGGCCTCGTTGGCGTGCTTGTTGACATCGTTGAGCGCGACCTGCATGCGCCCAAGCCAATCGTCGTTCTTGAAGTAGTTGAGCTCGGTGATCTTCTTCTGCTCCGCAGTGAGTGCGTCCCACGCGCCCTTCAGGTTCGACGCCTGATGCACCGCGAGGTTCGCCGCGCGCGGCGGGAACAGATTATGCATGGAAAGCGTGTGCTCCGCATCAGTGGCCGAGATCCACTTCGTCGCGACTTCCCCACCCGAACGATCCGCGAGGACCGCCCGCACCTGGAGCCGATAGTCGCCATTGATCGGCGCCGGCGCGAACACACTCCAGCTCTGCCCGAACCAGGGAAGCATGTACTGCGTGAGCAAATTGCCCGGCACCAGCTCACGCAACGGGGTCACCGGCCCGATCCAGAGAAAGCTCGCGGC
>DASYGJ010000087.1:0-15014 GCA_035999915.1 Leifsonia sp.
CGATGCGTTTGAGCCACTGCTCGTCGTTCTCCACCGTCACGTCCACCTCCCGTTCGCGCAGCACCTGGCCCACCGCGCGCGGCGGCTTGATCGCGCTGCTGACGGTGAATGGCGAGCGCGCCACGGTGGCTGCGGCCAGGATGCGCAACAGCTGGGGCAACTCAGCGCCCTCGGAGAGGCGAACAGTGACCGGCACCGGCCGGTACCGGAAGAGGTTGCGTTCGACGCCGACCGCGGAGACGTCTTTCACGGCGTGGAATTCCGTTGCGGCGGCGATGGCGTCACTGAGCGCTGATCGTCGCACGAGGTCGAACGCGCTGTAGTCCATCGACGACTGGCCCGATTCGATGAGGTCACTCACCCGCTTGTCGAGCCCGCGGAGGTGCAGGCTCGTACTGGAGTTGCCGGCCTCCGGCTCCCACGACCCGAGACCGATCAGGTAGTTCGGTCCGCCGGCCTTCGTTCCGGCGCCGACGGAGGAACGCTTCCATCCCCCGAACGGCTGTCGTTGAACGATGGCCCCGGTGATTCCCCGGTTCACATAGAGGTTGCCGGCTTCGACGGAGTCGAGCCACATGGCCAGTTCGTCGGAGTCGAGCGAGTGGAGCCCGGCGGTCAGACCGTACTCGATCGCGTTCTGGTAGCGGATCGCCTCTTCGAGGGTGCGCGCGGTCATGATGCCGAGCACGGGACCGAAGAATTCGGTGAGGTGGAAGTACGAACCCGGCTGCACTCCTGTGCGGATTCCCGGCGTCCAGAGGCGACCGGAGTCGTCGAGCTGTTCGGGCTGCACGAGCCACTCCTCTGTGGCGCCCAGCGTCGTGAGCGCGTGCAGCAGCTTGCCGCCCGCCGGTTCGATGAGGGGACCCATCTGGCTGGTCGGATCCTGTGGGTAGCCCACACGCAGACTCGTCGTCGCGTCGACGAGCTGGTGACGGAACCGCTCCGACTTGGCCGCGGATCCGACGAGGATCACCAGACTCGCCGCCGAGCACTTCTGGCCGGCGTGCCCGAAGGCGCTCTTCACGATGTCGGCGACCGCGAGATCGTAGTCGGCGCTCGGCGTGACGATGATGGCATTCTTTCCGCTGGTCTCCGCGAGCAACGGGAGGTCGGGGCGCCACGATCGGAAAAGCTTCGCGGTTTCGTACGCACCCGTGAGGATGACGCGGTCCACCCGTGGGTTGGACACCAGCCGCTGCCCCAGTTCGTTCTCAGACAAATCGACGAGCGCGAGCAGCTGTTTCGGGATCCCCGCCTCCCAGAGAGCCTCGACCATCACCGCGCCGGAGCGTTTGGCCTGCGAAGCCGGCTTGATGATCACACCGCTCCCGGCGGCGAGCGCGGAGAGCACCGACCCGGCCGGGATGGCCACGGGGAAGTTCCACGGCGGCGTCACCACGGTGAGTTTCGACGGAACGAACCGAGCACCCTGAACAGTGTCGAGTTCGCGTGCGCGCGCCGCGTAATAGTGGGCGAAGTCGATCGCCTCGCTGACCTCGGGATCGGCCTCGGCGATCGTCTTGCCCGTCTCGGACGCCATGACCTCGATGAGCCGGTCACGGTTCGCGGCGAGCGCGAGGCCCGCCCGGTCGAGCACCGCAGCACGATCGAACCCGCTCAGTTGTCCCCACGCCTCACCGTTCACCTGAACCGTGCGGATGATGTTCTCCAGCGCCGCCTCATCCGTCACCGCCGCCAGCGCAATGGTCTGCGTTCCGAGCTCCGACGATGCCGACCGGCTGAGGATCTTGCGGCCCCAGAGCCGGTTGACCGGCAGTGACGGATCGGTGTCGGCAGCATTGTGGAAACCGTCCGCGAGACCCCCACCGCTCGAACCGCGCTGCAGCCCGAGCACCACGCTCGTCAGGCCTTCGTCTGATGCGCCCCCCTGTTCGGCCGCAGGCGAGCGCGTGAACGCCGCGGCATCCTCCCATTCCCGGGCGCGGTCCTGTCGCCGATTGGGCAGCGGAGCCACTCCGCGCGGATTCGGATCCGCCTCGAGCTCGGCCACCGAAGCGAGGAAGCGCTGCCGTTCGCGCTCGAACAGGGCGGCGTTCGACTCCAACTCGAAAACCGCCGACATGAAATTCTCTTGACTCGCGTTCTCTTCGAGCCGGCGGATGAGGTACGAGATGGCCACGTCGAATTCGGCCGGGTTCACCACGGGTGTGTACAGCAGGAGGGAGCCGACCGTCTTCTTCACCGCATCCGCCTGAGCCGTAGCCATGCCGAGCAGCATCTCGAAGTCGATCCGCCCGGTCACTCCCCTCCGTGTAGCAAGCAGCCAGGCGTATGCGACATCGAACAGGTTGTGTCCGGCGACACCGATCTTCACCGCTTTCGTGTGTTCCGGCGTCAGTGCCCAGTCGAGAACCCGCTTGTAGTTGGTGTCGGTCTCCTGCTTGCTGCCGTACGTCGCGAGCGGCCAATCGTGGATCGCCGCATCCACCTGCTCCATCGCGAGGTTCGCTCCTTTGACGAGGCGCACCTTGATCGGAGCGCCCCCGCGTATCCGCCGTTCCGTCGCCCATTCGGTGAGACCCTGCAGTGCGTCGAGCGCGTCGGGAAGATAAGCCTGGAGAACGATACCGGCCTCGAGCGCGGCGAACTGCGGCTTCGAGAGAATGGCGGTGAACACCGCGATCGTCAGATCGAGGTCGCGGTACTCCTCCATGTCGAGGTTGATGAATTTGGCACGCGGTGACGCCGCCGCGAGCTGGTAGAGCGGCGTAAGGCGCTCCACCACGCGCGCGACGGTCTCGTCGAACGACCACATCGACAACTGCGACGCGATCGACGACACCTTGATCGACACGTAGTCGACGTCGTCGCGGGCAAGGAGCGCGCGAGTTCCCTCGAGCCGGCGCGCCGCCTCCTTTTCGCCGAGGACGGCCTCGCCGAGCAGGTTGAGATTGAGCCTGGCGCCATGCCCTTGAGGATCGTTCGGTGTTCGGAGGTGTGCGATCGCCGGTCCGAGCTTCTCGGGCGACGCATCCACGACCAGATGCCCGACCATCTGCCGCAGCACGCGACGCGCGATCGGGATGACGACCCACGGGATAACCGGCCCGAACACTCCACCGAGCCGGATGGCGAACTTCATGTACCACGGCAGGAACGACGGAATCTTCTTGGCCACGCGCTGCAGGTTGTATCCGGCCACGAAGAGGTCTTGCGGGCGCGCGACGCCGTCGACGAAGCCGACGGCGAAGTCAAGGCCATTCGGGTCTTTCAGCACGCCGGCCAGGCGCTCTGCGGCAGGATCGTCTTTCGGCTTCAACCCGTTGGTGCCGGTTGCACTCTGCGCCAGCCAGGCGCGAACGAGTTCGACCGCCTCTTCGGCGATCTGCGACGGGCGCGTCTCGGTGCCTTCCGTGCCATTGACCATGCTCATGACTGTATTCCTCGCTGTTCCGGGCGGGCTCCGCGTTTGCCAGGATGTGGACAACTCGGTGCTGTGGAAACAGTGTGCGGCTATTCTTTGATTAGCAAAAGCGAATGTTCTCGAAGAATATCGTTCGATTTTACCGAACAATGGAGACCGGATGCTCGACGTGCGCAAGCTCCGCCTGCTGCGTGAACTCAAAGTTCGCGGCACCGTGACCGGAGTCGCCGAAGCCCTCTCGTACAGTCCGTCGTCGGTCTCCCAGCAACTCGCTGCTCTGGAAAGGGAGTCGGGAGTGCGGCTGCTCGTCAAAGCGGGTCGCCGGGTGCAACTCACTCCGCAGGCGGAGCTCCTCGTGGGCCACACATCCGACATCCTCGATCTTCTGGAGAACGCCGAGGCCGAGCTCGCTGCCTCCCTGACCACCGTCGCCGGCGTGGTGCGGATCGCAGTCTTCCAGTCGGCGGCGCACGCCGTGGTCCCCAGTGCCCTCAGCATCCTGGCGAGGGAATTCCCCGACCTGCGCGTCGAAGTCACCGAGCGCGCTCCCGAACTCGGGCTGTTCGAAGTATCCGCCCGCGACTTCGATCTTGTGATCGCCGAACAGTATCCGGGCAGCACCCGCGTGCTGCGAGCCGACCTCGATCGCGTTGAGCTGGCCACCGACCCCATCCGCCTGGCCTCGTCGGCCGCTCCGGATGCGCGCATCACAGCCGCCTCGCTCGCCGATACCGCCGCCCTGCCCTGGGTCATGGAGCCGGAGGGGACCGCCGCGCGCACCTGGGCGGTTCAGCTCTGCCGCGCTGCGGGTTTCGAACCGGATGTGCGGTACGAGACCGCAGACCTCGTCGCGCACATCCGCCTCATCCGGTCAGGAAACGCCGTCGGACTCCTCCCCGACCTCGTCTGGGCCGGCGAGGCCCCCAGCGTGCGCTTGATCGACCTGCCGGGTACCCCCGAGCGCACGATCTTCACCTCCGCACGGCGCACTTCGGCCGGCCGGCCGGGGGTCGTCGCGTGCCGCGACGCACTCGCCCGGGCGGCGGCCGGGCAGGTTTCTTCGGACACACCCTAGGCTCGGAAGCATGACCGATGCCTCTCCTGTCACCGCCGAACGCATCCTCGAAAGCAGCGCCACCGAGCCCAGCCACGATGTCGTCATCGTCGGCGGCGGTCATAACGGACTCACCGCGGCCGCCTATCTGGCCAAGGCCGGGCTGAGCGTCATCGTGCTGGAACGGCTCTCAGTAGTGGGCGGCGCAGCGATCAGCGCGCAGGCCTTCGAGGGCGTCGACGCGTGGCTGTCGCGCTATTCGTATCTGGTCAGCCTGCTTCCCCGGCGCATCATCGAAGACCTCGGCCTGCGGATCTCCCTCGCGCGGCGCCGCTACTCCTCCTACACGCCGGTGCCGGGTGACCCTGAAGGCGCGGGCCTTCTGATCGACAACAACGACGCCGAGGCGACCGCCTCCTCTTTCGCCCGGATCGGCGCTGCGTCCGACGCGGCAGCGTTCGACGGCCTGTCCGAGTCGACAGCCAAGCTCGCCCGCGCCCTCTGGCCCACGGTGACGGAGCCGCTGCTCACCCGCAGCGAGGCGAAGGCGCTCGTCGGCGACGACGCCCTCTGGGAGGCCATCATCGAGCGACCGATCGGCGAACTGATCACGTCGCGGCTCAGCAGCGATCTGGTGCGCGGCGTGGCGGCGACGGATGCGCTGATCGGTACCTTCGCGAGCGTGGACGACCCCGACCTGCATCAGAACCGCTGCTTCCTCTATCACGTGATCGGCGGCGGCACGGGCGATTGGGATGTGCCGATCGGCGGCATGGGGACGCTCACCACCGAGCTCGCTCGCGTCGCGCGCGAGGCCGGCGCGCGCATCGTTACCGGCGCCGAGGTGACGCGCATCGGACCCGACGGCACCGTCGATTACCGCCGCAAGAAGCATGGCCGCCGCGTCGTCGGCCGGCACGTGCTGGCCAATGTCGCACCCGACGTGCTCGACCGGCTGCTCGGCGAAGATCCCGGGTCCGGGCGTCCGAAGGCGGAAGGCGCGCAGGTCAAGGTCAACCTGCTGCTCGAGCGCCTCCCTCGCCTGCGCGACACCGAGGTCGACCCCGCGGCGGCATTCGGCGGGACGTTCCACATCAACGAGAAACTCTCCCAGCTCGAGCAGACGTACACCGACGCCGTGCGCGGCGTCATGCCGCAGCACCTCCCCTGCGAGATCTACTGCCACTCGCTCACCGACCCGAGCATCCTCGACCCGGAGCTCGCCGCCGGCGGAGCGCAGACGCTGACGGTCTTCGGCCTGCACACCCCTGACCGCTGGCTGACCGACGAGAACAACGACGCCACCCGGGAACGCCTGCAGGAAGCGGTTCTCGCCTCCCTCAACTCGGTGCTCGCCGAACCGATCGAAGACCTTCTGCTGAAGGATGCGCACGGCCGTCCGTGCATCGAGACCAAGACGACCCGCGACCTCGAGCGCGCGCTCAACATGCCCGGCGGCAACATCTTCCACGGCCCGCTCTCCTGGCCGTTCGCAGAAGACGGAGACGAACTGAGCACCCCGGCACAACGCTGGGGAGTCGCCACGCGTCATCCGCGCATCCTATTGTGCGGGGCCGGTGCCCGGCGCGGCGGTGCCGTCAGCGGTATCGGCGGCCACAACGCCGCCATGGCGGTGCTCGAATCCTGACTCTCTGAAGACACTCGCACGGTTCGCACTGCCACAACCGGCGTGACGTGACTAATGTGAGGAACAGTGGGAGGTGCATCATGATGCCACAACCGACAGGGCGACTGGTTCGTAAGGATGACGGGGTCTACGTGGTCCTCGACCGGATCTTCAAAGCGCCGATCGAGGACGTCTGGGCCTACTTCTCCCGGTCTCCTCGCTTGGCGGAATGGGTCGGCGAGTACACCGGACGACCCGCGACGGGCGCGGTCCGGTTCCGCATGAACGCGGAGGACGATGATGCCGATTGGCAGAACGTCTCCATCCTCGAGTGCCAGGCGCCGCACAGGTTCGCCGCCGACATCGGCCCTGCCGGAAACTCATGGCGCATGTACTGCCACCTCACCGAGGCGAGCGGTCACACCACGGTGACGTTCGCGCAGCGGCTGCGTTCTCTCAAGGACGAAGCATCGATCGGTGTCGGCTGGGACTACTACCTCGACCGCCTGATCGCGGCGCGGTCCGGCAAACCGATGCCCGATTGGAACGACTACTATCCGGCCATGCTCGAGCACTACGAGCACATCTGCCGGGAGGTCGCCGCCACTCTGCGTGCCGAGCAGGCGGCAGCACACGCGACGCGCACGGGGACGAACGACAACTGAGTCCGGTCAGTGCCACCGGTGGTCTTGCACCGTGACGCGCGGCCCTCGCCGCTCGAACGCGAATCCGCTCGCGAGAATCAGCCGGATCACCCGCTGCCGGTGCCCGGCCCAAGGTTCCAGCAGTTCGAGCATCCCGTCGTCGTCCACGCGCCGGCCGATGAGCGCCTCACCGACGTAGTGCGCGAGGTGATAGTCGCCGACGCTTACGGCATCCGGGTCGGCGTGCGAACGCTGTAAGGTCTCGGCGGCGGTCCACGCTCCCACACCGACGACGGTGCGAAGCTTCTCGGCCGCGAGCGGGAGGCTCCCGGCCGCTTCGATCGCGCGCTCCAGCGAGCCCGCAACGGCCATCACGGCGGCCACAGTGCGCGCACGGCCTGGATCGACGCCGGCGCGATGCCATTCCCACGACGGGATCCCCCGCCACTGCTGAACACTAGGCACGACCCGCATCCCTTCTGGCGCGGGGCCGGGAGCCGGTTCGCCGTACCACCGCAACAGCCGAGCCCACGAGCGGTACGCCTCGAGACCGGTCACCCGCTGCTCGACGATCGCCGGAACGAGGGCCTCGAGCGGGCGTCGCGTGCGGGTCAGCCGCAGCCCTGGGTTCCTGCGCCGGCTTTCCTGCAGCAGTGTCGTGCCCCGGACATCCAGGTCGCCCCAGTCGTCGCCGTGCCCGAGCAGGCCCGGAACGGCGGCGATCGCCCACTCCGCGCCAGGACCCCAGGCGGAGGCCCCGATCGACCCGTCGCCCGATGGGGCGAGGATGCGCAGGGTCGCGGGCCCCTCCGGCGTGCGGAACGTGCGCCACACGCCGCCGGCGTCCCACCGCGTCGTCGGATCGTACGGACCCCGTCCGAGCACGCCGAGCGTTGCGCGGAGATCGACCGGCTCGGCCGGCGAATAGACGGTCGACACCGCGGACCCGGGAGGCACCGCCACGACCGGCGGTGCAGCGGGGATCGCGGTAGTCATGCAGGAATGCTACGTCAGGCCGCTGATCATCTCTCGGTCCTTCCGTCATGTCGGTGGACTCCCGTAGCCTCGGCCCATGTCAACAGCTCTCGCAACCGATTCTGTCGCGCGCTTGCGCGGCGCCGTCTTGGGCAAGGTCTACCTGCGCGGCGATACCGGCCTTGCCGCAGAGGTCGCTTGCTTCGATCCAACCGTCGTCCACGACCCCGACATCGTTGTGGCCGCCGCCGCTGAGAACGATGTCTCCGAAGCGGTGCGGTTCGCCGCGGCGAACGGGCTCGAGGTGCGCGTGCAGGCGACCGGCCACGGTGCCGAGGCGCCGATCGCAGGCGGTCTGATCATCTCCACAAGAGACCTCGACGACCTCACCATCGACCCGGTCACGGGGCTCGCCTTCATCGGCGCCGGACTGCGCTGGGCGCCGGTCATCCTCGCGACCGCGGAGCACGGTCTCGCTCCGATCACGGGTTCGTCCACCAGCGTGGGGGCCGTCGGGTACACGCTCGGTGGCGGCCTCGGCCCGCTGGCTCGCAGTCACGGCTTCACGGCCGACTGGGTTCGCGGGTTCCGTGTCGTCACAGCCGACGGCAATGTCAACGTCGTCGACGAGACGACCGATCCCGACCTCTTCTGGGCGCTCCGCGGCGGAAAGGGCGGCCTGGGAGTCGTCACCGAGATGACCCTCGAACTCGTTCCGTTGCGCACCCTCTATGCCGGCAGCATCGTCTTCGAAGGGGATGCCATCGAGCCGGCGTTCCGCGCATGGATCGACTGGTCGGCCGCGCTGGACGAGAAGGCCACGACCTCCATCGCCTTCCTCCAGGTTCCCGATGTGGAGGGACCTCCTCCGCCACTCCGCGGCCGCTTCATCTTCAGCGTCCGATTCGCCTACCCGGGAGACGCGACCGAGGGCAAACGGCTTCTCGCACCGCTGCGCGCGGCCGCGCCGGCCTTCATCGACCTGGTCGGCGACATGCCAACGACGGCCATGGCGAGCATCCACAACGACCCGGAAGAAGGTGCGCCGGGCTGGATTCGTGGGTTGATGCTCGACTCGTTCGACCAACAGGCGGGGGAGGCGCTCTATGAGCTCGTCAGGCCAGGGTCGGATTCGCCGTTCCTCTCGGTCGAGATCCGCCAGCTCGGTGGGGCGACGGCGCGGGACACACCCGAGGGCACCTCGGTCGGCGGCCGGCACGGCGCGTACACGCTCTCGACCATCGCGGGCGACCCGCACGTCTTCGCTGAGCTTGCGCCCGCTCGCGCGGCCGAGATCGCGGCGGTTCTCGCCGGCAAGGTCTCGGCCGTCACAAACGTGAACTGGGCGGGCGACCTCACCGACGAAACGGCTTTCGACACCAGCTGGCCACCCTCGGTGCTGCAACGTCTCGCCGCGGTGCGAGCAGAGCACGACCCGAATGGTTTGTTCGCGTTCGGGCCGAAGTCACGAGTCGGTTGACCGCTACGCGCTCCACACGCTGGGTGCTTCGGCGCGCGTCGACGGAAGAGCAGCATCCGCTCCCCATTGCGTCAGCCACTCGGGAATGGTCACATCCGTCGGCGCGGGACCGACCGCATCCAGCAGGGCCGTCATCGTGACGATCCCGCCGCTGCGCTTCAAAAAGCGCGCGCGGATGAACGCCTGCGTGTAGATCTCGCCGTTCACCGTGAACCGCTGCTCCACGTACACAGCCTTGTCGTCGAAGCCGAGGATGCGCGACTCCACCACGAACGGCTGCCACAGTTCGAGCGACTTACGGAACGAGATCGTTTCCGAGGCCACGACGGGATACCAGCCGCGCTTCTTGAAGATCGCCCAGACACCGTTGCGCATCAGAAGATCGAAGCGCCCGATGTCGGCGATCGACAGGTACACACCGTTGTTCATGTGTTTGAGGATGTCGAGGTCGGTCGGCAGCACACGGAACTTCGTGCGCGCCACGTCCCAGTGCCCCAACCGCATCCCGAATCGGGAAAGGAGCGCGTGGAGCATCGTTCGAAAGGTCATGTGCACCCGCACATGCTAGCAATCCGCCAACAGGATCTCACTTGCGTTGTGGAGAGCCTCCAACGCGGCTGCAGGCTCGCCCGGCGGCAATTGTGCGTGCTCTTGCGCCGCGCCTGCCGCTCGCTCAGCGCCCGAGCGGAACCTCGAGGATGCTCACACCGGCGGGCGGTGCGGACAACGCCCGATCGAGCTCACCCTTCGTGCGCGCCACGCTGTACGCCCAGCCGTAGGCCGTCGCCAGTGCGCCGAAGTCGACCGTCTGCGGCGTGTAGAGCACCCGGTCGAACGCCTCTGCGGGAGCGGTCGCTGCCACTTCGAGACCGTCGAAGATGGTGCCGCCGCCATCATTGCCGACAACGACCTGCAGATGCGGCAGCTGCTCCCCGGCACCCAGTAGCAGCGAGCCAACGTCGTGCAGCAGTGTCAGGTCCCCAAGCAACACCCGCGTGACGCCGGTCGCCGTTCCCGCCGCTTCAGCAGCGGCTCGGCTGGCGAGCGCGATCCCGATGGATGTGGAGACTGTGCCGTCGATCCCCGCCAGACCCCGATTCGCGTGCACCCGAATCTTCTTTCCGGGAACGATCTTGTCCGCATCCCGGATCAGCCGCGAGGCACCGAACACCAGGCGATCGTGCGGCCAGGTGTAGCGCCACAGCGCCTCGGCGAGCAGCGGCCGCGTGATCGGGGCGCGCACGGCCGCGAGTTCGGTTTTCGCGAAGGTGAGCGCATCCGCTGGGTCATACGATCTCGCTTTGTCGACGTCGGGCGCGATGGATCGCGGGTCAGCCTCGGCTTCGGCCGCTTCGCGCAGTCGTCGGCTGGCGAACACCCAGCTTCCTACCCAGGCGCGCACCTCTGGCGACCGGAGGTCCACCGTGGGTGGAACGTCCACTCCGCCGACGATTTGTGCACGGTGTGCCGGGTTGTATGCCTGTTTTCCGCGCGGCGCCACGACGATCGTCTCGACGTCGCTCCGCTGCAACAGGGCCGGAACCTCCCGGCTCAGCGTCGGGTGCCCGAACACCACGGCCCGCTGGACGCGGCCACCGAACCCAGGGTCGCTGAGGAGCTCACGGTACGCGACCACGAGATTGGGGCCGAAACGCGCACCGCTCGACACTTCCGCGAGCAGCGGATACCCGCCTGCGCGAGCGAAGACCTCGGCCTCCTCGCCGGCATCGGCACCGGCGATGACGACCGTTCCGTGGCCTTCCGCGAGCTGGATATGCGGACGACCGAGCGCCTCCGGTCGCGCGGTCGTGAGGGCGGAGGCAGCGGAGTCGGCCCCATCGACCCTCACCGTCGGCACGGCAACCGAGAGCGGCGCCCGAAGCGCGACATTCAGCTGCACCGGCCCCGGATCGGCAGATTCGGCACCGACGGCCGCGCGAACCGCCGCGCCTGCCAACTCGGCAGCCGCCTCACGCTCGCCGGGGTCGCCTTGCGGCGCCGGCACATCGACCATCAGCCGCACCGCTGGTCCGTAGAGGCTGGTCTGCTGTGTGGTCTGGTTGGCGCGGATCCCCC
The DNA here is from genome assembly GCA_035999915.1 of Leifsonia sp. Classification (GTDB taxonomy): domain Bacteria; phylum Actinomycetota; class Actinomycetes; order Actinomycetales; family Microbacteriaceae; genus Leifsonia. Next base: position 11,245 of record DASYGJ010000087.1, read on the forward strand.
GCAGCTCCGCCGGCCGGTCCGAGGTGAGCAGGATCATCGGAATGCCCGACTCGTGCGCTTCGAGCACTGCCGGATGAAGGTTCGCCGTCGCCGTGCCGCTCGTCGTGATCACGGCGGCGGGAACACCGCTTTCGCGCGCGAGGCCGAGCGCAAGGTATCCCGCCACGCGCTCGTCGATGCGCACGTGAAGGCGTACGGAGCCTGTGCGCTCCAGTTCGGCAGCCACCAGCGCGAGCGCTTGGGATCGCGATCCGGGGCTGACGACGACGTCTCGCACCCCGGCGCGGATCAGGGCCGAAAGGAGCGCGACGGCGTAGTCGGTTGCCGGATTTCCCGTGGCGGCGACCCCCTCGACGTCAGCTCTCGACGGTGCGCCGTCAGCCATCCCGGCGGCCGGTGGGGTCGTCTGGTCCGTTGTCGTCGAGGTCCGAGAGTTCTTTCTCAAGCTGCCGGATGCGCTCTTCCTGCTCTTTGTCCTGCCCGAGCCGCTTGAGGAATGCGGGGTCATCATCCGGAGCAACGGTGTGCAGCGCCCCTTGGTGGCGCCTCCGGCCACGGCCGATGAGGAACCAGAGAACTCCGCCGATGATCGGGAACAGGATGATGACGAGAAGCCACACGGGCTTGGGAAGGCCACGCACTCGAGACCGGTCGAAAAAGGCGCAGTCTGCCACGGAATAGATGTAGAAAACCGCGGCAGCGACGCCGAGGACTATCCAGAGGCGAACCATGGGTCAATCGTAACTCTCAGAGTGTGTCTCTAAGCTGGGAGGGTGAAAGGCATTCCCTCGTGGGTCACCTATTCGGTGCTGCGGCTCATCCTGTTCGCGGTCCCGCTGGCGATCCTGCTCATCCTGCGCATCGACTGGTGGATCGCTGTCATCGCTGCTGCGCTGATCGGCCTCTGTCTTTCTTACATCCTGTTGCGGAAACCGAGGGATGCCGTTGCGCGCGACCTGTACGCGGTGCGTCATCGCAACACGCCCGCCACGACCGCGGACGACGACTCCGAGGATGCTGCCATCGACGCAGCCGAGCAGCATGCGGCCGAGCACCACACGGCTGAGAGGCCGGCCCCTTCAGACCGTCAGGCCTGACGAACTCAGAACGCGTAGGCGCAGCCCAGGGCGATCGCAACGAGCAGTCCGGTCAGACTTGTCAGTTGGAGGGCCGTCACCAATTCCCGCGGGGTTTTCGCAAAGAGGGTGATCACGCACGCCGGCAGAGCGGCGAGCAGCGCGAAGAAGCCGAGCCACGCGATCGGGTACAAAAGCGCGATGAGCGCGAGGATCCCGAACGGCACGAGCAGGAACACGCAGAACACGATGCGCGACGCGACGTTCCCCATCAGTACGGCGAGGGTACGCTTTTTGGCAGCTTTGTCCGGCTCGATGTCCCGGATGTTGTTGACCATCAGAACGGCGCAGGCGATGAGCCCTGCGGCGACGGAACCGTACCAGGCTTCCTGATTGACGAGTCCGGACAGCATGTAGGTCGTTCCGGCGGTGGCGACGATGCCGAAGAACACGAAGACGAAGAGCTCGCCCAGGCCGAAGTAGCCGTATGGCCGCTTTCCGCCGGTGTAGAACCAGGCCGCGGCGATCGCCGCAGCGCCGACGAGCAATACCCACCAGTGCTGGGTGAGCAGCACGAGAACCAATCCGGCGAGAGCGCCCAGCCCGAAGAAGGTGATGGCGACGGTGAGCACACGTTTCGGGGCGGCTCGCCCCGAGCCGGTGAGCCGACTCGGCCCGACACGATAGCGATCGGTTCCCCGGATACCGTCGGAGTAGTCGTTCGCGTAGTTCACGCCGATCTGCAGGCACACGGCGACCGCCAGACAGAGCAGCGCGCGCACCGGGTGCCAGATGCCGGCCCCGTCAGCGACCTTCGCCGCACCGACACCGATGATGACGGGGGCGATGGCGAGCGGGAGGGTGCGCAGCCGCGCTCCGGCAATCCAGTCGGATGCGGTGGCTGGTTTGACCTTGGCCTTGGGTGGCCTGGGATGACCGGCGTTTCCATTTCGAGCGCGCTGCTGCCGGCCCGACTTCGCCTGTGTTCGTGGCTTGTTCTGACTCATCACAGTGCGAATTGTAACGACACCGGCTATGCGATTCCGGTAGGTGCCGACTCGATGTCCTCCGCGGTGCCCGCCGCCAGCCGTGCCACCGCCACCCTGTCCGGTTTGCCGCTGCTGAGGAGCGGAAGGCGCGTCACCGGCAGCACGCGCGCGGGCGCCGCCGCCCGTCCTCTCCGCTCCGTGACGAACTCCCGAACTTCGGCCAGTGTTACGGCCGGCGGAGTCCCCTCGACCACCACGATCGGAACCTGACCCCATTCCGAGTCGTCCGCGGCCACCACGACTGCCTGCGCGAATCCTTCGAGCTCGCGGACCGTCCGCTCGACCACGTCGAGCAGCACCTTCTCCCCTCCCGAGATGATCACGTTGTCGGCCCGGCCGAGCACGACCACCTGTCCATCCCTTGTCAGGCGACCGAGATCTCCGGTGCGATACCAGCGCTGCCCGTCCGCTTCGTGAAAGGCTGCCGCCGTTCGTTCGGGATCGCCGAGATACCCCTCCGCGAGCACGGGTCCGCCGATCTCGAGCGCCCCGTCGACCTCGCGTACCATCGTCGATCCGATCGGAACCCCGTCATAAACGCAGCCACCGGCCGTCTCGCTGGAGCCGTACGTGCTGAGGATTCGCGCACCCACCTGCTCGGCCCGCTCACGAAGGTCGTACATCAGCGCCTGCCCACCGACGAGGATGCCGTCGAACCGGTCCAGCGCCGCACGCACGCTCCTGTCTCCTCCCTCTGCAGCCTCGACCAGCCGCGCCAACTGCACCGGCACGAGCGAGACGAACCGCAGGTCGTGGGTGAGGTCTGCGGCGAGAGACGCGAAGGAGACAGGGTCGAAGTGCCCCTTCCGGTAGTAGAGCGGCTCCGTCTCGGCCGCTAGGGAGCGCACCAGTACCTGAGCCCCCGCAACGTAATGTGCCGGCAGCGCCAGGATCCATTGCCCCTGGCCACCCATGGCGCCCGCCGAGGCCGCAGCACTCGCGAGAAGCGCATCCGAGGAGAGCACCACCCGCTTCGGCGCCCCGGTCGACCCGGACGTCTCGATCACCAGTGCCGCATTCTGTGGAACCGTCGTCGTGGCATCCGTTTCAGCGGTTTTGGCTGCAGGGTCCCGCGGCACGACCGCAGGCCCGCCCTGGCCGAGCGCCTCCCGCAGCGCAAGGAACACCAGCTCGGGACGGTCGGAACCGAGCACGCGCACACTCCGGGTCATGTCAGCTGCCCTTAGTACTGCCAGGGGAACGGCGTCCAGTCCGGCTCCCGCTTCTCGAGGAACGAGTCGCGCCCCTCTACGGCCTCATCGGTTCCATACGCCAGCCGGGTCGCCTCCCCCGCGAACACCTGTTGCCCGACAAGCCCATCGTCGACCGCGTTGAATGCGAACTTCAGCATGCGGATGGCGGTCGGCGACTTGGTCAGGATCTCTTCGGCCCACTCCAGTGCCGTGCGTTCGAGGTCGGCATGGGGAACGACCGCGTTCACCGCACCCATTTCGTAAGCTCGCTGCGCTGAATACTCTCGTGCTAGGAAGAACACCTCCCGAGCGAACTTCTGCCCGATCTGACGTGCGAAGTAGGCGCTTCCATAGCCCGCGTCGAACGAACCGACATCGGCATCGGTCTGTTTGAACCGGGCGTGTTCGGCACTCGCGATGCTGAGATCGCATACGACATGGAGCGAGTGCCC
>DASYGJ010000111.1:0-8988 GCA_035999915.1 Leifsonia sp.
GCCATGGCGTTCGGCGGTTCCACCAACGTGGTGCTGCACCTGCTGGCGATCGCGCGCGAAGCCGACGTCGACCTGACGATCGACGACTTCAACCGCATCGGCGACAAGGTGCCTCACATCGGCGACCTCAAGCCGTTCGGCAAGTACGTGATGAACGACGTCGACCGCCACGGCGGCGTGCCCGTCGTGATGAAGGCGCTGCTGGATGCCGGCCTGCTGCACGGCGACTGCCTCACGGTCACCGGCAAGACCGTGGCGGAGAACCTGGCGGAGATCAACCCGCCTGCGCCGGACGGCGAGGTCATGCGCACGCTCGACAACCCCATCCACGCCACCGGCGGCCTGACCATCCTCAAGGGGTCGCTCGCCCCGGAAGGCGCGGTCGTCAAGACAGCCGGCTTCGACGCCGACGTGTTCGAGGGCCCGGCCCGGGTGTTCGAGCGCGAGCGCGCCGCCATGGATGCTCTCACAGAAGGCGGTATCAGCGCCGGCGACGTCGTCATCATCCGGTACGAAGGCCCGAAGGGTGGCCCGGGGATGCGCGAGATGCTCGCCATCACCGCCGCCATCAAGGGCGCGGGCCTCGGCAAGGATGTACTACTATTGACAGACGGACGATTCTCAGGCGGCACAACCGGACTGTGTATCGGCCACATAGCACCCGAAGCGGTGGACGCAGGTCCCATCGCCTTCGTGCGCGATGGTGATCTGATACGGGTCGATATCGCGGCTCGCTCGCTCGATTTACTTGTCGACGAGTCTGAGCTGACCGCCCGCCGTGAAGGCTGGGCGCCTCTTCCCCCGCGCTATACCCGTGGCGTTCTCGCAAAGTACTCCAAGCTCGTGCACTCCGCCGCGGAGGGCGCGGTCACGGGGTAGCTTGCGCCTCATGCATCATCCGTTTCGTACCAAGGGACGCTCCCACACATGTCTTCGGAACCAAATACCGTGTTGCCATCCGCGACGCCCGGCAAGGCGTCGCCCGACATCCTGACGGGCTCCCAGTCCGTCGTCCGCACCCTCGAGCTGCTCGGCGTCCGCGATGTCTTCGGGCTGCCGGGCGGCGCGATCCTTCCCATCTACGACGCGATCATGGATTCCACCAAGATCCGTCATGTTCTCGTCCGCCACGAACAGGGCGCGGGCCACGCCGCGGAGGGTTACGCCTCGGCGAGCGGCAAGGTCGGAGTGGCCATGGCCACCTCCGGGCCGGGCGCCACCAATCTCGTCACCGCGATCATGGACGCCCACATGGACTCCGTTCCCGTGGTCTTCATCACGGGACAGGTGTTCTCCACCCTCATGGGAACAGACGCCTTCCAAGAGGCGGACATCGTCGGTATCACCATGCCGATCACCAAGCACTCGTTCCTCGTGAAGGATGCGTCCGACATCCCCTCGACGATCGCTGCGGCGTACCACATCGCGGGCACCGGGCGTCCCGGGCCGGTGCTGGTCGACATCACCAAAGACGCGCAGCAGAACAAGGTGCCGTTCATCTGGCCGCCCAAGATCGATCTGCCCGGCTACCGCCCGATCACCAAGGCTCACGGCAAGCAGATCGTCGCAGCCGCGCAGCTGCTCGTCGAGGCCAAGAAGCCGATCCTCTACGTGGGCGGCGGCGTCATCCGCGCACGCGCGTCGCAGGAACTGCTCGAGCTGGCCGAGGTCACAGGTGTGCCCGTCACCACCACGCTGATGGCGCGCGGGGCCTTTCCCGACTCGCATCCGCAGCATCTGGGCATGCCCGGGATGCATGGAACGGTGCCCGCGGTGCTCGCGCTTCAGGAATCGGACCTCATCGTGTCCCTGGGGGCTCGGTTCGACGACCGCGTGACGGGCAACACTTCACTGTTCGCGCCCAACGCGAAGGTCGTGCACGTCGACGTCGACCCGGCCGAGATCTCCAAGATCCGGGTTGCGGACGTCCCCATCGTCGGCGATGCCAAAGATGTCATCGTCGATCTGACCGCGGCCTTCAAGGAGGCCAGCCGGGCGACCAAGCCCGACATCATCGAGTGGTGGACCTACCTGAACGGGCTCCGAGAGGAGTTCCCGCTTGGCTTCACCAAGCCGAGCGACGGACTGCTCTCGCCGCAACACGTCATCCAGCGCATCGGTGAGCTGACCGGGCCGGAGGGCGTCTATGCCGCCGGGGTCGGACAGCACCAGATGTGGGCGGCGCAGTTCATCAAGTACGAGCGCCCGAACGCCTGGCTCAATTCGGGCGGCGCGGGCACGATGGGCTACTCGGTGCCGGCCGCTATGGGCGCCAAGGTCGCTCAGCCCGAGCGCGTGGTGTGGTCGATCGACGGCGACGGATGCTTCCAGATGACCAACCAGGAACTCGCCACCTGCACGATCAACAACATCCCGATCAAGGTCGCGATCATCAACAACTCATCGCTCGGCATGGTGCGTCAGTGGCAGACACTGTTTTACGACGGCCGGTACTCCAACACCGACCTGAACACCGGACACGACACCATCCGGGTACCCGACTTCGTGAAGCTGGCCGAGGCGTACGGCGCCCTCGGCATCCGCGTCACCAAAGAAGAAGAGGTGGATGCGGCGATCAAGCTCGCGCTGGAGACCAACGATCGCCCGGTGGTCATCGACTTCGTCGTGAGTGCCGACGCGATGGTCTGGCCGATGGTGCCCCAGGGTGTCAGCAACAGTTACGTGCAGTACGCCCGTGACCACAGCCCCGCGTTCGTGGAGGAGTAACCGATGAGTACGCATGTCCTTTCCCTCCTCGTCGAGGACAAGCCGGGTCTGCTGACCCGCGTGGCCGGGCTGTTCGCGCGCCGTGGCTTCAACATCGAGTCCCTGGCCGTGGGCACCAGCGAGGTGGAAGGGCTCTCCCGCATCACTGTCGTGGTGGACGTGGAGGACCTTCCGCTCGAGCAGGTCACCAAGCAGCTCAACAAGCTGATCAACGTGATCAAGATCGTGGAACTCGATCCTGCGCAGTCCGTGCAGCGCGAGCACCTGCTCATCAAGGTGCGCGTCGACAACACCACGCGGTCGCAGGTGCTCGAAGCCGTGAACCTGTTCCGTGCCCGCGTTGTCGACGTGGCCACCGACGCCCTCGTGATCGAGGTCACCGGTGACAGCGGCAAGACTCAGGCTCTGCTGAAGGTGCTCGAGCCTTACGGCATCAAAGAGATGGCGCAGTCCGGGCTCCTCGCGATCGGCCGCGGCTCGAAGTCCATCACCGAACGCGTCTTCAAAAATTAGCTCGCCATCCGTGCGACGAAAGAACTGACAACGCCTTCCGGGCGGCCAAGAGAACTAAACCAGGACCACAAGAACAAGGAGAAACATCAAGTGGCTGAGATCTACTACGACAAGGACGCTGACCTGTCGATCATCCAGGGCAAGAAGGTCGCCGTCATCGGTTATGGCTCGCAGGGACATGCGCACGCCCAGAACCTCCGCGACTCCGGCGTCGAGGTCGTCATCGGCCTCAAGGAGGGCTCGAAGTCGAAGCCGAAGGCCGAAGAGGCCGGCTTCCAGGTGCTGAGCGCCGCAGAGGCCGCCAAGTGGGCTGACGTCATCGTCATCCTCGCGCCGGACCAGGTGCAGCGTCACCTCTACGCCGACGACATCCAGCCCAACCTGAGCGAGGGCAACGCGCTTGTCTTCGGTCACGGCTTCAACATCCGCTTCGGCTACATCGAGGCACCGGAGGGCGTCGACGTGATCATGGTCGCTCCGAAGGGCCCGGGTCACACCGTGCGCCGCGAGTACGAGGCCGGCCGTGGCGTTCCCGTCATCGTCGCCGTCGAGAAGGATGCGACCGGCAACGCGTGGCCGCTCGTCCTCAGCTACGCCAAGGGCATCGGCGGCCTTCGCGCCGGCGGCATCAAGACCACTTTCACGGAGGAGACCGAGACCGACCTGTTCGGCGAGCAGGCCGTGCTCTGCGGTGGCGTCTCGCAGCTCGTCCAGTACGGCTTCGAGACTCTGACCGAGGCCGGCTACCAGCCGCAGGTCGCCTACTTCGAGGTGCTGCACGAACTCAAGCTCATCGTCGACCTCATGTGGGAGGGCGGCATCGCCAAGCAGCGCTGGAGCGTCTCGGACACGGCCGAGTACGGCGACTACGTGTCCGGCCCCCGCGTCATCGACCCGCACGTCAAGGAGAACATGCAGGCCGTTCTCGGCGACATCCAGTCCGGCGCATTCGCTGAGCGTTTCATCGGCGACCAGGACGCGGGCGCGCCCGAGTTCCTCGCGCTCCGCAAGAAGGGCGAGCAGCACCCGATCGAGGCCACCGGCCGCGAACTGCGCAAACTCTTCGCCTGGAACGCCTCGAACGACGACGACTACGTCGACGGCGAAGTCGCGCGCTAACACCACTGCTCCGTCGCATCCACTCGTGTGAAAGCGCGGTTCGGCACGACCGAACCGCGCTTTTCGCACGAACGTCCACCACGGGGAGAGCATGCAGGTAGAGATCGCAGTGCAAGATCCGGCGGGTGTGCGTATCGCGCTCGGTGCCGGGGTCGACAGGATCGAGCTGTGCTCCGCGCTCAGCACCGGTGGGCTCACGCCCTCGGCCGGCCTCATTGCTGCCGCTGTCGCACAAGCCGACGCGGCGGGGAGGCCCGGTTTCGTCCAGGTGCTGGTCCGTCCCCGCGGTGGCGGTTTCGTCTACACGCCCGACGAGCTCGACGTGACGATCGCCGACATCCGCAATGCCCGCTCGGCCGGGGCCGGCGGTGTCGTGATCGGAGTGCTCGACACCGCTGGTGCGATCGACGCGGAGGCGACCTCGCGACTGATCGAGGCGGCCGACGGCATCGAGGTCACCTTCCACCGGGCAATGGATGCGGTCGCCGACCCGATCGACGCGCTCGAGACGCTCATCGGCCTCGGTGTCACGCGCATCCTCAGCTCCGGCGGCGAGGCGCGCAGCATCGACGGTGTCGGGATGCTTGCCGCCCTCACCGCGGAAGCCTCCGGCCGCATCCAGATCATGGCCGGCGGGGGAGTTCGTGTCGCAGATCTGCAGGCGATCGCGGCCACCGGAGTCGACGCCGTGCACCTCTCCGCTCGCGCCACGGTCACCGGCGCTGTCAGCGGTCCCGGCGGAGGCGACGACTCGTACGACGTGACGTCACCCGAGTTGGTGCACGAAGCGGTCGCCGCGCTTCACGCCGCTTTCTGACCTGCCCCGACCTGCCCCGACCCGGGCCGGCCCAGCCGGCTTCCTCGGGTCGGTTGGCAGTAACCGTCGCTCCGCAGGCCTGGCAGCGACGGTGGGTGCCAGGTGAGCACCGCGCCCCGAGGATGACGGTGCGTACGCCGGGCGTAACGCGGCAAGAAGCGCCCTCGCAAGCCGGTAGAGTGTGTGCTGATCGCGCCCCAATGATCGTGGCGCCCGCCTCCCCAGCCTGCTCCCACCTCGAAGGAACCGCCACGTGACAAAGCCGGTCGTGTTGATCGCCGAAGAACTTTCGCCCGCAACCGTCGACGCCCTCGGGCCGGATTTCGAGATCCGTTCCGTCGACGGAACGGACCGGCCGGCGCTGCTCGCCGCGGTCGCCGACGCCGAGGCCATCTTGGTGCGTTCTGCGACGAAGGTGGACAAGGAGGTCATCGCGGCGGCTCCCAAGCTGCGGGTGGTCGCTCGCGCCGGTGTCGGACTCGACAACGTGGACATCAAGTCGGCGACGACCGCCGGCGTCATGGTCGTCAATGCGCCGACCTCCAACATCATCTCGGCCGCCGAGCTCACGGTGGGGCACATCCTGAGCCTCGCCCGCCACATCCCGGCCGCCCACAGCGCGCTGGCCCAGGGCCAGTGGAAGCGCTCGAAGTACACCGGCGTCGAGGTCTACGAGAAGACCGTCGGCATCATCGGTCTCGGCCGCATCGGTGCGCTGATCACGGCCAGGCTGCAGGCGTTCGGCACCAAAGTCGTCGCCTACGACCCGTACGTCACCTCGGCCCGCGCGCAGCAGCTCGGGGTTCAGCTTGTGACACTGGATGAACTGCTCGCCGAATCGGACTTCATCACGATCCACATGCCGAAGACTCCCGAGACGACCGGCATGATCAGCGACGACCAACTCGCGCTGATGAAGCCGACCGCCTACATCGTCAACGTGGCCCGCGGTGGTCTGATCGACGAGGATGCGCTGTACCGCGCACTCTCGACGAAGTCGATCGCCGGTGCCGGCCTCGACGTGTTCGTGAGTGAGCCGCCCAGCGACTCGCCTCTGCTCGCGCTGGAGAACGTGGTCGTCACACCGCACCTCGGCGCCTCCACCGACGAGGCTCAGGAGAAGGCCGGCGTCTCGGTCGCCAAGTCGGTGCGCCTGGCGCTCTCCGGTGAGCTCGTTCCAGATGCGGTCAACGTCGCCGGCGGTGTCATCGACCCGTACGTGCGCCCGGGCATCCCGCTTGTCGAGAAGCTCGGTCAAGTGTTCTCGGGTCTCGCGCACAGCCCGCTGACCAGCGTCGACGTCGAGGTGCGGGGCGAACTCGTCGACTACGACGTGAGCGTGTTGAAGCTCGCGGCGCTGAAGGGCATTTTCACGAACGTCGTCAGCGAGACGGTCTCCTACGTCAACGCGCCTCTGCTGGCCGACCAGCGCGGTCTCGAGGTGCGACTGATCACCGATTCGGTGAGTGAGGAGTACCGCAACCTGATCACGCTTCGCGGCGCACTCAGTGACGGATCGCAGATCTCGGTCTCGGGAACCCTCACGGGCACCAAGCAGATCGAGAAGCTCGTCGAGATCAACGGCTACGACGTCGAGGTCCCGATCGCCGAGCACCTCATCGTGATGATCTATGACGACCGTCCTGGCATCGTCGCGATCTACGGCCACGAATTCGGCGAGGCGGAGATCAACATCGCTGGGATGCAGATCGCGCGCACCTCGGCGGGCGGCAAGGCGCTCAGCGTGCTCACCGTCGACTCCCGCATCCCCGAGGGGCTGCTCGAGAAGGTGCGCGTTGCGATCCACGCCGACCTGATGCACGAGATCGACATCACGGAGTCCTGAAAAACATTTCGGGTGCGCCTGTCGATTTTGACGGGTAGCTTACGTCGTACTGGTGTTCACATCAGCAGCGCTGAGGCGCGAGACGTAAGGGAGCAGCCATGTCTGACGAGTATGTGGTCCTCATCCAGGAACCCACCTGGGATCCGGATGCGATGACACCCGAGCAGTGGGAGGCCGGAATGGCCGGTCACCGCACTTTCCAGGCCGCGGTCGAAGCCGCCGGCGAACGGATCACCGCGAGCAGCGCCCTGCAGGCGCCCTCGACCGCGACCAAGATCACGCCCAACGGCGGAGACCCGGTGTTCACCGACGGACCGTTCGGCGAGACTCGCGAGGTCGTCACTGGTCTCTATGGCTTCACGGCGAAAAGCTCGCAACAGGCCCGCGAACTGGCAGCGCTCATCCCGACAACAGGGTGGGTGGAGCTCTACCCGGTGCTCGTGCTCAGTTCCGTCAGCTGACAACCTCCGGCCGGGATGTGACAGGCGGGGTCGAGGAGGCGTTCCGCGAGGACGCGCCGCGCATCCTCGGCGCCGTCGCGCGCTACACCGGCGACCTCCAGCTGGCCGAAGACGCCATGCAGGAGGCGTTCGCGCGCGCCGTCGCACTGGCCGCATCGGGTCACATCCCCGATAACCCTGCGGCGTGGATCACCACCGCGGCCCGCCGGATCGCGGTCGACACCATTCGCAAAGACCAGACCGTCGCCCGCGCCCTGCCGTCAGTGGCGGCAGAGTTGCGCCAGACCGCGGAACAACCCATGTCAGACACCGCCAGCACTGTGTTCTCGGGCGACGAGCGGCTCGAGCTGATCCTCCTTGTGTGCCATCCCGAGGTGTCGGAGGAGTCTCGGCTGGCGCTCGCCTTACGGTTCGTGTGCGGCGTTCCGACGAAAGATATCGCGGCCGTGTTCCTGGTGCAGGAGGCGACGATGGCGGCGCGGATCACCCGCGCCAAGCGCCGCATCCACGAGTCGAACATCCGGTTCGCGATCGACGACGAAAGCGCCGTCGACGCACGGCTGCCGGATGCGCTGACAGCCCTGTACCTGCTCTACACGGTCGGCCACGCGGCGCCGGATGATCGGGTGAGGGCGGATGCGCTGGCGCTCGCGCGAGACGCGCACCGATTGCGGTCGGGCGATGCGGAGACCGCGGGGCTGCTCGCACTTCTTCTTCTCACGGAGGCCCGCCAATCTTCGCGTCTGTCGCCATCGGGAGACTTCGTGACGCTGGCCGAGGCGGACCGATCGGGCTGGGATCGGCGGATGATCGCCGAAGGGGAGCGGCTCGCCACCGAAGCCCTGTCCGGTCGGGGCCGATTCGGACTGCAATCCGGGATCGCCGGCCTGCATGCCATCGCGGGTACTTGGGCGGAGACCGACTGGCCGGCCATCGCACGGCTCTACGACAGGCTGGTCGAGGTTTGGCCGTCCCCTGTCGCACGGCTCGGGCGCACGGTCGCGCACGGCTACAGCCCGGACGTCGGGCCCGAAGCTGCGCTCACGGAGCTGGACGGCATCCCGGGGGCGTTCGAGGGTGCGCTGGCGCCGCAGGGATTCGCGGTGCGCGGCGATCTCGCTCGTCTGGCCGACGACCTGCCCGCCGCCGTGGAGGCGTACCGTCGAGCTCTGGCGCTGGAGCCGAACGAGCGGGTCCGTCGCTTCCTCGCCCGCCGGCTGGCGGAACTCGGCGGCTGACGCAGTGCCCCGCGCGATGCCGGCCGCGCCGGCGAGTGTGCCTGTTCCGGTCGAATGTGCCCGGTGCGCCGGCCACTCTCGGCCGCAAGTGTCACAGTCGAGCGGAACGGGCGAGAGCTGTCAGTTCACGCCGGTAGGGTTGAGCGTAAGACAACCCAGAACCGCAGGAGTGCCATGCCTCAGACGATCAGACTCGCTGTCATCCCGGGAGACGGAATCGGGCCGGAGGTGGTCGCCGAGGCGGTCAAGGTTCTCGACGCCGTCACG
>DASYGJ010000017.1:0-3299 GCA_035999915.1 Leifsonia sp.
GGTCTCGGTGTGCAGCGCGATGGAGCTTTCGCCGAGTATCTGAGCCTTCCGGCCACCAACGTGTGGGTGCATCACAGCGCGATCGAGCCCGAGGTCGGGGCACTCTTCGACCCCCTCGGAAACGCCGTTCATACGGCGCTCGCCTTCCCGGTGGTGGGTGAGGATGTGCTGGTCACCGGATGCGGCCCGATCGGGCTCATGGCCATCGCGGTCGCGCGCCACGTGGGTGCGCGGTTCATCGTGGGGACCGACATCAGCCCCTCCCGGCTCAGGCTCGCCGAGGGTATGGGCGCCGACTTCACCGTCGACGTCTCGCGGGCACCCATCCACTCCGCGCAGGAAGCCCTGGGGATGCGGGAAGGCTTCGATGTCGGCTTCGAGATGAGCGGAGCGCCGACGGCTCTGCCGCAGATGATCGAGAACATGAACCACGGCGGCCGCATCGCCATGCTCGGCCTGCCCTCGTCGCAGATCGCCGTCGACTGGGGCATCGTCGTGACGCACATGCTCACCCTGAAAGGCATCTACGGTCGCGAGATGTTCGAGACCTGGAACGCCATGGGCGCGATGCTTCAGACCTCATCGGTGCTACGGGAGGCGATCGCGTCGATCGTCTCGGACCGGTTCCCGGCTCGGGACTGGAAAGACGGGTTCGCCGCCGCGGCCGCCGCCGACGGAGGCAAGGTCATCCTCGACTGGACGGAGCTCTGATGTACGGAAACTTCCGTGACCATGTGGCTGCACAGCTCGCCGAGATCGACGAGGCCGGGCTCACCAAGCATGAGCGCAGTATCCGGGGGCCTCAGCAGGCGCTGATCAACGCGGACGGCGCGGAGGTCCTCAACTTCTGCGCCAACAACTATCTCGGTCTGGCCGACCACCCGGCGCTCGTGGCAGCGGCGAAATCCGCTCTCGACGAGTGGGGCTACGGGATGGCCAGCGTTCGCTTCATCTGCGGAACGCAGGAACAGCACCTGGAACTCGAGCGGCGGGTGTCGCGCTTCCTCGGCACGGAGGCGACCATCCTCTTCTCCTCGTGCTTCGACGCGAACGGCGGAGTGTTCGAGACGCTGTTCTCGGCCGAAGACGCGATCATCTCCGACGAACTCAATCACGCGTCGATCATCGACGGCATCCGGCTGTCGAAGGCGCGCCGGCTGCGGTATCACAACCGCGACCTGGCAGATCTCGAGACGCAGTTGCAGGCGGCCGCGGATGCGCGGTTCCGGGTGATCGTCACCGACGGCGTGTTCTCGATGGACGGCTACATCGCCCCGCTGCGCGAGATCTGCGACCTTGCGGACGAGTACGACGCGCTGGTGCTTGTCGACGACTCGCACGCGGTTGGTTTCATCGGCGAGCATGGTCGCGGGACGCCCGAGCTCTGCGGGGTCGGTGATCGCGTGGACATCTACACCGGAACGTTCGGCAAAGCGCTGGGCGGCGCATCCGGGGGCTACGTGTCTTCCCGGCAGGAGATCGTCGATCTCCTCCGTCAGCGCGCCCGGCCGTACCTCTTCTCGAACACACTTGCACCGTCGATCGTGGCCGGCACCCTCGCCGCCCTCGACTTGCTGGAGCGGTCGGACGGCCTGCGGGCTCAGCTCGCGTCGAACGCGTCGCTGTTTCGCGCGCTGATGACCGAGGCCGGATTCGACCTGCTGCCGGGCGAGCATCCGATCGTGCCGGTGATGTTCGGGGATGCGGCACTCACTGCGCGCATCGCGAATGAGATGCAGAAGCGCGGCGTGTATGTGACGGCGTTCTCGTTCCCGGTGGTTCCCCGGGGTCTCGCGCGCATCCGGGTTCAGCTGTCGGCGGCGCACACAGAGGATGAGATCAGGCGGTGCGTGGAAGCGTTCGTTGGGGCGCGACGTCAGGTCGCGGACGGCGCCGTCTGACGGAGGCGGAAGAAGAGCGCGAACTGCACGACGAAGAAGATCAGCAGCAGCCCGAGGTCGGTGACGACGACGGTCGCGGCGACAGCGGCGACCTGGGCGCTTGCGCAGTCGTGCACGGTGGCGCTGCTGTCGCAGAGCCCTCGGGACGGGTCGACCGCATTCGGGCCGGACTGCGCGATCGAGATCAGCTTGTCGTAACCGGCCTCCAGGCCCTTCGTCAGGGTGGGCCCGGAATGGGACTGCCCCGGAACGGCCCAGTATGTGACGTGCCAACCGGCCTTCTCGGCCGCCGTGGCCGTGGCCTCGACCTCTGGCCGGAAGTGGGCGTCGAGCGCGCCGGTGACGAAGATGGCCGTCGTGTCGGGGTAGGTTCCCTTGGCCATCACGTTGGCCGGCCAGGTCGACTCGAACTCGGCCTCACTGCCGTTGAAGTAAGTGTTCTTGGTGAAGACGGGACGGTGCTCGCCCGGCTTGTCCGGCCCGGAGACGCTGACCATGTTGGCCCAGAGTGACGGATGCGCGGCCGCGAGATAAGCTGCGCACTCCCCTCCGTGTGAGAAGCCGGCGATGGTCCAGCTTCGGGCATCCGGCAGCACGGGGAGGTTCGCGCGGATCCAGTGCGGCACATCGTCGGCCAGGTAGGTCTCGAGCTGGCCGCCTGCCGCCGTGTTGGCGCAGGGCGGGTTGCGATCGATCGCGCCGAGCTGGTCAACGACAAGCACGAACGGCGCCGTCTCCAGCGTCTGCGGGCCGAGCGCGTGCAGGGCGTCGAGGCTCGCTCCGAGCGTTGGTTTGCCCGGCTGGCCCATCATCATCTCCGACACGGGCCGTTTCTGGTCGGGACGCATCAGCCATCCCGGCGGCACCCAGAGGTGGGCCTCGCGCGCTTTGAATCCCGAGGCGGTGGGAGGGATCTGGACAGCCAGTTGGTACCCGTTCGCCAGCGTATCCGCCGTGACCGGGATGCTCTTGCCGGCGATCGTCGTGGAGGTGAGAGTGGGCGCCAGGGCCAGAACGCAGGTCGCCGCGGCGACGATGACGGCCAGCGAGGCGGAGACCACCGCGAGGGGTCGCATCCGCCTGCGCTGCATCAAGTCTCCGACCGCGAGCGGCACGGCGATGGCCACCCATGCGAGCGCGAACCAGCCGAACCCGGCGAGGTCGGGCCGAGGGGCGAGCAGGCTCCACAGGATTATGGCCCCGAGAAGCAAGACCTGCGCAGAAATGACGGTGATCACCATGCGCCTCGCCGAAAAACGCCACGCCAGGCGGCCAAACCGGATCGCCGGGAGAGTGACCAGCGCCGCCAAGACGACGCAACCGGTGATGATCCCCACCCTCAATGAGTATCAGAAGTTGCGGTCAGGCGCTGTGCCCCGTTCGGCCGGAAGCGTCGGC
>DASYGJ010000216.1:0-36098 GCA_035999915.1 Leifsonia sp.
GAGGCTGAGGCTGAGGCTGAGGCCGTCGCCGAAGCGGTTGTCGAGACCAAGGCCGCAGAAGAGACCGCAGCGGTTGAAGAGACGGCAGCGGTCGCGACCGACGACGCCACCGAGGCTGTCGCCGAGGCCGAGACCAAGTAATTCGGCTCACCAGTACATTTCCGACAGAAGGTTCTCAAAAGAACATGGCAAACATCAGCATCGCTGACATCAAGGCCCTGCGCGAGCAGCTCGGCACGGGCATGGTCGACACCAAGAAGGCGCTCGAGGAGGCCGATGGCGACATCGAGAAAGCCACCGAGATCCTGCGCCTGAAGGGTGCCAAAGGCAACGCGAAGCGCGCCGATCGCTCGACGAGCGAAGGCCTCGTCGCGGCGAAGGAGAACGGCGCGACCGCCACGATGATCGAGCTCGCCTGCGAGACCGACTTCGTAGCAAAGGGTGACAAGTTCATCGCGCTTTCCGAGAAGGTGCTCGACGCGGTCACCGCCGCGGGAGCCGCCACCGTGGAGGAAGGCCTCGCGGCCTCCGCCGGCAGCAGCACCGTCGCCGAACTCATCGGTGACGAGGCCGCCATCCTCGGCGAGAAGGTCGAACTCCGCCGGATCGCCGTCGTGAGCGGCGAGCACTTCGCGATCTACCTGCACAAGACCTCCAAAGACCTGCCCCCGCAGGTCGGTGTCGTGGTCGGCTATGCCGGTGATGACGCAGAGACCGCTCGCAGCATCGCGCAGCACATCTCATTCGCCAACCCGGAGTATCTCGCGCGCGAAGACGTTCCGGCGGAGGCCGTCGAGAACGAGCGTCGCATCGTCGAGGAGATCTCACGCAACGAGGGCAAGCCCGAGGCCGCGTTGCCGAAGATCATCGAGGGCCGCCTCGGTGCCTACTTCAAGCAGGTCGCGCTTCTCGAGCAGGACTACGCGAAAGACAACAAGCTGAGCATCAGCCAGGTCGTCAAGGACGCCGGTCTCACCGTCTCGGGCTTCGCCCGTTTCAAGGTCGGCGCCTAACAGCCTCATGAAGGAGTCCGGATCGTCTCGTACGATCCGGACTCCTTTTCTGTGCCCCCGCCGACCGATCCGGTTCTGACGCCGGGCAGCACCCACTAACTTTGAAGAAAGCACCCAACGGAAGGACTCACAGACGTATGTCGGAATCGAAGAAGAGGCGCAGGGTCCTTCTCAAACTCTCGGGTGAGGCGTTCGGAGCCGGTCAGCTGGGGGTGAATCCGGACATCGTCAGCGCAATCGCCCGCGAGATTGCGCAGGCCGCCGAAGACGTCGAGGTGGCCATCGTCGTGGGCGGCGGTAATTTCTTCCGTGGCGCCGAATTGTCGCAGCGCGGCATGGACCGTGGTCGCGCCGACTACATGGGGATGCTGGGCACCGTCATGAACGCGCTGGCCCTGCAGGACTTCCTCGAACAAGCCGGCGCCGAGACGCGGGTGCAGTCGGCGATCGCGATGACCCAGGTGGCCGAGCCGTACATCCCGCGCCGGGCCGAGCGCCATCTTGAGAAGGGCAGAGTCGTGATCTTCGGCGCCGGTGCCGGTCTGCCGTACTTCTCCACCGACACAGTCGCCGCACAGCGGGCCCTCGAGATCGAGGCGCATGTGGTGCTCGTCGCCAAGAACGGGGTCGACGGGATGTACGACGCCGATCCGCGCACCAACCCGGATGCGCGCAAGATCGAGCAGATCAGCCATCAGGAGGCCTTGCAGCAGAACCTCAAAGCCGTCGACTCGACCGCCCTGAGCCTCTGCATGGACAATGGCATGCCGATGCGCATCTTCGGCATCGAGCCGGCCGGCAACGTCACCGCGGCCATCCTCGGCGCCGAGATCGGCACGCTGCTCGGCTGACCGGGCGGGTCCGCGAGTGGCGGGCTCTAGACTAGAGACCGATTCAACGATTGAAGGAGAGACCGTGATCGCGGATGTGATTTCCGACGCCAGCCAGCGAATGAGTAAGACCGTCGAGGCGGCGAAGGACGACTTCAGCACCGTGAGTGCGGGGCGTGCGAACCCGGCGCTCTTCCTGAAGGTCCTCGTGGACTATTACGGCTCTCCGACGCCCCTGGCGCAGCTCGCTGGTCTGCAGAATCCCGAGGCCCGCGTTCTCCTCGTCACGCCGTACGACAAGTCGGCGCTGAAGGAGATCGAGAAGGCCATTGTCACCATGCCGAACCTGTCCGCCAATGTCGGCAACGACGGCGACATCGTGCGCGTGACCCTGCCGGAGCTCACGGAGGACCGCCGCAAAGACTTCGTCAAGCTGGTGCGCAGCAAGGGGGAGGACGCGAAGGTCGCCATCCGCAACATCCGGCGCAAGGCCAAGGACGATCTGGACGCGTTGAAGAGTGAGGTCGGCGACGACGATGTCGCTCGTGGTGAGAAGGAGTTGGAGGCTTTGACCCGCGCGAACGTCGACGCCGTCGACGACGCACTCAAGCGCAAGGAAGCCGAACTCCTCGAGGTTTAGGCAACCGCATGAGCAATGGCAGGTCCGGGGATCCGGACATCCCGGCTCCGCCGAGACGAGGCCGCGCAGCTTCGAAGGCGGAATTCAAAGCCCAGGTCCAGGCGACCAGGGCCGACCTGGAGCGCCAGGTGCAGGCCCGCAAGGCGCAGTTGGATGCGACGAACGAGCGCATCGCCGCGCGCACGGGACGCAACCTGATTCTGGCCATCCTGATCGGCCTGGGCTTCGGGCTGCTGATGCTCTTCAGCCTGATCTTCGTCAAGGAGCTGTTCCTGGTCGTCGCTGTCGCCGCGGCGGCGTTCGCGTCGCTGGAACTCACTCAGGCTTTCCGCGGGGCCGGGCGAATGGTTCCCCGGACGCCGACGGTCATCGCGGCTGTGGCGATCGTCCCGGCGGCGTACTTGTTCCATTCCGGCGGTCAGCTCGTGTCACTCGGGGCCGGGATCCTGTTCGTCTGGGTGTGGCGGCTGATCGAGGAGGCGGCGAGGCCGGCAAAGGTCGGCGGAGCGCAGCTTCTTCGCGATCTCGGCTCGGGCGCTCTGGTGCAGCTCTACGTCGTGCTCCTAGCGAGCTTCGCGGGGCTCCTGCTGGCAGAACACGGCGGCGAGTGGTGGGTGCTGGCGTTTATCGTGCTCGTGATCGCGGTGGACACGGGCGCATACGTCAGCGGGTTGTCGTTCGGCAAGCATCCGATGGCCCCGACGATCAGTCCGAAGAAGACGTGGGAGGGTTTCGCCGGTGCGGCCCTCGCCAGCATCGTCGCGGGCGTGCTGCTCTCCATTCTCATGCTCGGCAAACCGTGGTGGTTCGGTATCGCCTTCGGGCTTATCGTGTTGCTGACGGCCACGCTGGGAGACCTCGCCGAGTCGCTGATCAAACGGGATCTCGGCATCAAAGACATGAGTTCCTGGCTGCCCGGACACGGCGGATTCCTCGACCGACTCGACTCCATCCTGCCGTCTGCGGCGGCCGCGTACGCGTTGTTCCTCATCTTCGGATGACACAATGGGGGAGTGAGCACCTTCCCCCTTACTCGAAAGCCGAAGCTCGGCTACGACACCGAGCAGGTCGATGAGTTTCTGCAGACCGCGCGTCGGGCCTACGACGCTGAGCGTTCGGCAGGCGCGACCGTGACAGCCGCCGACATCAGGCACACCGCTTTCGCCATGCAGAAGGGCGGCTACTCCACGACGCATGTGGATGCCGCCCTGGAGCGCCTCGAGGACGCCTTCTCGGCGCGGGAACGCGAGTGGGCGCGCGCTTCGATGGGCGATGCCGCCTGGTTCGGGGAGGCCCGCACCACGGCCCAGGTGATTCTCAACCGCCTCGCCAGACCTCTCGGCCACCGGTTCGACCGTGTGAGCGTCTTCACATACGGCTACAACCGCGCGGATGTCGACAGGTTCGCGGCGCGGCTCGTGCGCTATTTCCAGGACGCCAAACCGATGGGTCTGGAAGAGGTGCGCACGGTCACATTCCGCCCCCAGCGAGGCGGTTACAAGGAGTTGCAGGTCGATCTTCTGCTCGACAGTGTGACGGATGTGATGCTGGCTGTTCGCTGAAAACGGAAGGCCCGGCTTGGTGGTTCGTGATTTGTTCGTTATGGTTCTGTGATCGTGGGTAGACGAGTAGCAGAGATTGTTCCGCTGTCTCCGGCCAATCCGGTCGGCGTGGCCGTCAGGCGACCGCATGTGCGTTCGCGGGCGGTTCTCCTCAGTTTCGCGTTCACCGCGGCCGTGGGCTTCACACTGGTGAACGTCGTCGATCCGTACTCGGGTTCAGCCTCCGCCGCCACGCCGGCGTACGCGAACACCGTGACGACGACCTCGCGCTTCGGCGGTGCTCCGGTGCAGTCGCTGACCGCGCCCGGCTCGTACACCGTCGGTGTCTCGCACGAGGCCGTCGGGGTCAAGGAGAAGCCCAAGCCGGTCGTCGTGCCGGCTGCTCCGGCGTCGTCCAGCAGTAGCAGCAGCAAGAGCAGCAGTGGGGGCGCTCCCGCTGCCGGAGTGCCGGACCCCGGTTCGGCCCAGGCCGCAGGCTATGCGGCCGTGCACGCTCGTGGCTGGGGCGACGACCAGTACAACTGCCTCGTGTCCCTGTGGAACAAGGAATCGCACTGGAACGTGTACGCGTACAACTCGGGCAGCGGGGCGTACGGCATTCCTCAGGCGCTCCCCGGCAGCAAGATGGCTTCCGCCGGCGCCGACTGGCAGACGAATGCCGCCACGCAGATCGCTTGGGGCCTCGGTTACATCACCGGGCGGTACAGCACCCCCTGTGGTGCCTGGTCGCACTCGCAGAGCACGGGCTGGTACTGAACCTCACCGGCTGATCGGCACCGGGCTTTCGTCCACGGTAGCGTGGACGGATGGAATTCGCGCTGATCGGGGTCATCGGGATCGTCGTGCTGGTGGTGGTGTCCGCCTTCTCGAAACAGCTCGGCATCGCCGCACCGTTGGTCCTCGTGGTGGTCGGTGTCGCCCTCTCCTACCTGCCCCTCTTGCCCTCGTCGATCGAGATCCCGCCGTGGGTGATCCTGTCCGCCGTGCTGCCGCCCCTGCTGTATGCGGCGGCCATCCAGGTGCCGCTGATGGATTTCCGGCGCAATCTGGGCACGATCACCGTCTTGTCGGTGGTGCTCGTGCTCGTCACGGCTCTGATCATCGGTTTCGTGCTGTACATGGTGTTCCCGGCCCTTGACCTGGCTGCGGGCATCGCCCTCGGTGCCGTCGTCAGCCCGACGGATGCCGTGGCCGCGACCGCGGTCGCGAAGCGTCTCGGTCTCCCTGCCCGGCTCGTCACGGTGCTCGAGGGGGAGAGCCTGGTCAACGACGCCTCCGCACTCGTGCTGCTCAAGTCCGCACTCGCTGCGACTGCCGTTGCGGCGTCGACCGTGCACGTCGGGGTCGTCCTCGGCGAGTTCGCACTGTCGGTCGTCGTCGCCATTGCGGTAGGTCTCGTTGTGGGCGTTGTCACCGTCTTCGTCCGCTCCCGCCTCAACGACCCGGTGCTCGAGACGGCGATCTCGTTCGCCGTCCCGTTCATCGCTTACATTCCTGCCGAAAGCCTCGAGGCGTCGGGCGTACTGGCGGTGGTCGTCGCGGGCCTCTACACAGGCCACCATTCGGCCCGCAAATTCAGCGCGCAGGCGAGGATCACGGAGCGACTGAATTGGCGTACCGCGCAGTTCGTGCTGGAGAACGGCGTCTTCCTCTTGATGGGCATCCAGCTGAAGACGATCGTGAACGGTGTGGAGACCCATCCGGCGGGTTATGACGTGTTGGGGTGCATCCTGCTCGCCGTGCTGGTCTGCGTACTCCTGCTGGTCGTCCGCGGCCTGTTCATCGTGCCGATCGTGCTAGGTCTGCGCTCCAGCCAGCGCAGGGCGAACGAGCAGCGCGGCTGGTTCGACGACGGACTCGAACGAATGAAAGGGCGGCCCGAACCCGCGACCGAGCGCGGCCGGCGTCGCTGGAGCCGGCTGACCCGCTACGTGGAGCGACGCTCGGCCGATATCAGCGACCGTCAGGAGTCTTCGATCGGCTGGCGCGGCGGCGCGGTGCTCACCTGGGCGGGGATGCGTGGCGTGGTCACGCTCGCCGCTGCGCAGACGCTGCCCCGCACGACACCGTACTCGTACCAGTTGATCCTCATCGCTTTCGTCGTCGCACTGATCACGCTACTCGTGCAAGGTGGCACACTACCCCTGGTGATCCGGCTGTTGAAAGTGCAGGGATCGGATGCCATTGCTGACCGCCGCGAGCTCGCCACACTGCTCGAGGAACTCAGCGAGGCGGGCGTGGCCGCTCTGGAGAAACCGCAGATCCCGCTCGCGGACGGGCAACAGGTCGACGAAGTGGTGGTCGAACGGGTTCGCAAAGACACGCTCCTGCGGGTCGAGGCCGAGTGGGAGCGGGTCGAGTTCGACGATTCGGCCGAGGAGACCGTCGGCCCGCACCTGCAGTACCGGGCGTTGCGGTCGCTGGTGCTCGATGCGGAACGCGCCGCCCTGCTCGAAGCCCGCGGTCGCGGCGACTATCCCTCGCGCATCCTCACCAAGGCCCAATCGATGCTCGACTTCGACGAGTCGCGGATGGCTCAACGGGAGAGCGACGTCTAGGCGCCTTCGTCCAAGGCCTCGTCCAGAGCGTCGCCGCCCCCGATCTAGACTGGAACCATGCCGCGCAGCAATCGTCCCAGGGGTCGCCAGGGCCACGATCCCCGCGACGAGGAGGAAGCGCTGGACGTCGCTCGGCTGATGGCCGGCTGGCGGCGCACTGAGACTCGGCGGGGCATCGTCTGGAATGTTCAGCCGGTGTCGGCGGTTCAGGCGCAGAAGAGCTACCTGTGCCCCGGATGCGGCCAGGAGATCGTAGCGGGCGTCGCCCATCTGGTCGCCTGGCGTGCCGACGGCGTGATGGGCGATGCTGCAGATATCGCTGCGCGCCGCCATTGGCACGGACACTGCTGGAAGATCAGCTGAGAAGAGAGATGGCGTGACGACCGACCCTGACCCGACGGAACCCGTCCAGACCGAACCCGTCGAGATCGAACCGGTCGAGATCCGCGGAGGTGTTGAGCTGCCGGCGCGACGCGAGGACATCCAGCTGCATACCAGCGACGGCCTCACCCTCGTCGGAGAACTCGCCACGCCTCTGACCAGGGCCCCGGTGGCCACGCTCGTAACACTGCATCCCTTGCCGACCGGCGGAGGGTTCATGGATTCGCACATCCTCCGCAAGGCGGCCGGCCGGTTGCCGGCGCTTGCCGACATCGCCGTGCTGCGCTTCAACACTCGCGGCACGAGATCCCCACGCGGGACGAGCGAAGGACAGTTCTCCCACGGTGTGGAGGAGCGGTTCGATGTGGAGGCGGCGATGGCGTTCGTGGCCGAACGCGGGCTCCCGCATCCGTGGCTCGTCGGTTGGTCATTCGGAACCGAACTCGCACTCATGTACGGGCGGCAGTTCCCGGTGGACGGCGTGATACTGCTGTCACCGCCACTGCACCGGGCGAAACCGCAACATCTGGCCGCTTGGGCGGGAGACGAACGCCCGATCGTCGCGCTTATCCCTGAGTACGATGATTATCTTAAGCCGGATGCGGCGGCCGAGGCTTTCGCGGCGCTGCCACAGGTCGAGCTCGTCGACGTCGCGGGTGGCAAACATCTGTGGGTGGGGGAGACGCAGACCAGGCGCGTGCTCGATGAGATCGTCGAGAGGGTGAACCCCACTGCCTTGCCGCTGCCGACGGTCTGGCCGCCCAGACCGGTGGTGTGATCGTCTAGAGCTCGTTCTGGCGGGGAATCACGACCTGCTTGATGATGAGCAGGATGGCCGCGGCGAACGGGATGGCGATGAGAGCTCCAAGGATCCCGAGCAGGGTGCCCCCGGCGAGCGCGGCCACGACGACAAGGGCGCCCGGAACCGACACTGCACGGTTCATGATGCGCGGGCTGAGGAAGTATGCCTCGACCTGCATGTAGACGACGTAGTAGATGGCTGCGGCGATCGCGGTCGGCAGACCGGCGAGCAGACAGACGGCGACGATGATCACCGAACCGGTGATCGTTCCGACCAGCGGGATCAGCGAGAAGAAGAACGCGACCGACGCGAGCAGGATCGGGAACCTTGCTCCGATGGCGCTGAGGAAGATCATGCTGAGCACACCATTGACCAGCGCCAGCACCACCTGGCCCATCACGTATTTGCCGACCGAGTCGGTGATCTGGTCGCCGAGGTCGGAGAAACGTGCTCGTCTGGTGGCCGGCACGAGTTGGTAGCTCGCCCGCTTGATGCTGGGCAGAGACGCGGTGAAGTAGATCGTGAGGATGATCACGATGATCGCCCCGAAGATGCCCTGAACGATTCCGATCCCCGTCTGGAGCACCGAATTCGTGATGTTGGGCAAGTTCTTCTGCAGCCACTGCGTCACCGCGTTGATGTTGGTGTCGTTCACAATGCCCGGGAACTGATGCTGCAGGTCGGAGAACCACTTCGCGGCCTGGCCGTTGTTCACCCATTTCACGATGCCGCTGATCAACTGGCTGAGCTGGTCGATCGCCACAGGGACGATTGCCCAGATCAATCCACCGAACGCACCGATGATGACCGCCAGCGTGAGGACGAGGGCCGCCCAGCGGGGGAACTTGTGCCGCTCCAGGAACGCGATCAGCGGTTCGATCCCGAGCGCGATGAAGAGGGCTGCGCCGATGTAGGTGATGATCGTCGCCAGGTTCACGACCGACGTGAGGATCAGGATCCCGAGGCCGACGCCGAGAGTGCCGATGAGCCCGACGCGGAACGGATTCTGGATTTTCATTGGTCCCCTTGCGACGTGATCAACCGTTGCTGTCGGCAGAGACACGCTCCGCCTGCTGCAGTACACCTCGCAGGTTCTCGAAGTATCCGGCGACAGCCTCGCGCTCGATCCTAATCTGCGCCAACCGTTCTTCCGCGTCGGCGACCAGGCGTTGCGTGCGCTGTTCGGCCTCTTCGACCAGGCCGGTCGCGCGGTCCTCGGCGGTTTTCACGATCACAGCTCCGGCCTTCTCGGCCTCCTTGCGCGCGTTCTTCACGGCGTCGCGCGCTTCGGACTCGAACGTGTCGGCTTCGGTTCGAGCCTGGGTGGTGCGCTTGACTGCCTCAGCGAGCTGCTGGTTGGCTTCGTCGAGATACTTCTGTGTCTGGGCCACGGCCTCTTGGTGCCGGAGCAGGTAGTCCTTCTCGGCCTCGTCGCGGCGCGCCTTGAGCTCCACGTCGAGGTCGATGCGCGCCTGGTCGATCTCGCGGGTCTTCGCTTCGATCTCTTCGAGAGCCTGGCGGCGCACGGCCGTAATTTCTTTGTCCAGGGCCGAGCGTGCCTGAACACTCTCCTGCTCGAAGCGGCTGCGCTTTTCCGCAAGTTCGGCTTCAAGGGCGGTGCGCGCCTCGGCGACGTCGCGCGCGAGCTCTGCGCGTGCCTGCGCCGTATCGCGCTCCAGGGCAACACGTGCCTGCTCGGTCTCGTCGGCGAGCGAGACCCGCGTCTGCTCCGCGTCCTTTTCGAGCGCGACCCGCTGCTGCTCGCGATCGTTGGCCAGCGCGTTCGCAGTCGACTCGCGCTGGTCCGCGAGGTCGACGGCCGTGCGGCGCACATCCTCGGCCAGGGTGGCCTGGATCCGTTCGGTCTCCTCGGCAAGCGAGGACTTGGTCTGCTCGACCTCGGCGGCGAGCGCGGACTTGGTCTGCTCGACCTCGGCGGCGAGCGCGGACTTCGTCTGCTCGACCTCGGCGGCGAGCGCGGACTTCGTCTGTTCCACCTCCGACTCGAGTGCCGTCTTCGTCTGCTCGACCTCGGCGGCCAGCGCCGAAGTGGTCTGCTCGACCTCGGCGGCCAGCGCCGCCTTCGTGCCGATGACCTCGGCCTCGAGCTCCGACTTGGTGTTGGCGATCTCGGCAGCGGCGGCGCTCTTTTCCCGACCGACCTCCTCGGCGAGAGCACTGCGGGTACGGTCGACCTCGGCGGCGAGTTCGGCGCGGAGCTGAACGGCCTCCGCCTCGAGCTCGTGACGTTGCCGGTCGGCGTCGGCCGCGAGTGAGGCACGTGTCTGCTCCACTTCGCCCGCGAGGCTGCTGGCGGTCTGTTCGCGGTCTGCCGCCAGCGAAGCGGCGGTTGTGCTGCGATCCGATTCGAGCTGTGCCTTGGTCTGGGTGACCTCCGCTTCCAGGGCGGTCGTCGTCTGCAGCACCTTGTCGGCGAGTTCGCTCTCGGTGCGCGTGACCTCTTCGGTAAGCGCGCTCTTGGTGCGCGCGACCTCTTCGGCAAGGGCGCTCTTGGTGCGGGTGACGTCGTCCGCCAACGCGCTCTTGGTGCGGACGACTTCGTCGGCGAGTTCGCTCTTGGTGCGGGTGACCTCATCGGCCAGAGCAGATCGCGTCTGCTCGACGTCGGCGTCCAACTCACGGCGCGCCTGTTCCACTTCGAGGGCGAGCGCCTTGGTCTTCTGCTCGACCTCGGTCTGCAGGGCGAGGCGCGTTGACGCTGACTGGTTTTCGAGATCGGCGCGGGTCTGGGCCGTGTCCGTCGCGAGAGAGGACCGCTGGCGTTCGACCTCGCCGGCCAGATCGACGCGGGCCTGGGCGGCTTCGGCGGCCAGCGCGTTGCGGGTTTCGGTCTGCTCGGCCTCGAGGGCGTTGCGAGTGTCCGCCACCTGGCGTGCCAGATCGAGACGGGTCTGCTCGGACTCCTGTTCGAAGGCCGCACGGTCGGCGGCGAATTCGGCGATGAGTTCGGCGCGCCGGGTCTCGATCTCGTGGGCCAGTTGTGCGGCCTCGGCCCGCGCGGCCTCCGCTTCGCGACTGGCGACCACCTTGAGCTCGGCGGCTTCGCGATCGGCTTCCGCGCGAACGGCCGACGCTTCGCGTTTGCTCGTTGCGCGGAGTTCCGCGGCCTCGGTGGCCACAGCCCCACGGATCGCCGCTGCCTCGCGGAGCGCATCCGTGACGAGGATCTCCTTGTTGGACGTGGCTTTCGCGAGGATCTCGGAGGACTCGATCTGGGCGTCTTCGAGCGCGGTGGTAGCGCGGGCCCGCGCGTCCGCCAGGATGCGCTCCGCTTGCTGCGCCGCCGCCGACTTGATCTTCTCCACCTCCGCGGAGACGCCGTTTCGCAGCCTCTCCGCGTCGATGTCGGCTTGTGCGATGAGCCGGGTGGATTGCTCCTCGGCTACGCGCAGTGTGTTCTCGAGCTTCGTTCCGAGGCCGGAGAACGTGGGACTGCCGACTTCTTCGATCTCGGCGTTGAGCTCTTCCACCCGGGCCTGGAGCCGCTTGATCTCCTTGGCGGAGTCTGCCGCCTGAGTGTTCGACTTGATGAGCTCGCGGCGAATCTCCTGGAGGGCGTGGTCGACCTCGTCTTTGTCGTACCCGCGGAAGACCTGGGTGAAGTTCGCTTCGTCGGTGGCCACTGTTTGTCTCTCCTGAAGTTCGAGGGCTCGCAGCAGCGCTACGGCACCCGTTGATCCTACATTTCGCGGCTGTTGCGCGCACTCCGGAAGGCGGATCCATGCAGGTGTCCGTTAGGAGGCTCCCAGGGTGAGCCGGTATCGTTTACTGACTGTGCCCGCCCGACCTATCGGGGGCAACACAGAAGGAGCTTGTTTGCGTTTCGTACTCGCTATCGTCGCGTTCGTCGTGGCGGCCGTCATGATCGCTGTGGGAATCGCCCAGCGCACGGTGTTCGCACCCCCGTCGCAGGTGGCTGTCTCCACCACGGTCAAAGGTGACCCCCGCTACATCGTCATCGACGGCGCCGTGCTGAATTCGCATCCCGGGCAGCAGACGCTCGCGGTGGCAGGCGGCTCTTCGAAGGCGCAGGTCGTGGCATACGGACGCACCGCCGACGTCACAGCGTGGCTCGGTGACGAGACGTATTCGCACGTCGGCTACAACAGGTCGACCGGCGCTCTCGCGGTCTCCACTGTCAAGGGGGACGCGGGCGGCAAGGGTGCCCTCGACACGGGATCCACTGCCACGCCGGATCCGGGCGCGGCGACGCCCACCCCGACTCCGTCACCGAGCGCTCCGGCGACGGGCGCCGACGGCAAGGCCGCGACGGCAGGACCCGACCCGGCCGGCTCCGACCTCTGGCTGGAGGAGTTCGACGGCTCCGACGCCAAGCTCACGCGCATGAACGTTCCGGACAGCATCAGCGTGATCGTGGCGGCGGACGGTACCAAACCCGCACCTAATAAGATCCGGCTGGTGTGGCCGCTCGACACCAGAACGCCCTGGTCGGCGCCACTCATCATCGGCGGTCTCGGACTGCTCGTTGTCGGCCTCGCGCTGTACCTCTGGGGCCTCTACACCTTGCGCAAGTCACGCGGACCTCGCCGCAAGGGCGGCCCCAAGATGCCGAAACTGCCGAAGGCGCCCAAGTACAAGCCGTCGAAGGCCATCGAGGCCACGCCGAAGGGCCGTCGGTCGACGCGGCGGGCGCTGGTGGCCGTTCCCGTCGTGCTGGTGGGCGCGCTCGCACTCAGCGGATGCTCGACAGGCTTGTTCCCGCAGGCCACCCAGTCGACGGTGCCGACGGCGACGCCGATCGCCACGGACCTGACGAAGGCCAAGGGAGTACTGCCGCCTGCGGTGACCGTTCCGCAGCTTGAGCGGATCATGAAACGCGTGTCCACGGTCGTGACCCAGGCGGACACCAAAGCCGACCCGAAACTCGCCGCGACGAGGCTCACGGGAGCCGCTCTGGAGCTGCGGGATGCCAACTACATCATTCGTTCCCGCAAGGCCGACGAGCCCCCTCTGCCCGCTATCGCTTCCGGGCCGTTGGAGATCACCCTTCCGCAGGCGACGGATACCTGGCCGCGGGTTGTCACGGCGGTCCTCAAGCCGGCGGACAAGAAGCAGGCGCCGACCGCACTGGCGCTCGTGCAGAAGACGGCACGCGACAACTACACGCTCGAGTACGCCATTTCGCTCGAGCCCGATGTGAAGGTACCGGGATTGGCACCGGCCAGCATCGGCGCTCCGGTCGTCCCGCCGGACTCGCGCTTGCTCA
Source organism: Leifsonia sp. (assembly GCA_035999915.1). Lineage (GTDB taxonomy): Bacteria > Actinomycetota > Actinomycetes > Actinomycetales > Microbacteriaceae > Leifsonia. The sequence continues at coordinate 13,035 of DASYGJ010000216.1, forward strand.
AGATGGCGCCCCAGGACATCGCGGCCGCATACGCGGACATCCTGCTGAACGGCAACACGAGCAAATATGCGGCCCAGTTCGACGCGACGGGCGACACATTGCGTACGGCCGTCGGCGCCGACTACAAGGCCAAGACCAAGGCCGCCCTCTCCAAGACCGCTTCGCTCGACTACACGAATGAGGTTCCGCCGAAGCGCGCGATCGCAATGGCGACGAACGACTCCGGCGCGATCGTCTGGGCGAACCTCAACGAGTTCGAGACGACTAAGGTCGTCGAGGCCGGCGCGCAGATCACCCTCACCGCCGGAGGAGCCGCTGAGGCCCTTCTGGGCGCGAATGCGAGCAAGACCGGCATCCAGATCACCTACGGCTACCAGCTGGCGTTCTACGTTCCGCCGGCGGGCTCCGCCTCCAAGATCAGGCTCCTGGGCTTCGCCCAAGGGCTCATCGGCGCAAAGGAAGTGCAATGAGCGATCTCCCGCCCAATCCCACCAGCCTCCGCGGTGCGGTCGACCTGAGCTCGCTTGTGAACCGGGCGACGGCCGCGGGCCAGCCACCGGCGCCGCGCTCTCCGGCCGCGCCGGGTGCGGATGCGGGTGCCATCGCGTTGCCAAGCCTGCACTTCGAGGGAACCGACGCCAACTTCAACGACTTCCTCGACCTGTCGATGACGGTTCCCGTCGTGGTCGACCTCGCGGCCGACTGGAGCGAGCCGAGCAAGCAGCTCTCCGCCGTTCTCGACCGCGTGGTGAAGGACTACGAGGGCGCCATGGTGCTCGTGCGCGTCGATGCGAGCGCGAATCCGCAGCTCGCACAAGCGTTCCAGGCCCAGTCGGTTCCGGCCGTCGCCGCGGTCATCGGCGGGCGGCCGGTACAGCTGTTCGACGGCGTCCTTCCCGAAGCGCAGGTGCGCGATGTCTTCGAGCAGCTCCTGCAACTCGCCGCCCAGAACGGCGTGACCGGACGCGCATCCGTCGATGCTGTCGCGGGGGAGAGCGAAGCCGAAGACGAAAGCGCCGAGCCGGTGCCCGAGCCCCTGCCGCCGCACCACGCCGAGGCGTACGAGGCGATTGAACGCGGGGATTACAAGACCGCGATCGCCGAATACAAGACCGCGATCGCCCAAGATCCGCGCGACTCGATGGCCGTCGCCGGACTGGCGCAGGTCAGTCTTCTCGACCGGCTCGCCGGACACTCGCTGGACTCGATTCGTTCGGCGGCTGCCGAAGCCCCGAAAGATCTCGACGCACAACTCCTCGTCGCCGACCTCGACGTCTCCGGCGGTCATGTCGAGGACGCCTTCGATCGGCTGCTCAGCCTTTTCTCGTCGCTCGAGGCCGAAGGCAAGAACACCGTTCGCACGCGTTTGCTCGACTATTTCGAGATCGCCGGTGTGGATGACCCGCGCGTCGTGAAGGCGCGGGCTAGGCTGACGTCGCTGCTGTACTGAGGCGAAAGGGCTCGTCGGCCCGCCCTCGTCGGCGCATACTTACTCCACCAGATTTCCGCCGGGAGGCTTGAATGCCGCGTGTCCTCGTCGTCGGCGGCACCGGCCTTGCCGGGCGCGCCATCACGGCCGAAGCCGTCCAGCGAGGCCACAACGTCGTCGTCGCGAGCCGTCGGGTGCCCGACGATGACGCCGAGGCATTCATCCCGGGAGCCGACTACCGCGCCGCGGATATCGTGACGGGCGACGGTCTCGAAGAGGCGCTCGACGGCGTCGACGTTCTTGTCGACGTGGCCAACGCGACCGGTCGCGGGGCCAGTCATGTGTTCGCGTCGGGCTCGCAGAACCTCCTGCACACGGCGGCGCGCTTCGGCGTGCACCGAGCGGTACTTCTTTCCATCGTGAACGTCGACCGCTCCGAATACCCGTACTATCGCGCCAAGGCAGCGCAAGAGCGAAGCTACGAGGATTCGGCTCTCGAGACGCGCATCCTGCGGACGACCCAGTTCCACGAGTTCGTGAGTTCGTTGTTCCAGCGCGGTTCTCGGCTCGGCGTCATCCCGGCTCCGACCAAGACCAGGTTTCAGCCGATCGCGGTGACAGATGTGGCCCGAATCCTCGTCGACCTCGTCGAGGGGACAGGAGACGCCAACTCGACGCTCACCGTCGGCGGTCCGAGAGTGCAGACTTCGCGAGAACTCGCCGAGGAGTGGAAGGCCGCCACCGGCACTCGCAGTGCGATCGTCGCCACCCGGATCGGCGGAAAGCTCGGGTCGACTTGGCGCGCCGGGCAGAACCTCGTTCCCGAGCGGGCGATCGACGGCCTCGCCTACGCCGATTGGCTCATTTCGCGCGCGGTTTGAGCCACAGTCCGCCGAGCGGCGGAAGGTTCAGCACTGCCGAGGCGGGGCGGCCGGCCCACGGTTCCTCGTGCGCGGTAACGGCTCCGAAATTGCCGACGCCCGACCCGCCGAAGCCCTCGGCATCCGTGTTCAGCAGTTCCTCCCACTCGCCGGCGAACGGCAGGCCGATACGGTAGTCGGCGTGCGGGTTGCCGGAGAAGTTCATGATCGCGGCGATCGGGTTGCCCTCGCGGTCCCAGCGAAGAAAAGCGACCACGTTGCCGGCGGCGTCCGATCCGTCCAGCCATTCGAAGCCCGCCGGATCATTGTCGAGCGCCCACAGCGCCGGGTGTGAGCGGTACAGCGCGTTCAGCTGCGCCACGAGATCCCAGAGGCCGCGATGGCTGGGCTGGTCGAGGATCCACCAGTCGAGACCGCGTTCCTCGCTCCACTCGGAGTACTGGCCGAATTCCTGACCCATGAACAACAGCTGCTTGCCGGGATGCGACCACATGAAGGCGAGGTAGGCGCGCACATTGGCCAACTGCTGCCAGTGGTCGCCCGGCATCTTGCTGATCAGCGAGCCTTTGCCGTGTACGACCTCGTCGTGGCTGATCGGAAGCAGGAAGTTCTCGCTGAAGGCGTAGACCAGGGAGAAGGTGATCTCGCTGTGGTGGTAGCTGCGGTACATCGGGTCTTCCTCGATGTACTGCAGCGAGTCGTGCATCCAGCCCATGTTCCATTTGAAGCCGAAACCGAGGCCGCCGCTCGAGGTCGGCGCGGTGACGCCGGTGTAGCTCGTGGATTCTTCGGCGATCATCACCGTGCCCGGATTGCGTTTGTACGCGGTCGCGGTGACTTCCTGCAGAAAGCCGATCGCCTCGAGGTTCTCTCGGCCACCGTGGATGTTGGGCAGCCACTCGCCGTCCGCGCGTGAGTAGTCGAGGTAGAGCATCGAGGCAACGGCGTCCACCCGTAGGCCGTCGACGTGAAACTCCTCGAGCCAATAGAGCGCGTTGGCGACGAGGAAGTTGCGTACCTGCGAGTTGCCGAAGTCGAAGACCAGGGTTCCCCAGTCCTTCTGCTCGCCGCGGCGTGGGTCGCTGTGCTCGTACAGAGGCTGGCCGTCGAATCCGGCGAGCGCCCAGTCGTCTTTGGGGAAGTGCCCGGGCACCCAGTCCATGATCACGCCGATTCCGGCCTGGTGCAGCCGGTCGATGAGGTAGCGAAGGTCGTCGGGGGAGCCGAACCGGCTGGTGGGCGCGAAGTAACCGGTGACCTGGTATCCCCACGATCCACCGAACGGATGCTCGGAGAGCGGCAGGAACTCCACGTGCGTGTAGCCGAGGGCGCCGACGTAGTCGATGAGCTGATCGGCGGCCTCCCGGTAGCCGAGGCCTGGACGCCAACTGCCGAGGTGCAGCTCGTAGACGCTCATTGGCCCGGAGTGCGGGTCGCGCGAGCGGCGGTCGCGCATCCACTCGCCGTCATGCCAGTCGTGCGTGCTTTCAGTGATCACGGATGCGGTAGCGGGCGGGACCTCGGCGGCGCGTGCCATCGGATCGGCTTTGCGCACCCAAGCGCCGTTCTGCGCGAGGAGATCGAACTTGTAAATCGCTCCGGCGCCGAGACCCGGGACGAACAACTCCCAAACTCCGCTCGAGCCCATGTTGCGCAGAGCGTGCTGGGTGCCGTCCCAGTCGTTGAAGTCGCCGACGACTCGCACGGCCCTGGCGTGGGGCGCCCACACGGTGAACGCGGTTCCGCGCACGCCGTCGATTTCGCGCAGGTGGGCGCCGAGTGCATCCCAGAGCTGCTCGTGACGCCCTTCGCCGATGAGATGCAGGTCGAGTTCGCCGATGCTCGGGGCGAACCGATAGGGATCTTCGGCGGTCCAGACGCTGCCGTCAGGATACCGTGCTTCGACCGTGTAGCTGCCCGCCCCGACGATGTCGATGCCCTGCCAGATGCCGTGTGCGAGATGCGCGAGTTCGATGCGGGCGCCGGTGGCGAGCACGGCCGACACCTCGTTCGCGAGCGGCCGGAGCGTGCGGATGACCGTCACCGGGTCTGCGACGCCGGCCACGTTGATCCTGTGCTGACCGAGTACGGAATGCGGATCGTGGTAGTTGCCGGTCGCAACCGCGAAAAGCAGTCCGTCGTCGAGAGACGGCAGGGACAGCGCAGCGGCGCCCTCGGGGATCGGAGCCATCAGGAACCCACCTTCACGCTGAGAATGTGCACCGGCTCGGTGAATGCGTCGAGCCGAACGTAGTTGTCGGCGCCCCAGGTCCAGCGGGCGCCGGTGACGATGTCTTTGACCTCGAAGGCCGCACCCGAAGGCACCCCGAACTGTGTCACATCCAGGTGCACTATCGTCTCACGCACCGAGTGCGGGTCGACGTTGGCTACGACGATGATCGCATCCGGCTTGCCGCTGCGGGTGAAGCTTCCAGCGAGGTATTTGGAGTACACGAGGATCGAATCGTCGTCACTCGCGTGCACGTGCAGGTTTCGCAATTGACGCAACGCCGAGTGCTCGCTGCGGGCGCGGTTGAGCATGGTCAGATAGGGCGCGAGCGAGAGGCCGAGGGTCTGCGCACGTGCGTAGTCGCGAGGCCGGTACTCGTACTTTTCGTTGTCGATGGCCTCTTCCGCTCCGGCGCGAGCCACGTTCTCGAACAGCTCGAACCCGGAATAGACACCCCAGGTCGGTGCAGCCGTCGCGGCGATGGCGGCGCGCACCTTGAAAGCCGCCGGGCCACCGAATTGCAGGTACTCCGTGAGGATGTCGGGCGTGTTCACGAACAGGTTGGGTCGCAGGAAGTCGGCGGTGTCATGCGCCAGGCCGTCGAGGAACTCCTCGAGTTCCTCCTTCGTGTTCCGCCAAGTGAAGTACGTGTACGACTGCTGGAACCCGACCTTCGCGAGCGTCTGCATGATCGCCGGCCGGGTGAAGGCCTCGGCCAGGAACACGACATCCGGGTCGGTGGCGTTGACAGTGTGGATGAGCCACTCCCAGAAGTCGAGCGGCTTGGTGTGAGGATTGTCGACCCGGAAGATACGGACACCGAGGGTCATCCAATACCGCACTATCCGCAGCACCTCGGTGCGCAGGCCGACGGGATCGTTGTCGAAGTTGATCGGGTAGATGTCTTGATACTTCTTCGGAGGATTCTCCGCATAGGCGATCGAGCCGTCGGGGAGCGTGGTGAACCATTCGGGGTGCTCTTTCACCCACGGGTGATCTGGGGAGGCTTGCAGGGCCAGGTCGAGCGCCACCTCCAGGCCTGCCTGTTTGGCTTTGCCCACGAAGTAGACGAAGTCCTTCTCCGTGCCGAGATCGGGGTGGATGGCGTCGTGTCCGCCCTCGGGCGCGCCGATCGCCCAGGGCGACCCCGGGTCGTTCGGACCGGCGTCGAGCGTGTTGTTCGGCCCTTTGCGAAAACTGCGTCCGATCGGATGGATCGGCGGAAGATAGGCGACGTCGAAGCCCATGGCGGCGATCTCAGGCAGACGTTTTGCGGCACTGCGGAAGGTTCCCGATTTCCAGGAGCCGTCCGTGAGCTTCTTGGCTCCCTCGGAGCGGGGAAAGAACTCGTACCAGCTTCCGACCCCGGCACGGGTCCGCTCCACCGATACGCTCCTGGTGGCCGAAAGGGTGGGCAGGCCCACCACTGGCCGCGCGTCCAGGATCGCGACGATGCGCGGGTCGACGGCGGCCGCCAGGCGCTCGTCGGCGCCTCGGGACTGATCGGCGACGGATTTGACCGCTTCACCCAGGTGGCGGCGCTCGGCCGTGCTGCGCCGCTTGTCGGCGGCGGCGCGCACCAGGATGTCGTGGCCGATCGTGAACATCAGCTCGACGTCGATGCCGGCGGGTACCTTGACCTCGGCGTTGTGCCGCCAGGTGGCGAACTCGTCAGCGTACGCCTGGATGCGGTAGCGCCAGAGACCCTCCGCCTCCAGCTGCACCTCGGCTTCCCATCGGTCTGTGCCGGGTTGGAGGGGACGCATCCGGTACTCGGTCTGCTCACCGGAGGGATCGAGCAGGAGAAGGTCGACGCCGATCAGGTCGTGGCCTTCCCTGAAGGCTGTCGCTCGGAAGGGCACCACCTCGCCGCTGAACGCCGTCGCGGCCCACCGGCCGTCATCGACCTCGGGGGAGAGGCCCAGGATGGGAATGCGACCCAGAAGCGGTGCGTACTCTGGCTCTACTGCCGGCTGCTCGACGGGTGCTGGGATGCTCGTTGCGCTCTTTGCCACACCCCGACCGTACACTCCCACCGGTTGTTCAGGCGTGCGGTCTTCGGCGGTCACCGGCCTCCCTTAGGCTGAACTCCGTGAAGGCCATCCGTAGATTCACCGTCCGTGCCGTCCTACCCGAGAATCTGGGCGCACTAGAAGAGCTTGCCGGCAATCTCCGCTGGTCCTGGCACGAGCCCACCCGGCAATTGTTCGCGCACATCGCGCCCAAGACCTGGCAACAGGTCGGACACGATCCGATCGCTCTGTTGGGGGCTGTCGATCCCGCTCGTCTGAGCGAGCTCGCGGCCGACCACGGCTATGTCGATTGGGCCAACCACCTGCGCGCGGACCTGCACGCTTACCTGACCGAACCGCGGTGGTACCAGTCGCTCGACGGATCCGCGCCGCGGTCGATCGGCTACTTCTCGCCCGAATTCGGCATCACCGCCGCCCTGCCGCAGTATTCAGGTGGGCTCGGGATCCTCGCAGGCGATCACTTGAAGGCGGCCAGCGACCTCGGAGTCCCACTGATCGGTGTCGGGTTGTTCTACCGCTCGGGTTACTTCTCTCAAGCGATCACACCGGACGGGTGGCAACTGGAGAGCTATCCGGGGCTCGATCCGGATGGCCTCCCGCTTTCGGTGCTGCGCAATCCGGACGGAACGGCCGTGCAGATCACCCTGGCTCTGCCCGACGGCGTGTTGCATGCACGCGTTTGGCAGGCCGCCGTCGGACGAGTGACCCTGCTGCTTCTCGACACGGACATCCCCGACAACGTCGAGAGTCTGCGGTCGGTCACGGACCGCCTTTACGGTGGTGGTGGCGAGCACCGGCTGTTGCAGGAGCTCCTCCTCGGCATCGGCGGAGTACGCGCCATCAAGGAGTACACCGAACTCACAGGCACGCCGTCGCCCGAAGTGTTCCACACCAATGAGGGACATGCCGGATTCCTCGGGCTCGAACGCATCTCCGACCTGATCGGCGAAGGTCTGGACTTCGACGAGGCGCTCCAGGTCGTGCGTGCCGGGACGGTGTTCACGACCCACACGCCGGTGCCCGCCGGTATCGATCGGTTCGACCGGTCGCTCGTGCAACAGTACTTCTCGACCGACCTCCTTCCCGGTGTCGCTGTTCCGGATGTGCTCGCGCTCGGCGCGGAAGACTACCCGAGCGGCTCGTCCGAGATGTTCAATATGGCGGTCATGGGGCTGCGGCTCGGCCAGCACGCGAACGGTGTCTCGAAACTGCACGGCGACGTCAGCCGGCACATGTTCAACGGACTGTACCCGGGCTTCGACCCGGACGAAGTGCCGATCGACTCGGTCACGAACGGCGTTCACGCTCCGACCTGGACCGACCCGCTGCTCCGTGCACTGGCAGAGGAACGACTCGGCACGGACGACACCACGACGGCTGACTGGGCGAACAGCGGCGCTGTGAGCGACCTCGACCTCTGGTCGGTGCGAACCAGGATGCGTGAACAGCTCGTCGGCGACGCCCGGCGTCGCCTGCAGGCCGCGTGGGAGAGCCAGAATCCGGGCGGTGTCGCACCATCATGGATGAGCGAGCTGCTCGACCCCTCGGTGCTCACCATCGGCTTCGCGCGCCGTGTACCGACCTATAAGCGGCTGACCCTCATGCTGCACAACCCGGAGCGGCTGCGGGCGATCCTGCTGCATCCGGAGCGCCCGGTGCAGATCGTGATCGCGGGCAAATCGCATCCGGCCGACGACGAAGGCAAGCGACTCATCCAGAAGCTGGTGCAGTTCGCGTCGGAGGCGGACATCCGCACGCGTCTGGTGTTCCTGCCCGACTATGACATCGGCATGGCCCAACTGCTCTACCCGGGCACAGACGTGTGGCTGAACAATCCGCTTCGCCCGCTGGAAGCGTGTGGAACCTCAGGCATGAAGGCCGCGCTCAACGGTGCGCTCAATCTGTCGATCCTGGACGGCTGGTGGAACGAGTTCTATGACGGCGAGAACGGCTGGGCGATCCCGTCGGCGGATGCCGCGGGGGACGGCGCCGAACGTGACGCGCTCGAGGCGGAAGCGCTCTACGACCTGATCGAGAACCAGATCGCGCCGCGTTTCTACGACCGCAACGGCGACGGGGTGCCCGGCGCCTGGGTCGCGCAGATCCGTCATACGCTCGCGACGCTGTCGCCGGAGCTGAGCGCGAGTCGTATGGTGCGTGAATACGTGAACCGGCTGTATGTGCCCGCCAATGGGTACGAACGACGTCTCAGCGCTGACGGGTACGCCGCAGCGCGAAGCCTCGCCACCTGGAAACGGCGTGTGCAAGCCGCCTGGCCTGGGGTGAATGTTGCTCACGTGGAATCAGGCGGGGTGGATGCGGTGCCGCAGGTCGGCGACGAATTGCACTTGCGGGCCCTTGTGCACCTCAACGGCCTCTCACCCCAAGAGGTGGAGGTGCAGGTCGTCTATGGCCGCAGCCACGACGGCGATCAGCTCACCGATGTGCGTTACGCCGCCCTTGAGGTCGACATCGACGAACCCGGAACCCAGGACCCTTCCGTCGCCCGAGAGTACCGCGGAACGGTTCAGCTCGCCTGGGCCGGCGCGTTCGGTTACACGGTGCGAATCGTCCCGAAGAATGACCTGCTCCTCGGGTCGGCGGAGCTGGGATTGGTGGCGGTGGCCTCGTAGCGGGCGAAGGAACGTGGAGCTGGATCTGCCAGCCCCGCCTGCTCACCCAGCGACGGAGGTTTCGAAGCTCCAAGCCCCCAAACTCCTTCCAGACGGAAACACTGGCGGCGTGTCGCCCGAATCCTCCTTCCGACAATCTCACTCCGATTGCCGAATGCAGGAGTTTTCGGTCGGCACGCCGTTGCTCTCTCCGTCAGGACGGAGTTTTGGTGCGTGGAGCTTGGAAATCTCCGACGGGCGATGGCGGACGCGGCTGCCCGAAGTGACTGGCAAACGCACTCCACCTACGGTGCTACGCCCGAGCGATCGGCGCGAAGACCGCATCCGTCGCGTGCACCAAGTCGTGCGGGGTGAGCTCGATGTCGAGGCCGCGCTTGCCTCCCGAGACGAAGATCGTGTCGAAGAGCTGTGCCGTCTCATCCAGCACGGTCCGATGCGGCGTCTTCTGCCCGATGGGGCTGATCCCACCGACGACATAGCCGGTTCGGCGTTCGGCGACGGCGGGATCGGCCATCGTCGCGCGTTTGGCACCGACGGCGGAGGCGAGGGCTTTGAGGTCCAGTATCCCCGTGACCGGAACAATCCCGACGACGATTCCCGCATCGGTGTCGGCCAAAAGCGTCTTGAACACCCGGTCTGGGTCGACACCGAGGGCTTCGGCCGCTTCGAGCCCGTAGGAGGGTGCACTCGGATCATGGTGATACGGATGCACCACGAACGGGATGCCCGCGTCAGAGAGCGCAACCGTGGCCTGCGTTCCCGCAGCGGGCCGCTGTCGCGCCACTAAGCAACCTCCGCCGGCCCGGTCCCGCCTGCTACAGCGACCTCCGAGGCCGGCGCGGGTTCTGGCTCCGGCGCAACGCGCGGCCCGTTGGCGCGGTACAGCTGCATCGACGCGCCGCCGACCAGACGTTCGCTTCCGGGTGGGATCTCGGTGTTGTCCTCTTCGATCGGCAGCTCGGTGGCACTATCCCAGAGGAGGGTGTAAGACGTCACTCCTGGGGCTACCGGGAGGGCGACCTGAACGTCGTCCTCGACACCGTGCACGATCAGCAGGATGCGGTTGAAGTCCTCGCGGTCCGGGGTGCTGGCGGCCAAGTATTGCAGTGTGCGGTTCTCGGGGGAGTTCCAGTCTTCGTCGTCCATCAGGTTGCCGCCGGCGTCGTACCAGTCCATGTGACTGGCGTTCTTGGTCGTCTGACCGAACACCGCAAACTTGCTCGGGCGGAGTGCGGGGTTCTGGCGTCGCAGTTCGAGCAGTCGCTTGGTGGTGTCGAGGAGCTCGCGTTGTTCCCGCGTTCGCAGCCAGCTCAGCCAGGTCAATTCGCTGTCTTGGCAGTACGCGTTGTTGTTTCCTCGCTGGCTTCGCCCGAACTCGTCCCCTGCGGTGATCATCGGCACGCCGGCGGAGAGCAGCAGCGTCCCCATCAGGTTGCGGATGGCCTTGTGCCTGTCCAGCAACACCGCTTCGTCCGTCGTCGCCCCCTCCGTTCCATGGTTGAAGGAGCGGTTGTTGTCCGTGCCGTCCCGATTGTTCTCGCCGTTGCCGAGATTGTGCTTGACGTCGTAGGCGGTGAGGTCGGCCATGGTGAAACCGTCGTGGGCGGTGACGAAATTCACCGAGGCGAGCGGGCCGCGCTGCTGCGAGAACGTGTTCGACGATCCGGCAAGCCGGGTGGCGAAGCCGCCGATACCGATCGGCGCCTGACCGTGCGCACGCGCTTCTTTGATGTCAGCGAGCCAGAAGTTGCGCACGCGGTCGCGGTAGCGGTCGTTCCACTCGGAGAAGCCGCCCGGGAAGTTGCCGGTCTGCCAGCCGCCCATCCCCACATCCCATGGCTCGGCGATCATTTTCACGTCGGCCAGCTGCGGGTCGTGCAGAATCGCCTGGAGCAACGGATGGTCGGGCGTGTACTCGACCGCGGCGTCACGACCGAGCGTGGCGGCCAGGTCGAATCGGAACCCGTCGATCTGCACCTCGTTCGCCCAGTACCGCAGCGAGTCGAGCACCAGGCGAACAGGTACGTCCTTGCCGAAGTCGAGAGTGTTGCCGCATCCCGTGACGTCGATGTATGCGCCGTTCGCATCGTGCCGGTAGTAGGTGGCGTTGTCGATTCCACGGAAGCTGGTGCGTGGGCCGCCGATGCCCTCCTCGGCTGTGTGGTTGTAGACGACGTCGAGGATGACTTCGAGGCCGGCGAGGTGGAGCAGCTTGACCATGCCTTTGAACTCGTCGAGCACGGCATCCGGCCCCGCCGCTTGCGCCGCGCGTGAGGCATACAGCGAGTGCGGGGAGAAGAAGTTGAGGGTGTTGTAGCCCCAATAGTTGGTGAGTCCTTGCTGGATCAGCCTCTGTTCGGACACGAACGCTTGCACGGGGAGCAGCTCGATCGAGGTGACGCCGAGATCCTTGAGATAGGCGATCGTCGACTCGTGAGCCAGACCGGCGTATGTTCCGCGCAGGTCCTCCGGCACATCGGGATTCAGCTTGCTGATGCCCTTCACGTGCGCCTCGTAGACGACTGTGTGGTCGAGTGGGATGTTCGGCTTGCGCGACTCGCCCCAGTCGAAGCCGTCGGCGATGACCGTTCCGCGCCATTCGCTCATCCCCACGCGCACCAGTCCGCGGGCGTAGGGATCGAGCAGCAGCGACGTCGGGTTGAACACGTCGTTCGGCGTTTTCGGACCGGAGACCCGGATGGCATAGCGGGTGCCGACCGTGAGGGTGCGCGAGCGGCCCACCCAGACGTCGTTCGCATCCTTCGTCATCGGAACCGTTTTGACGAGCCAGTTCGGATCTTTGGTGTCGAACAGACACAGTTCCATGCCGTCGGCACTGGCCGAGTAGACGCGCAGTTCTCCGCCGTGGGGCGTGAGGCGGATGCCCAGATTGCGCAGAGGATCGCCGGAAGTCATGCGTTCTAGAGTAGTGAATACACAGACGTTTCCGTTCCGAGGAGGTGAACGTGCCAGTCTACCTGGACCATGCGGCGACCACGCCGATGCGGCCGGAGGCCATCGCCGCCTACGCCGAAGCGATGGGGGTCGTCGGCAACCCTTCCTCGATCCACAGCCAGGGCCAGCAGGCCAAGCGGATGCTCGAAGAGGCTCGCGAGACCGTCGCCGGCACCCTCGGTTGCGACCCCATCGAGGTGGTCTTCACCTCCGGCGGAACCGAGGCGATCAATCTCGCGATCAAGGGGTTGTACTGGGCTCGCAACGGGAACGGTGCGGATCGTGCACGGCCACGCGTGCTCGCGCCCGGCGGTGAGCATCATGCGACCGTCGACACGCTCGACTGGCTGGAGCGTCACGAGGGCGCGCATCTTGAGTGGCTTCCGCTGGACCGAGAGGGACGCATCCGTGTCGACGCCGCCGGGGATGCGCTCGCGGTCGAGCCCCTGAAGCGAGCGCTGCTCACGGCGTTGTGGGTGAACAACGAGGTCGGAACCATCCAGCCGATCGGCGAATTGGCGGCACTGGCGGCGTCGGTCGGCGTTCCGGTGCACATCGACGCCGTCGCTGCCTACGGTCATCTGCCGATCGACTTCGGGGACTTGCACCGTTCGGGGGTCAGCGCGCTGAGCGTTTCCGCCCACAAGATCGGCGGACCGGTCGGCATCGGCGCACTCGTTCTCAGCCGTAGCGTGAGCGTCGTGCCGCTCGTGCACGGCGGAGGCCAGCAGAGGCAGGTCCGTAGCGGCACCCAGGATGTGGCGGCCGCGGTCTCGTTCGCCGTTGCGGCCCGGTCGGCAGTGGAGGAGCTCGCGCGCGAGGGAGCCCGTCTCACCGTTCTGCGCGACAGGCTCATCCGCGGAGTACTCGAGGCCGTGCCGGAGGCGGTGCTCAGCGGCATCCCCGCCGGGTCGCCGGGACGCGTCGCTTCGAATGCTCACTTCACCTTCCCGGGCGCGCAAGGTGATTCCCTCTTGTTCCTGCTCGACCTCGCCGGGATTTCGGTGTCGACCGGATCGGCGTGCCAGGCGGGCATCCCGGAGCCGTCGCACGTTCTGCTGGCCATGGGCCGAAGCGAGCGCGACGCCCGAAGCGCCCTCCGCCTCACCCTCGGCCGGACGACCACGGAGGCCGACGTCGACGCCGTGATCGCCGCACTCCCGTCGGCATACGCGCAGGCGTCCCGCGCCGGGCTCGCCGAGCGCACAACGCGACTCGGACACTGACACCTTGCGCGTGCTCCAGGGCGGGCGCTCAGGAGGGCGGGCGTAGGATGTCCGGGTGAAAGTTCTGGCGGCGATGAGTGGAGGGGTGGACTCCGCGGTAGCGGCGGCCCGCGCTGTCGATGCCGGGCACGAGGTGGTCGGGGTGCACCTGGCCCTGAGCCGCATGCCGGGCACCCTCCGCACCGGTAGCCGTGGCTGCTGCACGATCGAGGACTCGATGGATGCGCAGCGCGCTGCGAACATCATCGGCATCCCGTATTACGTGTGGGACTTCTCCGAGCGCTTCAAGCTCGACGTCGTCGACGACTTCATCGCGGAGTACAGCGCCGGACGCACGCCGAACCCGTGCATGCGGTGCAACGAGAAGATCAAGTTCGCCGCCCTTCTCGAGAAGGCGCTCGATCTCGGCTTCGACGCTGTCGCCACCGGCCATTACGCCACCATCGTCACGGATGCACAGGGCAACCGTGAGCTGCACCGCGCCAGCGCGTGGGCGAAGGACCAGTCCTACGTTCTCGGCGTGCTCACCTCCGACCAACTCGCGCACGCCATGTTCCCGCTGGGTGCGACCCCCGCCAAGTCCGAGGTGCGGGCGGAGGCGGCCCGACGCGGTTTCAGCGTGGCCAACAAGCCCGACTCGCACGACATCTGCTTCATCCCGGACGGCGACACCCGTGGCTGGCTCGCCGAACGCGTCGGCGCCGAGACCGGCGACATCCTCGACCGCAGCGGCAACAAGCTGGGCGACCACGAGGGCGCACACGCTTTCACCGTTGGTCAGCGCAAGGGTCTCAACATCGGATTCCCGTCGGATGACGGCAAGCCGCGCTTCGTGCTCGAGGTGCGCCCGAAGGACAACACCGTGGTGGTCGGTCCGAAGGAGGCGCTCGACATCGCCGAGATCGCCGGCTCCCGGTTCACCTGGGCGGGTCTGGCGCCCGAGAATGCGGCTCAGCCGTTCGCCTGCGACGTGCAGATCCGTGCCCATGCCGATCCCGTTCCCGCGGTGGCCGTCGTGAAGCCCGGCGCCGACGGCCGGGACGAACTCGTCGTCATCCCGGATACGCCGCTCAATGGCGTCGCGCCGGGCCAGACGGCCGTGGTCTACGTCGGTACCCGTGTGCTTGGGCAGACGACGATCGACCGCACCGTCTCGGCCGTCCCCGTCCCCGTCCCCGTCTCCTGACCGTACTGCGCGACATATTAGAGGCAGCTCCGGACGATTTGTGGCGGGTCTGTCACACGCGCGTGTCGGGCGGTGTCTTCATGTTCAAGGAATCGATCCACGGACATTGGAGTAGACATGACGAGCGGCACACGCGTCCCGGCAACTGAGATTTCCGGCGTCTACGGAGCGGTTGTGAAATTGGCAGCTCGCAAGATGTTGGGCCGCGTGCCCGACTCGATCGGTGTGATGTGGCAAAACCAGGCCGTTATGAAGGACGCCATGGGAATAGGCCGGAAGGTGGAGCGCTGGCACGAGCTCGAACCGGACCTCGCCTCGTATGCGGGCATGGCATCGGCCGCCACGATCGGGTGCAGCTTCTGCCTCGACTTCAACTACTTCATGGCGCACAATAGCGGGCTCGACGAGACAAAGGTCCGTGAAGTCCCACGCTGGCGGGAGTCTTCGATCTTCACGACTCTCGAGCGTCAAGTCATGGAATACGCAGAGCTGGCCAGCCAAACACCTCCGGCCGTCACGGACGACCTCTCGGCCGTGCTCCTTCGCGAACTCGGACCCGCGGCGCTTGTCGAACTCGCGGCCCGCGTGTCCTTCATGAACATGACGGCGCGCATGAATGTCGCCCTCGGGATCCACTCGGAGGAGTTCGCCGCTTCGTGTGGTCTGGCTCCGCTGGCCGTGCCGTCGAGCGCTTCGGCCGCCGAGTAGGCTGGCGACATGAGCCGCGCCGGAGGCGTCGATGACGACCAGTTCGTCGTCCACCGGAGTCTCCTGTTCACTGTCGCGTACGAGATTCTCGGCTCGGCCGCAGACGCTGAGGATGTGCTGCAGGAGTCGTGGCTCCGTTGGTCGTCGATCGATCCGGCGGTGATCCGGGAGCCGCGCGCTTACCTCGTTCGCATCGTGACGCGCCAGGCCCTCAACCAGCTTCGCACAGTGTCGCGGCGTCGAGAGGACTACGTCGGGGAGTGGCTCCCCGAACCCCTGCTGACGAGCCCCGATATCGCCGAGGACGTGGAGTTGGCCGAGAGCGTTTCGATCGCAATGCTCACCGTTCTCGAGACTCTTCGGCCGGCCGAGCGCGTCGTCTTCGTGCTCCGTGAAGTGTTCGACCTGACCTACGAAGAGATCGCCGATGCCGTCGGCAAGACATCGGCCGCCGTGCGACAGATCGCTCACCGCGCGAAGGAGCACGTGTCGTCCCGACGCCCGAGGGTGCAGGTCGTCGGCTCCGAACACGAGGAGGTCGTCGCCCGCCTCGTCACCGCTCTGAATACCGGTGACTTGCAGGGGCTCATGGACGTACTCGCACCCGACGTGGTTTCCGTCGCCGATGGCGGTGGCAAGGTTCGCGGCGCCGCCCGCCGGCCGGTCGTCGGCGCTCTCAAGCTTGCGCGCTACCTCCTCGGCGGTATGGCGAAGGTCAACGGCGAGTTTGTGGCTTCTGCGATCTGGGTAAACGGTCAGCGCGCCATCCGCCTCGACTTGGACGGTCAGCTCGTGGGTGTCACCAGCGTGGCCGTCGAGAACGGCCGGATCACGCGCATCTATTCGATAGCCAACCCCGACAAGCTCAACCGGCTCGACGTCGCGGCCACCCTCAGCCGATGACAGCGCTGCCAGCCGCACCAGTATCGGTGGGTGTCCCTATGCTTGACGCGTGGCGAATGACAGTGAAGACGACCCGAGGGCCGCACGCGCCGAAGCGCAGCAGCTGACCACCCGCATCCTCGAACTCCGCGACGCGTACTACGAGCGCGACACCGTGCTGGTAAGCGATCTCGAGTACGACGGGATGATCCATCGGCTCGAAGAGCTGGAACGGCTGTACCCCGAGCTGCAGAGCCAGGACAGCCCGACCCAGACGGTCGGCGGGCGTGCGCAGACCACGCTGTTCGCGCCGGTCGAGCACGCCGAGAGGATGCTCAGCCTCGACAACGTCTTCTCCGTCGAGGAGTTCAAGGCCTGGGCGGCCAAGGTCGAGCGCGACTCCGACCGCAAGGTCGACTACCTGTGTGAGCTGAAAATCGACGGACTCGCCATCAACCTCCGCTACGAGAACGGCTCGCTGGTCTCGGCGGCGACGCGTGGCGATGGGGTGGTGGGCGAAGACGTGACCGAGAACATCCGGTTCATCCCGGCGATCCCGACGCGGCTGGCGGGAACAGGGCATCCGCCGATCGTCGAGGTGCGCGGCGAGGTGTTCTTTCCGGTGGCCGAGTTCGAGGCCCTGAACGCCGCGCAACTCGAGCTGGGAGAGAAGGTCTTCGCCAACGCGCGCAACGCGGCGAGCGGATCTCTGCGGCAGAAGGCGGAGGGCAAGAACGCGGCTCACCTCGCGCTCATGCGGGCGAGGCTGAACCGGCTGCACATGTTGGTGCACGGCATCGGCGCCTGGGCGAATCCGCCGGTCGACAGCCAGTCGAAGACGTACGAACTGCTCAAAGAGTGGGGCCTTCCGACCTCGACGCACTACCGCGTGGTCGACTCCGCTGCGAAGGCCGCGGAGTTCATCGAGTACTTCGGGCTCCACCGTGACAGCGTCGAGCACGAGATCGACGGCGTCGTCGTCAAAGTGGATGAGCTGGCACTTCACGATGAGCTCGGAGCCACAAGCCGCGCTCCGCGGTGGGCGATCGCGTACAAATACCCACCGGAACAGGTCAACACAAAGCTTCTGGACATCGTGGTGAGCATCGGCCGCACCGGACGCGCGACACCATTCGCCGTGATGGAGAAGGTGCGGGTGGCCGGGTCCGAGGTGCGCCAGGCGACCCTTCACAACAAGGATGTGGTCAAAGCCAAGGGGGTACTGATCGGCGACACCGTGGTGCTTCGCAAGGCCGGGGATGTGATCCCGGAGGTCCTCGGCCCGGTTGTGGAACTGCGCGACGGCTCGGAGCACGAATTCGTCATGCCCGAGAACTGCCCGATCTGCGGAACGAAGCTGGCGCCCGCGAAGGAGGGCGACATCGATCTGCGGTGCCCCAACTCGGAGTTCTGCCCCGCGCAGGTGCGCGGACGGGTCGAACACATCGGGTCCCGCGGCGCGCTCGACGTCGAGGCGCTCGGCGAGGTGGCGGCTGCCGCGCTGACGCAGCCGCTGCATCCGCCGACCCCGCCACTGCCGACCGAGGCAGGGCTCTTCGGGCTCACGATGGCCGACATCTTCCCGGTGCAGGTCGTCGTGCGAGACAACGAGACCGGTCTGCCGAAACTCACCGACACCGGCGCGGAGAAGACGGATACGCCGTTCCGACGGCGGCGGCAGAAGAAAGACGGGCCGTACGATCCGCACGCGTCCGAGTTCTCGGGCGATGCCGAGTACGTCCCCTCCAAGAACGCGACCGAGCTGCTCGCGAACCTGGCGGCGGCGCGCACCAAACCTCTGTGGCGCATCCTCGTTTCCCTGAACATCCGGCATGTCGGTCCTGTGGCCGCGCGGGCCCTGGCCAACCACTTCGGTTCGTTGGATGCGATCCGGTCGGCCGGCCGGGAAGCGCTGGCAGGAGTCGACGGTGTCGGCGGGATCATCGCCGATGCCCTGCTGGCCTGGTTCGAAGTCGACTGGCACCGGGAGATCGTCGAACGCTGGGCACGAGACGGGGTGCAATTCGCCATGCCTGGCCATCCGGGGCCGGGCGCGGCAGAGGCGGCCGGGGGAGTGCTCGCGGGCCTCACGGTCGTCGCAACGGGCTCACTGGAAGGCTTCAGCAGGGAGGGGGCGCAGGAGGCGATCATCGCGGCCGGTGGCAAGGCGGCATCGAGCGTGTCGAAGAAGACGGACTTCGTCGCTGCGGGTCCGGGGGCCGGGTCCAAACTGACGAAAGCGGAGGAGCTCGGGATTCCCGTGATCGACGCAGACGGGTTCCGGCGGCTGCTCGAAGGCGGCCCCCAAGCCGTCTGAGGTGTTCCGACTCGATGGTCTACTCCATAACAGGGGGTAGACCGAACGGCTCGCCGTATTGGTGATACCGATAGCATCGAGGGTGTGCGCTCGCCCGGGGCGCACTGCAAGGGCTTAGCTCGTCGCTCTCGGAGGGACCCGGACAGAGTGCTGGTCGGCTTTGCAGCAATTGCAGCGTTTACCTCGGTGGCCATAGGGCTGACCGGGGCCCCTGGCGTGCCCGCGGAACGCCCCGCGGCGACCGCAGCGTCGGCCTTCTCGTCAGGGCCCTCATCCGACGTCGGAGACGCGATCGCCGGCAACGCAAAATCAGCCGCTGCGACGGGCTCGATCCTCGGCACTCTCGGCCGACTGAGCGCATCCGACCTTCCCGCTTTCGTCGACTCCCACCGCGCTGATCTCGACCGGATGCTCGTGAATCCTCCGCAGGCCGGCGATGTCAGCAGTGTCTGGCGGCTCCTCGACCCGGTGAAACAGGCGTCACTGCTGAATGCCGCCCCCCACGTGATCGGCAACCTGGAGGGGATCCCGTACTCGGTGCGAGGGCGCGCAAACGTTCTCGATCTGACCCGGACCATCGCCGACACCGACCACCGCCTTGCCTCGGGTCGCGGTAAAGCCGCGCGAATCGAATTGCAGCAGAAGCTCACCACCCTCACGAACGTGCGGAAGGCGCTGCAGTCTCGCGACGGGGTGAAGCGTACGCTGGTGTCCCTGGACGCCTCGGACAACGCGAAGGCCTCGATCGTCTTCGGCGACCTCGCGACGGCGAAGTTCGTGAGCGTACTCGTCCCCGGGATGTACATGTCGGTCGGCGAGCAGATCGTCGATTGGGCGAAAACGGCGCAGTCCCTCTACGACGATGAGACGAGCTTGCTGCACCGGGTGCTCGGCCCGCGCGGCGACGAGACGACGCCGGGGGTCGCGACGGTCGCTTGGATCGGCTACCAGACCCCGATGCTGATGAACATCGGCGGCATGAAACTTGCGACCGAAGGTGCCGACAGCCTGGAGCGCACGCTCGAGGGCATCCAGTCGCTGCGGCAGGCGAACCCGCCCTATCTGAGCGTTTTCGCCCACTCCTACGGATCGACGGCCGCGCTCCTCGCACTGGAGCGCCACACTGTGACCGTTGACGCCCTGGCGCTGCTCGGCTCGCCGGGCAGCGATGCTCAGTCGGTGGCCGACCTCAGTGTGCGCGACGACAACGTGTTCGTCGGTCAGGCCTCCCTCGACCCGATCGCACACAGCGCCTTCTTCGGCAGTGACCCCGGTTCGCCGTCCTACGGGGCACAGCGGATGGGCGTCGGCGGTGGCGTCGACCCGCTCACCGGCGCGAAGCTCGATGGCTCCTCGGGGCACAATCAGTACTTCACGGCGGGCACCGAGAGCATGCGCAATCTCGCCATGATCGGCATCGATCTCGGCGGTCTCGTCATGAGCAGCGGGACGGGATCCGGAACTCCCGAGGTGCAGGCCGCCTCCAGCCGCTGACGGCGCCCGTTGACGGCGCCCGCCGACCGTGCCCGCGGCTCCGGGTCCGACTGAATAGAATTGATCCATCCACCATCCGAGCCGTGACGGAGAGCCATGTCCGAAATCAGTGCAGAGCAGGTCGCGCACCTGGCGAGTCTCGCCAGGATCGATCTCAGCCAGGAAGAGATCGAGAGTCTGACCAGCGAGCTCGGGCAGATCGTCGAGGCGGTGGCCAAGGTGACCGAGGTCGCCGGACCCGATGTTCCAGCCACCAGCCACCCGCTGCCGCTCACCAATGTGTTCCGGGACGACACGGTGGTGCCGTCGCTCACGGTGGAGCAGGCGCTCGCCGGCGCGCCCGACCGTCTCGGCGACAAGTTCAAGGTCGCCGCGATCCTGGACGAAGAGTAGAGAGGCCGATCGTGACCGATCTGACCAGACTTTCCGCATCCGCCCTCGCCGGCCTCCTCGCGTCTGGCGAGGTCTCGTCGGCCGAGGCGACCCGTGCGCACCTCGACCGCATCGCGGCGGTGGATGCGGATGTGCACGCCTTCCTGCATGTGGCCGGTGAGAAGGCGCTCGCCACCGCGGCCTCCGTCGACGCCCGCCGGGCTTCCGGCGAAAAGCTGGGGGCGCTCGCGGGTGTTCCGGTCGCGATCAAAGACGTGCTCGCGACCAACGACATGCCGTCCACCTCGGGATCCAAGATCCTCGAGGGCTGGCTGCCGCCGTATGACGCGACCGTCGTGCGTCGCCTGCGCGAGGCCGACCTTGTTCCTCTGGGCAAGACGAACATGGACGAGTTCGCGATGGGTTCCTCCACCGAGCACTCGGCGTATGGTCCGACACGCAACCCGTGGGACCTCGAGCGCATCCCTGGCGGCTCGGGTGGTGGCTCGGCAGCCGCCGTCGCCGCCTTCGAGGCGCCGCTCGCGCTCGGCAGCGACACCGGAGGCTCGATCCGTCAGCCCGCGGCCGTGACCGGCTCGGTGGGCGTCAAACCGACCTACGGCGGTGTCAGCCGGTATGGCGCGATCGCGCTGGCCAGTTCGCTCGATCAGGTCGGCCCCGTCGCGCGGACGGTTCTCGACGCGGCGCTGCTGCACGACGTGATCGCCGGGCACGACCCGCTCGACTCGACATCGCTCTCCGACGTGTGGCCGTCGATGGCCGACGCGGCGCGCGCCGGGCTGGTCGAAGGATCCCTCAAGGGGATTCGCGTGGGCGTCATCAAGGAACTCGCTGGCGAGGGCTTCCAGGCGGGCGTGACGCAGCGTTTCGAGGAGTCTCTCGCGCTGCTCGAGGCGGCAGGCGCCGAGATCGTCGAAGTCAGCGCTCCGAGCTTCGAATATGCCGTCGCGGCGTACTACCTCATCCTTCCGGCCGAGGCCTCCAGCAACCTCGCCCGCTTCGACTCCGTGCGGTTCGGTCTGCGGGTGAACCCGGACGATCCGCCCGCCACGGTCGAACGCGTGATGGCGGCGACCCGCGATGCCGGGTTCGGTCCCGAAGTCAAGCGCCGCATCATCCTCGGCACGTATGCGCTGAGTGCGGGCTACTACGACGCGTACTACGGCAGTGCGCAGAAGGTGCGCACGCTCATCCAGCGCGACTTCGCCGCCGCGTTCGAGAAGGTGGATGTGCTGGTCAGCCCTAGTGCACCGACGACCGCGTTCAAGTTCGGCGAGAAGCTGGCCGACCCGATGGCCATGTACCTCAACGACGTCACCACGATCCCGGCCAACCTCGCCGGCGTGCCCGGCATGGGGCTCCCGATCGGCCTCGCCCCCGAAGACGGCCTGCCGGTGGGCTTACAGTTGATGACGCCGGCTCGAGCGGATGCGCGCCTCTACACGATCGGCGCGGCGCTCGAGCAGCTCCTGGAAGCGAACTGGGGTCACACCCTGATCAGCCAGGCGCCCGACCTGAGCGCCACCGAGATGTTCGCCAGCGAAGAGGGAGCCGTCTGATGGCCAAAGCGGAACTGATGGACTTCGACAAGGCCCTCGAACTGTTCGAGCCGGTGCTCGGCTTCGAGGTGCACGTCGAGCTCAACACAAAGACGAAGATGTTCTGCGGCTGCGCGAACGAATTCGGATCCGGCGCCAACACGAACACCTGCCCGACCTGCCTGGGGCTGCCGGGCGGCCTGCCGCAGGTGAACGCCAAAGCGATCGAGTCGAGCATCCGCCTCGGACTGGCTCTGGACTGCGAGATCGCCGAGTCGAGCCGGTTCGCGCGCAAGAACTACTTCTACCCGGACACGGCGAAGAACTTCCAGACGTCGCAGTACGACGAGCCGATCGCGTTCGAGGGCACGGTGACCATCGAGCTCGAGAGCGGCCGCGAGATCGTCGTGGAGATCGAGCGCGCACACATGGAGGAGGATGCCGGGAAGCTGACGCATGTCGGTGGCGCAACCGGCCGCATCCAGGGCGCCGACTACTCGCTGGTCGACTACAACCGCGGGGGAGTTCCGCTGGTCGAGATCGTCACCAAGATGATCGAAGGCGCCGAAGCGGACGCGCCGGAGATCGGTCGCACGTATGTGCGCACCATCCGGGACATCGTCAAGGGACTCGGCGTCTCGAACGCGCGTATGGAGGAGGGCAACGTGCGCTGCGACGCGAACGTGTCGCTCCGTCCGCGTGGATCAGGGAAGCTGGGGACCCGCACGGAGACGAAGAACGTGAACTCGTTACGTTCGGTGGAGCGCGCGGTGCGCTACGAAATCCAACGCCAGGCAGCCATTCTGGCAGCCGGCGGTGTGATCATCCAGGAGACCCGTCACTGGCACGAAGACACGGGCACCACCAGCGCCGGCCGTCCGAAGAGCGACGCCGACGACTACCGGTACTTTCCGGAGCCCGACCTCGTTCCCGTCGCTCCGTCTCGCGAGTGGGTCGAGGAGCTTCGCGGCACGCTGCCCGAGAAGCCGGAGGCGCGCCGCAAGCGTCTGACCGCGGACTGGGGTTTCACTGCTCTGGAGTTCCAGGATGTGGCCAACGCCGACCTGCTGGATGAGCTGGAGGCGACGATCGCCGCCGGTGCGACCCCGGCTGCCGCGCGCAAGTGGTGGACCGGTGAGATCGCCCGTCTGGCCAACGC